>JAJDEH010000301.1 GCA_029259935.1 Planctomycetota bacterium
ACGTCCGATAATGTTTCTTATGTTCGGTTGGGGTGTGAGATTTCCCCGAGATTTTGGGTGTTTTGGCCCGGATCCCTGGATTCACACGCTTAGACGCCAAATTTGGAGACCGCCATTTCAAGGCCTGAACCGCGAACAAGATCGGCGGCAAATTATCGCTGGCCGTCTAGAATCTGGCTGCCAGCGTCGAGCAGCTTTTTGGCGGTCCGCGCCGCCTCGTCCAGATCGGTGTTTTCAACGCTGTCGGCGGCATGGGAATGGGGTGGATGTTCGGGGTGATCGTGGGAAAGTTCTCGGTCCAGCTTTTCAAGATAGCCGTGAAGTTGCGCGTGGACTTCGGCGGGCAACGCCGCTTCGGCGCGGTCGATAATTTTGGTGATGAGATATCCCGAGTACGAACCGCAGACGCTTTTCTTCTGCTCATCGCTCAGCAATGAAACGGCGAACAGAGTGATGATCATGCCTACGATGACGCCTTTGACGGCACCCAAAACCGCGCCGGCGTGGCGGTCGAAATCTCGCAGTTTGACTCGGTCAATGATCTTGCGAATGAAGCCAAACACCACCCAGATCACCAGCGACGAAGCCAGGTACAGCCCCAGCATGACACCGATCCCCTCCCAGTCCTCTTTCAAATCCAAGTAGGCGGAAACGGGTTGTTTGAGCTGGATGGCAACAAAGTAGCTGAGGAAAATCGCCGCCATCGAGGCGACCTGCCAGGCCAGTCCCTTGATAGCACCGAAACCGATAGCTGCTAGCAGGACTGCCAACATGATGATGTCATAAAATTGCATGATCTTCTCCGCGGGAGTTTTTCGTGAGATCTTGTGGGCGTTGCACCGAATGCCTATCCGGACGGCGATTCGCGCGGCAGTGGCCGTCGCTCGATGAAGGCGGGGAGTATACCGACCGGCGACCCACGGGCGAAGGCCATTCTGTGCAGGCTGACCTTTCTAGCCCGTGGCGTTTCGTCTAGAGTCCGCCGCGAACTCGCGTTCCAACGCGGTTGCTTCTCTTCTGCAAAGCACCTCTTTCGGCGGAGCCGTCCCATGGCCGGATTCAAAACACACATCACCACCAGCTCTGTTCTTGGAGCCGGATATGGCGCGGTAGCTCATCTGGGCTACGGCATGCCGCTCGACAAGTCGATTTTGGCGGCGGGACTGTGTGGCGTGTCAGGAATGCTGCCGGACCTGGACAGCGACTCCGGTAAGCCGGTCAGGGAAATGTTCGCCTTTGCGGCGGCGATCGTCCCGATGCTGATGGTCGATCGCATGGAACACATGGGCCTGTCCTACGAATCGATGGTTTTGGCGGGTGCGGGAATCTACCTCTTCATCCGTTTTGGCGTGGCGAAAATTTTCAAGAAGTACACGGTTCACCGCGGCATGTGGCATAGCATTCCCGCCTGCGCGACAGCCGGGTTGCTGGCGTTCTTGATTTGCTCGTGCGAGAACATGAACGAACGTTGGTTCAAGACTGGAGCTGTCGTGCTGGGTTTCATGTCGCACTTAGTACTGGATGAGCTGTGGGCCATCGATTGGTCTGGTTGGCGACCGCGGCTCAAGCGGTCGTTTGGAACCGCCATCAAGTTTTGGAGCAACAGCACGTGGGCCAATATTTCCACCTATGGAAAATTGGCTCTGCTGCTCGGAGTGGCCTTCTTTGGCGATCCGATGTTGATGCAAAACTTTGAATTCAAGGACCAAAACGTGCCACACACGGCGCAAGATTGGCTAAAGGATTTGCTTGACATCGAAAAAGACATCACGCGCTAACATCGTGATTCGAATTGGGCTCGCCCCGCCCTGCTCTGCCAAAGCCGTTGTTCGCTCCGCGAACAAATCGAATCGCCATGATCGCGGAGCGATCAGCGACTTGTATCCAACAGCATCGTCACGGGGCCATCATTCACCAAGGCAACGTCCATGTGCGTTTGAAATCTTCCGGTGGCCACCTCGACACCCCGGTCGCAAACGGCTTGCACGAAACTCTCGTAAAGTCGCCGGCCTTGTTCCGCATCGGCGGCCGCCACAAAACTGGGCCGTCGCCCCTTACGGCAATCGCCCATCAATGTGAACTGGCTGATCACCAACATCGCGCCGGCCGCTTCTTCAAGCGAACGATTCATCTTGCCTTCGTCGTCGGGAAAAATACGAAGCTGCGAAATCTTTCCGGCCAGTTGCGCCGCATCTTCTTCCGTGTCACCTTTCGCAACTCCCAACAAAACTACCAGTCCCTTGGCAATTTGACCGACGACTTCCGAATCCACCGTGACACTTGCTTGGCTAACCCGTTGAACACACGCCCGCATTGCTCCGTCTTTCTGCTGACAAATCAAGGGTCCGACGCGGGCTCTGACACTTCCGGCGTTTCGTCGGCCGCCTTCTGATCCGCATCCAAGCCGCGTTCCGCGCGGATGCGATGCACCTCTGCCAGAATTTCCTGAATCACGTCATAATTAGCACCAATCTTTCCGGCTTGCATGAAGAACGACCAGCCGATAAACATCGTTCCCGCTAGCGCGGTGATATAGTGGGGCATCACCCAATTGGCGGAACTTGCGCCCGCCGGCAACGCCGCGCCGCCGAGAAAGATAACGGCAATGATGGTCAGGATTCCGGACAATGCCCAGGGAAACGTTTGGCGTTTCAACACGAGGCTTTTTTGTGTCAGTTGCGGGTCGAGACGGTAGGCATCGACGACCTCTTTGCACCAACGGCTGGTGCCGATGAAGTAGGTCACGGTGATGCTGTTGACCAACAGAGTCACCAGCGCGGCGGCCACTCCGAATAGTGTATGCAGCACGTGCTTCTGGTTCGATGCGTCGAATTGCTCGCTCAGCTCTATGACCTGCTTCCGCTGGCTATCGGTCGCTTCCTTGTTGCCAGTTTCCAATTCGCGGATATTCAGCGCAGCTGCCGCGTATTGCTGGGCCAGTCCGTTATAGTCGCCCGAGCGAAACCCCAAGACGATATTAATGAACAGCAGCGAAATGGCGAATAATGCCAGCCCAAGGAAGATTCGTGCCACAACTCGAACTCGATTCCAACGGTAGTGAAGAAAGGTGGGACTTCACTCTAGTTTATGGCTTTCACGCGAAGGCGCTAAGGCGCGAAGGGGGGTAAGAAACAGCTCTTCGTGCTTTCGCCTAAGAATTCAGACCGCGTCGGCTCGATTAGCGAATCGACTTGTCATCCGGGGCCAGGCCAAGCCGCTGCAAGATCTGGTTCGTCTGATCGACCAGTTCATTGTCGTCGGGCTGATAATCGAATTCACTGGCCTTCATATCGGCTCGTTGCCGTACGTTAAACAGCTCCAAGCTCAAGATAGGATGAGGTGCGACCTTTTGCCGCTTCTTGTCAACACCGGGAGCTTGTTGATAGTAAACCAGTCGGTAGGGAAACAGCGGAAATCGTCGGTCTCGACCGAGCGTTACGGCAACCGCGTGCGGCAGATTCGAAGACAAGTCCTCCAGCCGAGCTGGCTGGCCGGCCAAGATTGCCTCCTGTTGATCGGGAAGCATCTGAGCCAGTTTCTCTGGTTTCCAGGTGCCATGGATCGTCCAGACGGGGATTTTTCCGTCGCCCAGAGAATTCGCCTTGGCGGTCGTGAAAAGAAAGTGTTCGTCCAACTGACCAAGCAAGTAAGACAGTCCGCCCAGCGCCATCCAATTCGCCGTGGGCTGGGGTGTGACTTGGGTCACCGTCCGTCGCATCGCCTTCCGAATTCGTTGTGTATCGACAAACGAAACTCGCCGTTTGCTGCCTGGCATTTCGATTTGCGTGTAGAGAAAGCGGCCATCGCTGATTTGCTGGAAGCTTGCCATTTGGCCGCTGAGCGCCAGTTTGAGCTGCAGCCGAACCTTGCCTGAACCGTCGCCATACTGGGAATAATATCCGGGCCCGCTGAGTTGCTGGCCGAACAAATCGATCCGCTGTCGAACATTGGCTTCGATACGCGGTAGCTCGCGCAGACGGATAGCCGCTTGGCGAATAAGGTCTTGCCCATCGACGTCACGAGCGGCCTCAGGTTGGCGGCTGGGCAAGGCCTGCCCGGGATCCGCGGCCGCTAGATAGGGAAGGGGGGCCAGCGAAGCAACCATCGTCAGAATGGGCAAGCTGAACTTCATTTCACGGTTGTGCCGGTTTTACGCAAGATTCAAGCTGTGACGCGCCGAACAATAATTGACAGATTCGCCCATCGAGCGCGTTTCGTTGCGCAAAGATGCGGTTCTGTCGAATGGCGACTTCCGCCGGTGATAGCAAATGGTTGCTGCCATGGGCGGAGCGGATTGTAGACCTCGAGTCCACGTTGGTCCATCTCAATCCGCATCGCAATAGAGGCAGAGTTGCGGATACCACGGAATCAATCCACTGGGAAACTGTTGCCTTGGCCCAAGGATGGACGCCTAGCCAAGGCTCTTCGTGAGGGGGAAATCATGGTCACTCGTCTTTTGGTTACCGCTCTGCTTGTTGGGATAACGGCAGGGACGGTTGGATGTCACATTCCCGCGGCTGCGATCGGTTTGCCCGTCGCACACAATCTGCCGCCCGCTCAGCGCATCGCGGAGGCCGGGCCTGGCGTTGGCGGTCCTGGGCCAGGCGTCTTGATGCCGCAAATGCCGCCGCACATGGCGCAACGCCCAGCACCCAGTGTGCAAGTCATGTTCGCCAAGCCCGAAGGAATGCAAGTTCGTTGGGACGTCGTTCAGATTGGTACGTTCGACTCCGATCCGTTGATCGTTCCTGGTCGCCACAATTTTCCGCAAGGCGGCATCTTTCGTTTGAAGATCACCAACATCGAGGGCCGCGAGGGCGTGGAATTGTATCCCTCGCTGGAAGTCGCTCCCACGACACCGCGGACCGGTGCCTACTTGGCACACAACGCCGTCCCGGTTCAGTTCACTGAAGAAGATTTCGACCAAGTGCTGTCGGGCAACTTTGTCACCAAAGTAATCTATCTTCCCGATCCAGAGTTCCAAGAACTGGCGCTGGCCGGCGTCGAGACGTTGGTCAGCACGCGACTCGATCCGGGTGTCGATCCCATCGTCGAAGCGGACCGTCGCGGTGCGATCTTGGCCATCATTCGCCTGGGTAACAAAGATGAAGAAATGCCCGGCTTCGCTCCCGCGGGAGCCGGTGCCGGAGTTGCTCCGGCCGGCTATTTCAATGGCTTCGCGGGTGGCATGCCGCTTCCCATGGCCCCCCTGCCCCACCAGGCAGGTGGCGTAGCGCCGCCTTATATTTCCGGTGCGACCGCGCCTCCTTATGGAATGCCGTATGTGGGAACACCGATCGGCTTGCCCGGACCACCGCATATTCCTTTGGGCGGACCGGCCGGACTGCAACGGCATCTGACGCGAAATCACACGCACCGCTGGATTCCAGGTCCGACGACCGACTTGCGAACTCATATCCAGCAATCGCCAGGAATGAGCTATCCGGCACCTCCGGATCAGATCTATCTCAAGGAGCATACCAAGCATCCCACGCATTTCAATCGGCAGCCGCCGAGCAATATGAAGATCGGTGGCTATCCGCATCTGGGCGGTCGCCATCGGGCGGGATGCAATTGTCCTCAGTGCGTCTCGGGCCGGTAGAGTCCGGCGAAGACAGTGACCACCGCAGTCCGGCCGACGCTTCGGCCGGGCTGCTTTCCAATTCTTCGAAACCTGGCCGCGCTGGCCTCGTGGGATGGCGCCTGACATGAAGAACTCCGCGCAAATCAACCGTCGAACAGCTTTCCAGATCATGGCGCTCGGGGCTCTGGTTTCGGCCCAGGTGGTTTCACCCGCGGCGGGTCAGCCTCCCGTGCACTACCGGCATTCCACCACCATGCCGCCCGGCCAAGTTGGCCAGGATATGCTGCGACGCGGCGGACCACTGCCCGGCTACTTTCAACCCGTCGAGATTATTGGCCCCCAGGGATCAACCATCTCGTTGGTGTCCGAAGGCCGCTTCGAACCCGCTCAAAAGGAATCGGCCCTTGCCGGGATGCTGATCGGCGCGGTCTACCGCTTTAAAGTCTCTGGCATTCCTGCCCATGAAGGTTTTGAAGTGTTTCCGACCATCGAAGTTATCAATCGGCTCTATCCGCCGCCTGGTCAAAAAGCGAGATTTCCAATTCCCGTGCATGTCACGGCCGAGGAACTTCAACTCGCGCTCAACGGTCAGTTCGTCACACGAGTCATCTATTTAGAAGACCCGACCGCCGCGATGCCCCAGCGCGAGGATCCCAGATTTCAACGTCACTTCGAGGTTCATCCCGATCAAGATCCGTTGCAAGTGGCCGATCAGTTAGGGCGGCCGATGGCGATCTTGCGCATGGGTTCTCGCATTCCGGATGGTGTCTTAAACGGCACTTTCATGTATGGCTCGCCGCCACTGATGAAATACCGCAAGCCGATACGTCTGGCACCCCAGGAATTGAAATCGGTCGTACCGGCTGATAAACCAAACTTGCCCGACCCCCGAAACTAACCGTGGAATGATATGAACACCGTTACCGCCGCCAACGTCGCCACCGTCAAGCAAGCATCCGTCAAGCGACCGTTTGCGCGCACCGTTGTCGCCCTACTGGCCTTCTGCATGTTGCTGATCTGCTCGTGCCGAGGAATCAACAAGTCACCGGTGGTGAATCGACATGAAAACGCGCCGATCGACAACGCGGGCCCGCTGGCGACACCCAATGGCGGGAAGACAACGACCATGTCCCTTTCGGATGACCCACCGCAACAGAGCGACGGCACGTTGTTCCGCGGTCAAAACATCGCGCCGGCTGGCCACGCCGGACCGATGTGGCGCGGTCCCCATGGCTACGCTCAGTTGCCTTACGACGCCATCTATCATCCACCCGTGGGGCAAGATGAATTTTGGTCGCCGCCCTACATACGAAGACCATGGCCCAAGGACGAGTATCTCTTCGACGGAGGAGACCAAGATCTAAAGGTTGAAGTGGATCCCGATTGGACCGTACGGGGCTTGCACATGGAAGACACGGTGGGGCACTTCGACACCTTGCACGGCGAAACCGTGGTTGTCCCCACCAATCGAGTACCAATCTACGCACCGCGGTTTGCGGCCGTTCGAAAGACGTTTGGCTTTGTCGCTCACGAAGGCCACGAAAAAGCCACCGGTGTCGATGTCCCGATGCAGGCAATTCTGCAAGCCGACCTTCAAATCGCGACCACCGCGATTCAACGGGCACAGGCCGAAGTGGGATTGGGCAGCAAACAAGCAAGCGTATTTCGTGATCGCACGCGTGACATTCCAGTCACGGGCCGGCAAAATGTGCTGGAAGCGGGCAACAAGTTCATGCCGTTTGAAGACTTCCAAATTATCCGCTTTGGCATATTTGAACAGGGCGAGAAGGCGCGCCTGGCACAAGCGGTTGATGCGGCGCTCGTGTGGCAAACCAAACAAGCCGTACAAGTCGCGATCAATGGCGAACAGGCCCTCGCGCAAAAGTCGACCGCCCGACTGGAACAGACGTACCTCTACGAACGGCCCAAAGGCAAGCCGCGTTTGCGGATCGTCAAGGTCGCTTCGGCATCCGACGCCAAGCCAGGCGAGGAAATCAGCTTTACGATTCGCTTTGACAACGTCGGCGGCGAAGTCATCGGTAACGTGACCGTCGTCGACAATCTGACGACACGGCTGGAGTACATCCCCGACACCGCCGAATGCAGTATCAACGCCGACTTCTTCACCGAAGAGAACGAAGGCGAGTCGCTCGTCCTGCGCTGGGAAATCATCGACCCACTTGAAAACGGCAAAGGCGGCACGATTCGCTTCAAGTGCATTGTGCGGTAGTTGAAGATTCGCAACCCTCGGCCGGGCTCGGTGTTCCTGACAATCGTCTAGCCATCCTCTGACTCCGCGCCGGCCTGCTCGTCAATTCGCGTCCTCGATTGCGCTATTGCTATGTGCTAAGCTGAGTTTGATAATGCAATCGTCGCCTTCTTCGAGACCCTTCAAATGTCTGATGCTGTTGACACGCATAATGCTGGTTGGACCGCCGCGGATTTGGTCGAGCGATTTGGACCGTTGCCGTTGGCGCGTGTGAGGCTCGATCCAGCACCCGGAACGGCCACGGAGGAAGATGTGTCGACGATTCATGACCGGGAAGATCGCCTCTACGAGCTTGCCGATCAGACATTGCTGGAGAAAACCGTGGGCACGTACGAGTCTTTTGTAGCGATGAAAATCGGCGTCTTCCTGAGCACCTTCATCGCAAAAGACGACCTAGGGATCGTCTTGGGCGCGGACGGGATGATGCGACTGGCTCCTGGTCTTGTGCGGATTCCTGATGTGTCATTTGTTTCGTGGGATCGATTGCCGAATCGTCGAATTCCCGATGATGCCATCGCGGATCTGGTTCCTGACTTGGCAGTTGAGGTGATTAGCCGTGGAAACACGCACGAGGAAATGGAGCGAAAGCTGCGTGAGTACTTTCAGGCCGGCGTGCGTCTTGTTTGGTATGTCTATCCAGAAAGCGCCGAGGTTCATGCATACACTGGCATTGAACACAAGGAAGTATTTCCGGCAGAGGAAGCCGTGGATGGACGCGACGTCCTACCTGGTTTCAAACTTCCGCTTGGCGAATTGTTCGTCAAGTGAGTACCCCGGCGACTACACCAGTTCTTCCAAGGATCGCAGCGCGAACGCCGTATGCAGTGCTGATCCCAACGGCAACGCGTCTTCATCAACTTTGAAGCGCGGATGATGGACCGACCAAGTGGCCCCCTGCTCTTCGTTGCGAATGCCGAGCCCGACGAAGCAGCCGCTGACGCGCTCGGTATAGTAGGCAAAGTCTTCACCGCCCATGATGGGTGGCGATTCGACCGCGTTATTGTCGCCAAAATGAGAACGCCAAAGATCCCGCGCGACATCCCAGCAATGCGCGTCATTCACGGTCGGCGGATAATCGTGGCCGGGAAACTCGACCACGGTCGTGCAGCGATTGGCCTCGGCAATTCCCGTCGCGATCTCGCGGATACGCTCCTGCAACTGTTGCAATTCGTCCAGCGTCAATGCGCGAATCGTGCCTGTCATTTCCACATCCGGGGGAATGACGTTGTACGCCTCGCCGCCGTGCACGGTGGTCACGCTGATGACGGCCGAACGGAGCGGGTCGAATTCTCGCGAAACGATGGTCTGTAGTTCCGTCACGATCTTTGCCGCCGTGGTCACCGGGTCAATTGCATGATGCGGCATGGCTGCGTGTCCCCCCTTCCCTGTCACGACGATCTTCAGCGATCCGGCCGCCGCCAAAAACGTTCCCGCGCGGCCAGCAATCAGACCCGTTGGAACAAACGGCCACACATGCAGCCCAAAGATCCGCTGCACCTGAGGGTCATCCAACGCTCCTTCCTCACGCATCCGCTTCCCCCCTGCCCCGCCCTCTTCAGCCGGTTGAAACAGCAGTTTCACGGTGCCTCGAATCTCCCCCTCGTGCTGCTTCAACAACCGAGCCGCGCCAAGCAACATCGCGGTATGACAATCGTGCCCACATGCGTGCATCTTGCCATCGACTTCACTAGGAAACTCGACGTCGGCTTCTTCGTGAATAGGCAGCGCGTCCATGTCCGCGCGCAGAGCCACGCAAGGCCCCCGGCCGTTGCCCAGCGTCGCCAGGACTCCGGTTTCGGCAATGTTCGCTCGGTAAGCAATGCCCAGTTCATCCAGCGTACTCTGAACCAGAGCGCTGGTTTTTTCTTCTTCGTACATCAACTCCGGCTGCCGATGAATCGTTCGCCGCAAGTTGACAATCCAGTCCTTGATCGACTGAGCTTCGTTTACGATTTCGTTAATGGACATGATCCCTCCAGCACTTTTGCCTTCTATGTTTTGCAGAACAGTGTTTCTAGCCTTTACAATGGTGGAATGGAAGAGAGGGCTCACGCGAAGGCGCTAAGTCGTGAAGGGAAGACACATGTGAACGAGAATGAAATTGGCAAGGTCGTGGTCGACTGTGCGTTTCAAGTTCACAAGAACTTGGGGCCAGGGTTGCTCGAATCGGTTTATGAAATCGCATTGGCCCATGAGCTGCGGAAGCGCGAGATGCCGGCAAAGCGGCAGGTACCGATTTCTGTTGTCTACGATGACATCGAGTTCGAGGAAGGCTTTCGAGCAGATATCATTGTCAGCGGAACGGTGATTGTTGAGATCAAGTCGCTCGAAAAAATTCATCCTGTCCACAAGAAACAATTACTAACTTATCTTCGGCTGGCGGATAAACGCTTGGGATATCTGATCAACTTTGGGGCTGAGTTGATTAAGGATGGGATTTCCAGGATCGTAAACGGTGCGGACGATTGGGGCACGCGAAGGCGCTAAGCCGCGAAGGAAACCCGCAGGGACACTTTCTTTCTTCTTCCCTTCGCGGCTTAGCGCCTTCGCGTGAGAATTTCCGGAACCAGTTGCAATTGGCGCGTCGGTACTTCACCATAGTGTCAAGTCAACCACCCCCTGCCCTCCCCTTCCCACGAGGTGAACTTATGCGGCGATGTGTTCTAGCTTTCGCGGTCTTGGCTTTGTTTCAAGTGGCTTTCAACGCGCCCGCCTCCGCTGAAAACAAACAGCTTGATACCTCACGGGGCGACAAGATGATTGCCGAGTATTTTCGGCATGAAACCGAGAAGCTGCGCGATGGCTGCATGGCGGACGTCAAGTCGCTGCAAGACTGGCAGGCGAAGCGCGAAACCTATCACCAGCAACTGCTGGAAATGCTCGGACTGGATCCGCTGCCCGAGCGCACCGACTTGAAAGCGAAGATCACCAGCAAGGCGGAACATGACGAGTTCACCGTCGAACAGTTGCAGTTTCAGTCGCGGCCCGGACTGTACGTCACCGGGAATCTTTATGTGCCGCGAAACCTGGAAAAACCCGCGCCGGCCATTCTGTACGTCTGTGGGCACGGACGGGTGAAAAAGGACGGCGTCAGTTACGGCAACAAAGTCCACTACCAGCACCATGGCGCTTGGTTTGCCCGCAACGGCTATGTCTGCCTAACGATCGATACGCTGCAGTTGGGCGAGATCGAAGGAATCCATCATGGCACGTACAACCACGACATGTGGTGGTGGTTGAATCGAGGCTATACGCCGGCCGGCGTGGAGGCTTGGAACTGCGTGCGGGCGCTGGACTATTTGGAAACTCGGAAAGAAGTTGACGCGACACGCTTCGGCGTGACCGGCCGTAGCGGCGGGGGTGCCTATAGTTGGTGGATCGCGGCGATCGATGATCGCATTAAGGCCGCCGTTCCCGTGGCCGGAATCACCGATCTGGAAAATCATGTGATTGACGGCACGGTCGAAGGCCATTGCGACTGCATGTTCATGGTCAACACTTATCGATGGGACTACGGCCAAGTCGCCGCGCTGGTCGCTCCTCGTCCCCTGCTGATCAGCAACACCGATCGCGATGGGATTTTCCCACTGGAAGGCGTCGTGCGGACCCATGCCCAAGTTCGCAAGATCTACGAACTTCACAAAGCGACCGACAAGCTGGCCCTGCACATTACCGCCGGACCGCACAAGGACACGCAAGAACTGCGCGTGCACGCGTTTCGCTGGTTTAATCATTTCCTCAAGAATGACGACGAACTGATTGAGAAGACAGCGGTCAAGATGTTTGAACCGGAAGATCTGAAAGTATTTGACAAGCTGCCGGAAGATGAACTCAATTCGGAAATCCAAGAGACCTTCGTCAGCAAATCGGACTCGACCGACGTGCCGGAAGGCAAGAAGGCATGGCGAGCGAAACGCGACTCCTGGCGAACGGCCTTGCAAGAAAAAGCGTTTCGCGGCTGGCCACAGGAAGCCAACGACTTATCAACCAAGGAAGTTTTTTCCGTCGAGCGTCACGGCATTCACTTTCAAGCGATCGATTTTGAGAGCCAGAAGTCGATTCGTTTGCGATTGTATGTCGCTCACCGAGCCGGTTTAGATAAAGCAGATTTGGTCGTGCTGAACGTACTCGATGAGAATTCGTGGTCCGAGTTCTTGGCTACCATGCGGCCAGGTTTTGAAGAAGAACTCAAGGGGGAGTTTCTGCCGGAAGGCGATGAGGAGATGTTCAAACAGACGCAGGGCATGTTCAAGTCGTTCAAATGGGCGATGGCCTATGTCGCTCCCCGCGGTGTGGGCCCGACCGCTTGGGACCAAAGCAAGAAGAAGCAAACTCAACATCGCCGGCGTTTTTATTTGCTGGGTCAGTCGCTCGATGGGATGCGTGTGTGGGATGTCCGCCAAGCGGCCGCAGCGCTACGTTCATTGGATAGCATGAAGAATGTCCCGCTGTGGTTGCAAAGCCAGCGGCGGATGGCGGGCGTGACGCTGTATGCATCGCTGTACATTCCCGAGGTGACGCGATTGGATCTGCACGACATGCCGAAGACCCATCGCGAAGGCCCGTTTCTGTTGAATGTGCGGCGTTATTTGGACCTTCAGCAAACGGTCGCCATGGCGGCGGAGAACTCACGAGTCGTGCTGTACCAGGACGAAAAGATGGGTTGGGACTTTCCAAGCCAGGTGGCGGAGAAGCTGGACTGGGGCAAGAAGCAAATCCAAATCCGCACTCCGCCGAAAGCTGATTAGAACCGCCCTGGAAGGTCAGGTTCAAAAAGGTTGACATGGGAGACAAGTTGTCTTAGAATCCTGAGACAACCTGTCTCACAGTGACCGCACAGCTCGTTTTTGAAGCCCCATGTCCCACGATTTGCCCAACGTTACCGAAACGGAACTCGCCGTGCTGGAGTTTTTGTGGCAGGCGGGAACGGCGACGAAACGGGAAATCGTGGCGGAACTTTATCCGCGCCAGGCCGATTCTGACTTTGCGACGGTTCATAAGTTGTTGCAACGATTGGAAGCCAAGGGCCATATCGAGCGGGATCGCGATTCGTTCGCGCACGTCTTTCGTACCACGCGAAACCGCGAGGATTTTGTCGGCCAACAGCTCGAAGCCGTGGCGGAAAAGCTGTCGGGCGGCTCGTTGACGCCGCTGCTGATTCACTTGGTGGAAAAGCGGCGGTTGAGCAAAGCGGAACGGGAACGAATTCGGCAATTGCTGGACGAAGCGGACGATTCGCCTGCCAAGAATTCGCCCGCCAACAAAAGGAGAAAGCGTTGAGTTGGCTTGTGGAAATCGCGTTGACAAACGCAGTGCTGGCGACCTTGCTGGCGCTGTTTGCCTGGCTAGTGTCGCGGCTGCATGGCAATCCCCACTTGTCGTTTTTCTTGTGGTTGCTGGTGTTGGTGAAGCTGGTCACGCCGCCCCTGGTTCATGTTCCGCTGCCCCTGTTGCAGGAAACCACGGCGGTTGTTGAAGGCTACTCGAACGAGTCCCCAGCAATTCTTAGCGGCGAGCGGCCGCCCTCCCCTGCCCTGCCCGCTTTGCCACCCACTTCCAACCATCTTGAGTCAGCCAACGGTGTGACGAGTTTTTCTTGGAGTCTTATCGTGGCCGTCGCTTGGATCGTCGGCAGCGTTTTCTGGGCTGGGTTCATCTTGCACCGGGTCTTGCAGTTCAACCGGTTGGTCCGCCGTGCGGACGTCGCGCCCAGTGAATTGCTGGTCATGGCACGGCGAGTTGCCCGCGACGTGGGCGTTTCGCCGCCCATCGATCTGCGAGTCACGACGGCTCGGGTGACGCCTTCGGTTTGGGCTTTCGGCGGCCGACCGGTCTTGTTGCTGCCGCGAGTCCTTGTAGCAAGTCTGACGGAAGATCAACTCACCACGTTGTTGGCTCATGAGTTGACGCACATACGCCGGCGCGATCATTGGGTGCGATGGCTGGAATTGACAGTGATGATCGTCTACTGGTGGCACCCGGTCGCCTGGTGGGCGCGGCGCAATTTACAATTTGCCGAAGAACGATGCTGCGATGTGGAAGTCATCGCGGCTTTTCCTGGCTCGGCGCGAACTTACGCCGGGGCACTCGTGGAGACAATTGATAGTTTGGCGGAGGTTCCGAAACTTCCGTTGATGGCCAGCGGGCTAGGGCAAGGCTCGGAACTAACTTGGAGAATTGAAATGATGCTACGTCAGAAATCGCATATCAGAATGTCTTGGCTAACCAAGGCCGGGTTGCTATTACTCGCGGCGTTGGTCTTGCCGGTGTCTTCGCGACTGGTCAGCGGAGATGACGGCGCGGTGCCGCCCAAGGAGAGATCCAGCGGCCCGGCGGCAGGCGGCGAGGATGCGGTCCAGGCCGATGTGAATTCCAAGAAATTTGTGTCCAGGAAGGCTCAACCCGCGCCCAAGGGCGGTTTTTCGGTCACCATTGTGGATGGAGATCGAAAATCGACGCTGACCAGTCATAGCCGAATTCTTCGCGCATTGCGTTCACGGGCGCGTGCCAAAGGCGGCGCGGATGACGAATTCTCCGCCGTCCTGAACTTCAACGGGACCCAGGCCACATTTGATGATCCAACCGCGGCGCTCGCCGCAAGCCAGCGTGTAATTCAGGTGATGACCGCCGCGCGGCGAGCCGGGATCAAGTTGGACGACCTGGGTCAAGTTGAAGTGCCAATCAAAGAACTTGCTCCGAGGGTTGGCGGCGGTCAAGGCGGTCGCGGCGGCGGTGCCGGTGGTGGAGCGGGAGGAAATGGCGGCGCGGGAGGAGCTGGGCAACCTGGACTTCCCGGCCGGGGTGGCGGTGCTGGATTCGGTGGCGGCGGCGGTCGTGGTGGTGCCGGTGGCGGAGCCGGCGGCGGTGCTGGAGGAGCTGGTGGTGCCAGTGGGCGACCAGGGTTGCCAGGACAAGGCGGTGCGGGAGGTCGAGGCGGTGCTGGATTCGGTGGTGGCGCTGGCGGTGGTGCCGGTGGGCGACCTGGGTTACCAGGACAAGGCGGTGCTGGAGGCCAAGGCGGAGGCGCTGGGTTCGGCGGCGGCCGTGGTGGTGCCGGTGGATTCGGCGGCGGCGGGGCAGGAGGAGTTGGTGGCCAGGGCGGACAGGGTGGCGGCGCCGGTCAAGGCGGGCAAGCCACCAAAGAGATTCGTATCCGTCAGTTTCGCACGCTGTTCAGCGAAGCATTGCGCGGCGGAAAGCCGGTCAAGAGCGGTCAGTAGAAGCTATCCCACATGCGGAGACGCAAGCACTAGCGTGGCAGCCGCCAAACACTGATTCGCCGATTTCCCTGTGCGGTGATCGCCCAAATCCCGTTAGGCGAAATGTCGATGCTGCGGAGTGAACCGGAATTGGGAACGAAACGCTGCAACTCCGTGCCTGTTGAAACATCCCAAATACGAACGCTCTGGTCACCTTGATAAGCGCGGTTCTTGAGGACTCCCATGGTCACCGAGACGAGTCGCCGGCCGCGGCGTCCAAAGCGGACGTCACGGATCGGCCCTTCGTGCCCGGCGAACTCCCGCAGGACTTCGCCTGTTTCAAGGTCCAACAACTTCACGGTGAAATCATCCGCGCCGCAAGCGGCGACTTTTGGGTCGACCGAGAACGCCACGCCGCGCGTTCGAGCCTGCAGTTGGAAAACCTGGATCGGTTCGCCCGTGGCTAGGTCCCACAGCCGCACCGAGCGATCCGTCCATCCGCTGGACAGCGCGCGACGCCCGTCGCTTGATACGACTAGCGACGATACAGGCGCTTCGTGACCCGACAGCGTCAGTAGAGCTTCATCCGAGCCCCGCTCCCATATGCTCAGGTCGTTCCCAATACCGCCGAGCAGTAGGCGATCGTTGCTTGTGCCAATGAAAGCTAGGTACCGCGCCGGCAGAGGACACTTCGCTAGTTGCTCGCCTGATTCCGAGTCCCACAGAAGAACGCTGCCGTCCTGGCCAGCGGACGCAATCGTTTTTCCATTTGGGGAAAACGCCACGTCCACCACTTGATCGGAATGCCCCTCGAAAGTGCGCACAAGCCGCCCCGATAAGGCATGCCACAAGCGGACGGTTTTGTCGCCGCTGCCTGAGAGCACTTGAGTGCCGTCGCGCGAGTAAACGGCAATATTGACTTCTTTCTCGTGGCCTTCCAATCTCCGAAATAGCGATTTGCTGGTGTTCCAGCCGATGGTGTCGCGCAGCGCTCGGTCGAGCAGCCCGGGCAACGACGCCAAGGTGTTGGGGTTGTCTTGAACGTTCGCGGCGACATCCCCACTCTTGTCAACCAGCACAAAAGTCGGCAGCGCCTTCAGGTTCCACAAACGAGTCGCCGGGTTTTCGCGCCAGTGACCGCCATGGAACAAATGCCTATGGTTTAGTCCGTTCGCCATGGCGGCGGCTTGAGCCTCGCTCTTGTCCGCATCCAAGGCCACTCCGACCACGATCACGTCGTCATCGGCCTGATACTTCTTTTTGAAATTGCGAATATGCTGGACATGGGTCTTCAGATCCGGCACCCAACTTGACCAGAAGTGCAGCAAGACATGCTTGCCTCGCAGCTCGCTCAGCCGTACCGAATTGCCCTCAAAATCTTGTCCCTCGAAATCAGGCGCGGGCGCGCCCAAGACAGTTTCGGTCTTGGGATCGACGGCCAGATTCGATCGTTTGATTCGCAGGGACGTACCGCTGGGATCCAGCGACGTCGCCTCGATCACGACGTTATTCACATTGGCGCGGTCGAGCAGTGAGTAGCTTTCGTAAAAGGGGCTCGCCTTTGATGGTCCGTCGAAGCCGCCGTTCCGGTCGACATCGATAAGCAAACGACAATTGATCAGGTCGTCAAATCGCCCGTCGCAGTTGGTGTCAAGCACAACGAAGTCGTAGGCCGAGCCATTCAGTTTGATGCGGCCAACGCGCGTAGTGTCGGATTGAAGTCCGTACGTCTGCAAACTGCGATCACAACTGAGTTGCACTTGATACGGCATATTGCGGTTGGAGTACTGGGCCTCACATACCGCGGTCACGAACCAGCGCCGCGAGCGGGAGTCAAATCGCGATTCCAGCACATAGTCGTTGTCGTTCGTCAAATCTTCGTCGTTGTTTCCGTCGACGAAGAAACGCATCGTGCCGTCGGCCTGCTCGTCCACCGCAAAGGAAAACGACGTGTCGTTGCCGGCCCCTAGGCGAATCGCCCCGTAGGCCGGCGTCGAAGCGTACTCCGGTTCCTTCTTCAAGTGTTCGTCGGGTCGATTGGCAAGCCGATGGTAGTAGGCTCCGCTCAGTTGGATGGCTGGAATGCGCGAACTCAACGTGATTTCTTCACCAGCGGGCGTGATACTGGGCGTTTGAGCGTCGCCGGTCGGTATCGCCAGATCGGCTTCCAGTTTGGCGATGAAGTCGGCGTTAGCGGTACGCGTACGTCGTAGCTCGTTCAAATATTCATCGATCGCCATATGTACGCGCCATGAGTGCGATACAAGAAGCGTATTGGCTGCCGGCAAATACTGCATGGTGCCTGGGCCGCCGTAACGGCTCCAGGCCGCGGGCTGGATGGTACCCTGAACCTGACTCACAATCGAGTTGCCTTGAATGGTGCCAAAGATCCCATGTGTCAGGTCGCCCACTGGGTGCATGATATTCCGCAGCGTCGAGTTTGCTCTGTCTTGGGTAGTGACACGCAGCGTGTACTCTTGACGGTTCCCCCGGCGTGAAACTTCCGGCCGAAACGTCAGCCGAGGATCGCTTAACACCAGTTTAAGTGCCGTCTCCAAAGTGACGTTGGGAATCGTCTTCGTGATCGGCGTGTCCTCACCGATCGAAGCGTTGTGTAGGGCGAGCGAATCCAGCAGAATTGGAATCCCCCACGCCTGGCCGATCGATTCCAGTACCTCTCTTAAAGGAGTGCGGTTGAAGACATGCTCGCGGCCGTCACCAAGCTCCGCCAATTTCTCTCGAATTTGACGAAGATCTTCAAACGACTGCGCGCCCTCGACGGCGACCTCTAGACGAATTGGTTCAAGCCGAACAACTCGCCCTCCTTTGGGAATGCGCACCGGTTGTTCGTAACTGAGGTACGCGTCCTTGCTCAGCGACAACTGATAATCACCAGATGCAACGTCCTCACTTTGAAATGGCGTGTAACCCGCTTTGACGGTTTCGCCCTCGCTATTCCGCAGTTCGACCGCCGCGCCCTCGGGCTCACTGGTGACAGACACCGAACCGCTGAGCGATTGCAGTTCGATATTCGTTCGAAATGACTCGCCGCGCACTAGGCCGACATCCTGCCGCTGAGTTTCGAAGCCCTGTTTGCTGATCTCGAATACATGCCGCCCGTGAGACTGCTTCACCAGCGCCTGGCCGTCTTTCAGCGCGATCGGTTCACCGTCGAGTTGGACGACGGCGTCGGCCGGTGTCACGCGGACATCCCAATAGGCGGGCCTCGTTTGCCAGTAAACGAAGAATCCCGCGCAGAGGGTCGCAGCCACGGCGATGCCTGCCGACGGCAACGGATTCCGACGCACCCATTTGCCCAGACGCACGACCGGGCTGATTCGCCGCGCAAGGATCGGACGGTATTCCAGCCAACGCGTCAAATCGTCGGCCAAGTGCTGGGTCGATGAGTACCGGCGTTCAGGATCCTTTGCCAGGCACTTCAGGCAAATGGTCTCCAGGTCTTTAGGAACGCCGCAGTCGAGCTTGCGCGGTGAAGTGGGTTCCGAGTTGAGAATTTTCCCACGGAGTTCCTCGCCGCGACCTGAAAACGGCCGTTGGCCGCTGAGCAGTTCGTAAAGCATCACGCCCAAGCTCCACAGATCGCTCCGCGCGTCGGCCAGATGGCTTTCGCCTTTGGCCTGTTCGGGGCTCATGTAGGCAGGCGTACCCAGTTGCACACCAGCTTGAGTTTGTAGCGCTTCACCTTCGTCGCGTCGAGCCAAGCCGAAGTCCATCACATGCGGCTCGCCAGCGGCGTCAATGATCACGTTTTCCGGTTTCACATCGCGATGAATGATGCCTTTGATATGGGCATAATGGAGCGCGCTGGCCAATTTGCAGATCAACCGCGCGGCCTTGCGTGGCAGGTACTTGCCCTGCTCGCTGACTTCGTCCCGAAGCGATTTGCCTTCGACATATTGGCTGGCGATATAATAGGTGCCCGCGGCCGCCCCCGCGTCGTGGACGGGAACAATGTTGGGATGACGAAGCTGCGCCGCCGCGCGAGCCTCGCGCAGGAAACGCTGCGCGTCTTCCTCGTCGACAATCGTACCCGGCCGTGGCAGTTTCAACGCCACTTCCCGATCTAGCTGTGGATCGTGAGCCCGGTAGACAGTTCCGAACCCGCCTTGTCCCAATTTCGATTGAATTTCGAACCGGTTGAACTTCTTTTGGACGGGCGGTTGGTCGCCGGCGGGCGCGGGCGATTTTCGGTTGGTACTGCCCTGACTCCAGTCGACGGTTTCCTGATCGAATACCGAGCGGACGACGTGTTCGTAATCCGGATGTTGCGATTGATAATCTTGCGGCGTGGGCGTCTCGCCGCTTTGCTGGCGATATTCGACATCCAAAAGAATCAGCTCGCGCAGCAACGGCCCACGTTGGTCGGCACCCAGCATGCGAAGGTAATCCTCAATGCGGGGGCGAGATCCAGCTTGCCATTTGGCCTGGAAAGACTTGCACACGCTGTCAACATTGTGCAGCCTGGTGGAAGAGAGAAGCTCGTTGGGCTCATGGTCGCCGGGCATTGTGTTCCAATTGTCCCCAAAAGAGAGTACGGCAGAAGTTCCCCATCACGAATCGGTTACCAAGATTCTAGCCTCACAAGAATGGGGGCGGCAAGCCAAGGGCGGCCGCGCAACGCGGCCTCTCAACAATGTGAGATGCGATCATGTCATGGTCCATATTCCGAATGCTACCGCTACCAACGACATGGCGGCCCAGTCACGCCGTGACCAGCGGTCGCTGCGCGAGTTGAACTTTAAGAAATTCAGCATCGCCCCTGTCGGACAACCGAATCGGCAATAGGCCATCGGGACGAACGACGACGCGGCCAGGCCCCCGACGGCAATCGAAATCGTCGCCCAGCCCGCTACGCGAAACACCCAGGCGTCGAACGGCTCGATATCAACCAGGCTAAAAGACAGCGGCACCACGGCCACGATGACGCACCAGAGCAGCAGCAACGCAGGGATGAATTTCAACGTTCGCACCAACCGACGTCGCAAGCGAGGCCGCCAGCGCAGTCGATGCTTGAGCAATTGCTGTGCAGCACCATGCGGGCACAGATGCGTGCAATAGGCGTTTCGTCGCGTGGTGATCGGTACGAGAAAGGCGGCGACGGTTAACAACACTAATCCACCGGCGCCTGTCCAAGGAACGCCACATTGAGCCCAACCAACGATCATCGCTTGCGAAAGCATGTCGCCGTTGACCAGTCCCAAATAGCCGATCAACACAAGCTGAAAACAAACCCGCAAAGTCTTCATCCCACGCAGAGGCGTCAGCGCGATCGTGAGGCCGGCGATGATCACGACCGCTGTTCCAAGATCTCGAATCGTCCAAGGAAACGTGGGTTTTCGTGGCTGCGCGGAAACGGCGACCGCTTGACGATGCTGCTTGGCCGCTGCCAACATTCCTTCCGTCACCGCCATGCTGGTCATGGTAGCGCCCGATACCCCTTCCACCTCGGCCGCTTCCAGATCGAGCCTGGCAAGCTCGTCCAACGCCAGTTCGTTGAACAGCGATAGGAAGTACTCGTCTTCGCGAACGTAGGTGACGTACTCTGCGTTGTCGTAGCTGTTGCCCAGAGAAATCCCGACGATTCGTCCGTCAGGTCCGAATCCAATCAGTGTGTCCGTGGGGCCTTGGTAGCCGATGATGCTATCGGCATGCGGCGATGAGCGTAGAATCGAACCGATCTCAGCGCCGTGCTCGTCCTTGACGAGCCACAATGACGTATGAGCCGCGTCCTGTTCAACGGCGGCGGCCGCTTCAAATAACTGCTGGGCATCATCCACCGCTAGTGGATCGGGGAATCTGAGCGAAGGCCGTCCGCCGCTCAATCGGAAGATGACCGATTCGCGAATCGCGAGGGCGGTCAGCGTCGCACCCGAAACTCCATCAACCCGGGTCGGAGCCACTGCCTGTTCCCAAGTCAAACCGTTGAACGATTTCAAGAACGAATCGTCCTTAAGAACTTGGTTAACGTGGTCTCGCGTGTCGCCACTGGACAGAATGTCGATGCCCACAATGCGATTGTCGAAAGAAAACGCGATCAGCGTGTTCGTTGGTCCGGAAAAGCCAATTATTTGGTCACAGTCTGGAGAGGTCCGTAAAACGTATCCAAGAGACTTGCCCGACGCGTCGAAGACTTCCGTGCCTCGACTCCTACGCGTACCGTCGCCGACCGATTCCGCCGTCGGGAAAAATTTCCGCAGTCGATCCAGATCGATCGCCGCGAGTGGCCGGTCCGCTTGCCTTGCGGACATCCGCGCGTGCTGAACGTGAATCAACACGACGACCAACAGAAAAAGCAACAGCCGCGTTAGGTGGAGTGCAATCCGCCGGACGCGCCGGGGCGGTTCACTCACGTCACTCATCAACTCGCAAGAGTTGCACCGCATCGGCATGGGCGAAGCCGCCGGCGTTCTTCGTTGTCATCACAACAGAAAGGGGCTGGCCTTCTTTCAACTCAAACTTGCCGATCGAAATAAACCCGTCCTCTTCGGGCGCCTTTCTCATGTTCACTTCGACGCTGTCCGACTGGCCGTTCGTCTGAATCGAGACGGGAACTCGCGAGCCCCGATTTTCGTGCGGCTGATAAGCGAGCCGGATGTCGAAACGACCGGTGGCGGGTGCCGTTGCTTCAAAGCGGATGCTGGCACCCGTGTCGGCACCGGCGTAAAGGTAGTTCCAGCCGACGTAGCCCTTCAGCCCGGATCCTTCCGTCCACTTGCCCGACTTCTTGGCCTGTTTGTCGTCGATAACCAGTCCGGCAATCTTCGCCGGGTCGAGTCCTGTTGGCGGACCATGGGCCCCGGCCAGCGGAAGTGCGTCATCGGGAATGACAATGTCGTCACTCACCGTCTTTCGATAAGCCCGGCCAGGCAGTTTTAGCAACGCATCCATCTCTTTCCAGTAATGCGTGTACACCTCGCGCGGCCGGCAATCATGGAGCACGCAAAGGCTCGTGGCCCGCCCGACGACCTCGCCCATCATTCCGCATGTCTTCATCACTCGCGTCGTACCCAGCGCTTCATGCGTCACGCTGATGCATCTGCCGGCCATGAACAGGTTGTGAATATTTCGCGAATAAAAACAGCGGTAAGGCACGGGGTAGCCGTACGCGCGGTCTATGCGACGATCGTGAACGGCGATCGAAATGAACGGATCGTTGGGAAATTTTTTCGCATACTGCTTCTTTGCATAGTGCAAGTCGATCGACCAAGTGCTGGGCACGCAGCCGTCCTTGAATTCGCGTTTCTGGACGATATCTTCCTGAGTCAAAACTACGTCGCCCATCAGGCGACGCGATTCGCGCGGCCCGCCGATGTAAGCGATCCATGTTAAATATGCGGCCTGGTGTTTATCCGCGCCGTCGCGATTCTTCATCGCGTTAAACGCACCATACACCGCTCGCAGGTTCCAATCGCGAATGGACTCCGCTTCGTGAATCGGATCCTTATCGAAGCCGCCTTCCCAAAACCACTGGCCATGATGATCACGTGGGTAGGGAAAATCCTTCATGGTCAGATCCAGCGCCCACGGGGTTTTGGGGAACGCCACGTTTTTTTCGCCTTCGCCCCAGGCCCACATGTTGCTCATCCCCATGCGGGCTTTAGGGGTCATGTCCCAATCCGCTTTCGCCAGAAAACCGATCGTTCCATGTCCCGTGCAATCGGAGTAGAAGCGGCCCACGAATCGCTTGTGCTCGCTGGTCCGTGTGTCAAAGGCGTGAACGGCGGCGATCCACTGGCCATCCATTTCGACTTTGTAAGCATGGTGATTCAAAAACAAGTCGATATTCTGTTCCGCGCGAACGATCAGTTCCTTTTTGGCGTCCTCGAATTCCTCGAACGTGCCGGGCGACTTCTTTGCGTGGTCGCAAAACTCCTCGACAATCTCGCCAATCCGAGGATACTTGCCGCGACGAATCAGACCCATCGACCAGACACGCACTTCGCTCGACCCATTGCCGCCCAGTACGGGACGGTTCTGAACCAAAGCGACTTTGCAACCAAGGCGCGCGGCGGACAACGCGGCCCCCATGCCCGAATATCCGCCGCCAATCACGACTAAATCGTAGCCTTTCATCTCGGTCGGCGCTTCGTCCAATCCAAGCAATTCGCGACGCCACTTCGCCAGAATGTTTGATGAGTTGGGCGGCGCGTCTTTCTGTTTAGTAAAGAGAATCGCGTCGCAACGACCGTCAAACCCGGTCAGGTCGTGCAAGGCGATCTTCGTCTTGGTGTTCTTGATTTCAACCAGACCACCATCTTGCCAGTGCCACTCGGCGCCTTCCGTTCCAAAGGTCTCCTTGAGCGGCGCTTCGGCCACCAGCAATTGAAATCGCCCCGGGTGCCCAGGAGCCTTCCACTGGGCCACCCAATCCTTGGTGCGGACGAACACGCGATACTCGCCAGTTTCAGGAAAGGTGACCGTCGTCGTTGCATCCTTCGTCGGCCGCCCCAAGCCGTGAGCCAGCAGGTAAGGCGATCCCATATTCTCGATGAACTGAGTATCTAGCTTCCAACCCCCATGCGATTCAAAGCTCTCCGCCTCGACCAACACTTGCTGTCCGTAGGCGGGTGCAATCGAACACACAATGAGAAGTAGTGAAATTGAATTGAAGTTCATGTTTAAGTCCTGCGGAGAAATCACCCTTCCATGGGATAATTGTAATCGACTTTTGCCTTGTGTAAACGAACGCCCACGGTCGATCAATTTGAATTCCGGGTCTGGACAGCCGAGATGAAGAGGTTTCTCGTGAAGGCGCGAAGCCGCTAAGGGCAGAGGCTGGCTCTCTTTTACCTTCGCGACTTAGCGCCTTCGCGTGACCCACTGGCCGAAGAGATGATTGCGTACGTCTCTTAGTGCTTAATTCGTTCCCAATACTTCTCAAACGCGCCATCGTCGTGGAAGTCGGGACTGTTATCGAGATCGTGGCATTCGAGGCACTTGTCGGATTTGGCCTTGGCTAATGTCAGCCGCATTGCCTTACGCAATTCATCCACTTCCGCATCCGTGGCATCGACAGAACCCGACTCGGCCGCGACATGTCGCGAACCGGGGCCGTGACAGTTTTCACAGCCGCTACCGTGCAGTAGCAAGTTTTCAATCGACTGATAGCCGCTCTCATAGGGATAATAGCGTTGTGGATTCCATCCCGTCACGTGGCAACTAAGACATTCCGGGTCGAAATGCCGGGGAACATCGCCACGCTCGGCCGGATGCACCAGCGACTCGGTGGCGTGATGATGCGGACTATTTTCCCAAACCTTGTACGCCTCTTCGTGACAGTCGTTGCACGCCTTGGAACCAACGAACTCGGCTCCACTAGGATGCGGCAGCGGGCGAACTTCCAATCCGGCCAGCCCCTTTTGCTGCAATGTGCTTTGGTAGGATTTAAACAGTGCCCGCATCAGAGGCGAATCTTCATAGCTGGCGTCCAAAGCGACCCGCGCATAGCGCAGACGATTCGTTTCATCGTCAAATACCCCAAGGACCCCGGCATACATTCCCTTCTTGCCAGTTTGTATCAGCAGCGTATCCGTCATCTCGATCCGTTCCGGCTCGATGGTCGGCAAGTCCGCGTGGCCCGAGGTGATGACAACTTGAAACTGGGGAAACTCTTTCGCAATCGCTTTGGCGTCGTCAACCGAAGTGAACGCCAGCAACACGTGGAAGTCACAACCCTCCTCTTGCAGTTTCGGCCAAACTTCCTCGAGTCCTTCTTTCGGAGTTTGAAAATCGACGTCGGTGAACACGCCTTCTTGCCCCTTGCCGCCAAGCACCATGGCAATGCCGATCTTCTTGTCGCCCGCATCGACCACTTGATACTGCTGGGTCAGTTCCTTGGCCAGCACGGTAACATTCGCGCTGGCAATCGGGCTGGTCGCGTCGCCATCGTCCACCATCATCGACAGCAGCAAATCAGACGGCAGACGTAAATCGTCTGGGCCAAGTCCGACGGACCGGTACTTCATGGTCTTGAGGCTGTCGATGGAAAGCTGGTACTTGAGCCGCGCCTGGGGGCCGGTGCGTCGAACCAAATTGCCGACGTCGATCGGCACGAGGGGCCAGTTCTTTTTTTCCAGCCGCTGCAACAGAGTATGCCTTCGCGCGAGGCCGCCTTTTTGGTTCTCCAACCCGGTGCATCCGCAGGGCTCGACGTAACCGTGCTGGCGACCCGTAATGACCAAGGCGAATTGTGGTGTCTCGGTCCAATCTTCATACGATGGTTCGGCGCTGCGGCCTGGCTCGGATATTGTGGACCCTGGCTCGGATGTGGTGGACCCCGGCTCGGGAGTGACCGAGCCCTGGCTCGGTTTTGGCGGTGTGCCCGTGCCGGTTTGTGGTGGGTCCGATGCTTCCGGGTCATCTAACTTGCCGGAACTACCCTCGGGGTCGGTATTGTTCGTCGAGGGACCGGTGGCTGGTTCACCCTGGTCGACGGTAACGTCATTCGTTTCGGTTGCGGGCGGGCCGGGACAACCAACCAATGCTAGCAGCGCCGTGACTAGCAGCACGAATGCGGACCAACGACAAACGACGAATCGAAGTTGCATTTCCATCCTGGAATTTCCTTGTCAGGTTCTAGGGCCTTGGACAGCAGGCACATTCTATCCCTCGACAATGAATTGGACATAGACCGGAAGTTCTTTCGTCACGGGATGCGTCGTACGAATGTTGATCTTGCCGAAATCGGGCCCAAATCGGCTAATCGGCCTGCTGTCCTTAGGAATGGTGATGCTAATCGGAAAGATCCGAGACTTGCTGCCAGTCCCCACGATCGGCTTACCAATTTCGACCCGCAAAACGTCGTTCGGTTCGATATCGTCGGGGCCAACGGAGATCTCGACGTCATTCCGATGTTCGCCTCTGACCAGCAGATAGATCTTCGCCTGTTTGCCCTTGCCCTTTTCGATGGAACCCAGTTTGAGCAACTGGTTTTCCGTGTCGAAGCTGCCAGACGCGCGAAACTTCAGATCGCCGACCACATTCCCGCGGATCGGAATCTCCAATCCTTCCTCTTGAATGTCCGTAATAATTCGGACGGTCTGAGAAACAAAACCCTGCGGTAAGCCTTTCTTCACGGTGATCGCGACTCGGAATCCACAGAGCGCCGCTTCCTCAATTTCCCGCGCTTCCTCGCGCGTGTAGGGTTCGACCTGAACATCGAAAAATTTCGCCGTCGACAAGTCCTCGAATTCCACTCCCCGAAACTCAACCTCTTCGAACCCTAACGAAAAAACGTTGACGAACGATGTGATCGACTCGCCGTTGGAGATGTTGGCAAAACTGATATCCCAAGGCCGCGCAACGATGGACTGGGTAATTCCACCTTCGACCCGCAGGACGACGATCGGGCGATCGGGATCGGAGGTTTGGATTTCGGCGGTACTCTCGAATTGCTCTTGCCTGACTTTGGGGGTCCACCGCAAGGTGACATGCCCTTCCTTACCCTCTGGAATTCCTTCCTCAGAAATATCGCCGATCGTGCACTTGCAACTGGTTCGCAGAATCTTCAACGTCAGCGGCTTGACGCCGTCGTTGCGAAAAACAAACTTGTGTTTGCCGCGTGCGTTGACATCCATGTGGCCGAAGTTGTGGGTCTCGCCGTTCACGACGAACACCTTGGCGTGACCAGTTGAACCGCCGGTCGCGGCCATTTCGCTGGTCTGTTCGCCCGTGAGAGCTTGCGGCCCGCCAATCGCAAAGCGAGTCGGCTTTTCGTGACTTCGATAGAACACCGTCCCCGCACCGATCGAGGTGCCGAAGATCACGGCAAAAAGACCTAACAACACGACTTTCATGGCGAACTCCTGCTTCAACGTATCTTATCGTCTACGGTTTTACGAATTTTGTTGACGATTTGTTCAGCGGTGGGGGTTTCTTCATCGGGCGGGCGGCCGTCCACAATTCGGCGTTGACCCAGCTTTTGTTCGACGTGCGGATGAACGGCGTCGTATTTCAAGGCCAGTTCCGCTTGCTCGCGCGCCTCCCCTGCCCTGCCCGCCAATTGCAGGACATAGGCCAGTTGAGCGTGCTCGAAATTGCTGTTCGGATAAGCGGCGACCGACTCTCGATAATACTCAATCGACTGATCCAGCAGCCGGGGTTGCGGATCGACACGGTAAGCGGCGAGGTACATTCCGCCCGCTTCATTATGCGCTGCATGGGATCGCGGGTCACGGCGAAGATATTGCTGGACCGATTCCTCGAACTGCCGCAGATTCGCCTCGGTTCGATGGTCTGGGTGAAACCAAATCGACAAGGAAAAATTCGCCGCCTCGCGCCATGGTTTGGGCGAGTACGGATCCAACTCAGCTGCATTCAAAAGGGCTTCTAGTGCGGCGTGGGGATCGCCCTGTCGACGATAGTAATCGGCCTTGTCCAGCGCCGCGATGGCGTACATCGTGGGAATGAAGGTGGTCGTGAGTACGGCAACCCACACGCACAACCACAGCGCGGCGATTCCGATCCGTCCCGCTTTCGGCAAACGCGGTGGCTGGCCCGCGGCTTCTACAAGATTTAAAGCTACGGCAAGCAGCAACCAGAATGACAACACGACGCCTGGGAAGCTGATCCCGCCAGCGGCCAACAGATTGACGAGCAACGCGATCATCGCAATCACCAACAAGGAGACCGGCAATACGCCTTGCTCGATCCACGGAATCAGCAGCCACAGGCAGGCAACGGACATGGGCAGGGCTACGAACCAAACGGCCGAGTGGAGACGAACTTCCACCAGCAAGCCGCACGGATAGGCCAACACCAGTCCCAGCAGCCCGCCCACGAAGATCGCTCGCACGGCGGCTTCCCCGGAATTGGAACGCGCGCCATTTGCGACTGTGCTGGACGGCCTATCGATTGTCATGCCGCGATAAACCTGCCTGACGAAGCAAATCAGCAGTCCCAGGAAGGCAATCAGCGCGGGTGTTCCCGCCGTTGCCCACAACTCCAGCAACCAGTTGTGCGGATCGGCTACCGTTTCGCTGGCTTGGGGCAACTTGTAGTAAGTATAGACTGACTTGAAGTTGCCGGGCCCACAGCCCAGCCACGGATGATCGCCGATCATCCCCCAAGTCGATTGCCAATACTCAAGACGATAGGAAAACGACTTAAACGCCTCGCTTACGACCTCCCTGTCGATCCCCCCAACCGCGATCGCGCCGCCCAGTACGAAGACAAAAATCAGCACGGTGATGACCGGTATCTTCCAACTCCAGCCCAAACCGTAGAACCATATATGGAGCGCGAGCAAGCCTAATCCTATGACCGTCGCCATCAAACTCGTGCGGCTCTTCGTCAGCGCAAGGCAAAAGCCGATGACGAGCAATGCGATCGCGGCGGCCACCAGTGCGCCTCGCTGCTTGCGATACCGTTTCCAAATCGAAAAAACCAGTCCGGCAACCACAATCAACCAAGGCGTGATCAACGCGCCGAGTGAATTAGCCAAAGCGAACATGCCACGCGTTTCGGTGCTGTCCAAGCGGTCGACAGAATGCTGCCACTGCGGCGAGTCCCTCGTAACTCGGCCCAACCCTGCCAGTTCTAACTGTTGCAACTGCCGCTCCGGCGATAATCGCCAAAACTGCGCCCGCTCGCTGGGGTTGATCACGAAATATTGAAATACACCGAAGGCCGAAATACCGACCACCGTGGCGATCATCACCGCGCACAAGGCGCGGCACAGCTTTTGGGTCGTGACAAGTTGGCGAACCAACAGGAACGCCGCGCCAAAGCTTAACCAGCGAGCAAGCATGTTCAAGGCGGCCCGCGCGTTGCCTTGCTCAGTCGCGATGAGTACGACGACGCTGATGACATGGGTTGCCAATACGACCAACAACACCCAGCTGGTCGGCCCCCAACGCAATTCGCCGTCGCGATTCAGCAAGCTGGCCAGCAGCCACACGCCCAACAGCACGATCCACAGCGTGGACAAAACGACGGCAATACCCATGTCGGGAATCGAGTCGGTAGGCAGCAAGACGGATGCCACAAACAACGCCGTCATGATCGCCAAGCATCCCATCCGGAGCCGGTCAACAATCCTCGCCCGCTCGTCAACCCCTTGGTCCCGGGGCGAGATTCTCTTCTGACGGGATTGCTTACGATTCATGGACTTAAGTTGTCTCGTTTTCGTCCCGTCGGCCTGGCGAAACCACGGTCCATCTGGCAAGAATGCCGACGATTCATCGTTCGCCGTTCGCTTGCCGCTCGCGCTTGATTTTTCGTAACGCTGTTGTTTCCAAGATGGCAATTAACCCCAGGATACACAAGATCATCAACAAGATAATCAGGGCTCCCACCACGTCGACGCGGTGCAACAACAGCGCGCCAAGGCCGCACGTGCCGGTCAATAAGTAAATGGTCAATACCGCCTGGCCTTTCGACAAACCAAGATCGACAAGCCGGTGCGAAAAATGGCTCTTGTCGGCCTTGAAAGGACTTCGCCGTTCGCGGATCCGAATCCATAGAACCGTCAGCATGTCGTACATCGGTACGGCCATCACAAAAATCGGAGCCAGCACGGCCATCTGCCGGTCCGAGTGATATCCGGTGTAGGTCGCCAACAGCGTCGCCACGGCGATGCAAAAGCCAATGAAGTAGCTGCCAGCATCCCCCATGAAGATCCGTGCCGGCGGACGGTTGTGAATCAGAAATCCCAACACGCCGCCAACCACGACCAGCAACAAGCCAGCCACGAAGTATTGTCGGTCGCCGCTCTCTGGATCGCGCGTCAACAACATGACGCCAGCCAATATCAAGCCGGCAATCACCGCCACGCCGCCCGACAGGCCATCCATGTTGTCCAGCATGTTGAAGGAGTTAATCATCGCCACGATCCACAACACCGACAGCAACCCCGCGATGATCTCGACATTGATAAAGGCCGTCGCTCGCCAGCCTTGCCAGCCCACACAGAAAGCGGCCACCCCGAACTGGACGGCAAGACGCGCGATCCAACCTAGATTCCAAGCATCGTCGGCCAGTCCAACCAGCATCATCACCGTGGCCGCGCCCAGTATGATCCAAAGCGAATCCGAGGTTTCCCACGCGCCATCGATGTGCCGCGACAATTCTAGCGGCAACCGCGCGAGCCAAGGCACCCCCTGCCCTGCCCCGCCTTGCGACTTGATACGCCAAATAAGAAAAGTCCCCATGGCGAATGGCGTGAGAACACCTAGCCAGATAGCCAGCCCGCCGCCTAAGGGCGTTGCTGCCTTGTGGACCTTACGATCACCTGGATGGTCAACGAGCCCCATCCGGGGAGCGAACCAGCGAACTACGAAACCAACAATCCAAGCGGTGAGCAGACCTGGAAGAATGGTCGCGGCAACGAACAGCACCAAAGGGTCAATCTTCATTCACGCGTTGCCGGATGCTTTACGGGTTTCATTCAGGAATCGACGGGCCAGGGCTCAAAACGCCTTCTCCACCTTACACAGCGGACGATCCCTCGTCACGACTTCAAGCAAGGAAGGCTCTACAACAACTACTTCAGTCGATGGAGGTTGGTTCACGATAACGCTTGCGCAGGTAGTTTCGGCACCGCGTAAAAAACTCGTGGTATCCGCTGCTTTGATAGTCGGGATACGTCCAAGGGCGCCCTTGCCAGCCGGCCTGATAGAAATACAACGTGACTTCGGCATAGATGCCGTCGTCCAGGTACAGCCGGTGGTCGCGATCCTTGGTCGTGGCCAAAACTAGCTTGGCTTCCGTCAAATATCCGGGATCCAGATTCAAGGGTCGGGACTCCGGATGGTCGTTCTCTTGGCGGTAAAGCTCCTCCCACTCGTTCGTTAGCCGTTTGATCTGAACGAGCCGCGCCGGTTCGATCAGCCGGTCAAACACGAAGAACTTCTTCTTCAGGCTGGTTCCCATCTCGGCTTCATAGAACGTGGTGAAGTCGAAATCGAAGGTGTTGCTGCTGAGCGCGATGGGCCCCCACTCATCAACGGCCCGCGCGCGGGCCCAATCGATGGCCTCTTGGCGGCCACTGATCGCTCCCAGCACAAGCAACACCGGGCGATGAGTTTTGATGTGTCCCATTTCGATGTGTCCCATTTCCTTGTCACTCCATCATAGGAGGCGACTCAGTCAAAATAACTAGAATCAGTAAAGATGAGGATTAAGGGGAAGATGGTCAATTTGAATGCCAAGGGACACGTTACGGCATTTGCTAAATATGGGCAAATTCAAGCGATAGAAGGTTGACTGTTGATAAAAAACAGCTATTTTCACTTTTCGTTACAAGCTACTCATTGTTCCCAGCATATGAATGTTTCACTTGGCTTAGTTGCCTATTTTTCTTTATTACCCAACGGAGGGAGTAGATCAGGATGAAGTTTAAGCAAGTAACTCTAATTTTGGCGGCGGCTGCGTGCTGTCTGGCGGCAAGAGGTCTCCAGGCCGGAGACTGCGTGCCGGGATGTTCCTACGAGAGGGTCATCTACGTACCCGAGTATTGTACCGAAACTCGCACGATCACGTGCGTCGAGTACGAACACGAGCAACGCGAGCGTCCCTACACCGTCTATCGGTGCGTACCGGAAACGCATCAAGTTTCCAGGAAGTACACGGTCTGGGTTCCTGAGAAACGGATCAGGCAAGAAACCTACACCGTGTGCGTCCCCGTGACCGAGCCCGTGACCGAAGAATATCAGGTCAAGGTCCCCGTGTGGACGGATCGCGAAGTTCACTACAAGGTCAAGGTTCCCGTGTGGAGCGAGCGAGAGGTTCACTACAAGTGCCTAGTGCCCGTTTGGACCGACAAGGAAATTCCTTGCACGGTCATGGTTCCACACACTGAAAAACGAACTGGCACCCGTGCCGTCTGCCATCTTGAACCCGTTCATACGACCCGCAAGATAACTCGCGATTGTGGACATTGGGAAACAAGAATCGCCGCCGTGCCGTGCGGTGGATGCGGTGCTTGCGGCGGATGCTGCACTCGCACGATTTGCCAAAGAGTCTGGTGCTCGAACGTCGTAACCGAGGAAGTGCCCTGCACGACCTACAAGCGAGTGGTTGAACACGTGCCTTACGAATATTGCGTGACGGTTTGCCGCCCCGAGACGCATATCAAGATTGTAAAGGTCTGCAACTACGTCGCGGAGCCGCGCACGAAAATCGTCAAAGTCTGCGACTACGTGGTCGAACCCCGGACGAAGATCGTCAGGGACTGCCATTATGAATTGCAGACCCGCAAGCGAACTTACGACGTGTGCCGTTATGTCCGTGAAGAGCGGACGCGTGACGTTTGCTACACCGAGTGCGTTCCCCAAGTCCACACCAAGGTTTGCGACGTAACCACGTTCACGAAAGTCGCGGAAGAGCGCATTGCAACTTACAACGTGTGCATCCCGGTACGCGTTGAGAAGGAAGTTCAAGTTCAGGTTTGCCGCATGGTGCCCAAGAGGGTCATCGTTTCCTGCGGCGGCTGTGGAGGATGTTACTAGCGGACGTTGATTGAAAAAGAAGGGCGCGGCAAGACATGCTTGCCCGCCCTTTTTTCCAATCACTCGACACATTTCTTAACCACCATTTTTTTGCCACGTTGTTGTTGGCTCCCCAGAAGTCTCTGCTCACCACGGATGTGACTCAAATGAACCGGGCATATTGAGTGTTCATTTCTGCGTAGGAAAATTCTCTTAGATTTTCATTTGTACTAACCGAGGTGAAAATGTATTTCCGTTCCATGTGCTTGGCCGTGTTGGCCTGCGCGCACCTAGCTGGAGTTACCCCATTCGTGGCGGCGGGCATGCCCAGCCGCGCGATCAAGACACAAGCCAAGGCGGCCCGCCCCTTCCAATTCATGACCAGGCAAAAAGAGTTGAGCCTGCGCGCTCAACTGCCTACGGTTGACGATCCCGATATGCGGGCGATGCTGCATGACCCGGCGCTGATTCTCTACACCGACGCGGAGATTCCGCCCGCCTATCAAGACTGGAATGGCAGTCTGAATGGAATTCACTCGATCCATTACAATATCTCGGCGAATGACTCCGAACCGTTTGGCAATGGCAATCGCGAGTTTCCCTGGAATTCGACCGGCGGTACGCACCGCACCAAGAACGTGAAGACTTTTCGCTTCCTCTGGCTGCCGCGAGATGAAAAGGGCAAGCAACTGCCCGTCGTCTGGCATCGTCGCCATTTGAACGGCGATTCATCAAGAGGCTACGCCTGGACATTTCCGGTGGGAACCGTCTTTGGCGAAGTGCTGCGAATGCGTTCGCCCAGTGGCCGATATTACACATTCGAGATGCGTCTGCGTATCCGCGAATCGGGCGATTGGGGAGTCGACGTATTTCGCCCATTTCCGACACACGACGATCTAGCGGTGCGAATAAAGGAATTGCGTCCCACTTGGGAACAGAACGAACGGCTCGCGAAAATAGTCAACTCGCTGCAACGGCCCAAGCAGCTCAAGAAACACAAATTGGTCAACAAAGGGCATTCGCGACAGGTGTTTCGGCAGTCGGCCGGAGTGGACTCGTTGCCATCATTGAATGACACTCGGTTGACCGCCGAGTTGCTGACGAAAACTCCGTTTCGCACAACCCTCGAACATTCTTGGCGAATCGGATCAAATGGCGTCGCCGTGGCGGCCCCCACGACTCGGGCATCCTTTCACATCGTGCCCGCCAACTACGACGCCGGATTCATCCACGTGACACGGTCGTCATGCATTCGCTGTCACAATACCGTGAATCAAAGTGTCAACAACTTTGACTTCTCGCGCGATTGGTACGGACGAATTCGTGGCAGCGACGGCATCTTTTCCTTTCACCCGTTCGACCCCAGTTGCGTTAGCCGAAACGGAATGGGTGCGGGCGTTCGCATGAATCGCCGCCTCGTTTCCGCTGGGCTTCTGCAGCACTACGATCGCGACCGGCATCCACCTGAGATCTACAACTCGGTGCCGCACCTGTCGGAATAGCCGATCGACTTCCGCTCCGTCGATGAAAACCCGGTCATTTGGCCGGGTTTTTTTTCGCTTACGGGGGAAAGCGTCATTGGAACGACCACGTAGATCGCGCCGCAGCCTGCCGGATTCGATATTCATAACATGATGCCGCTATTGACTTTACAAGAAATAATCACGGCAATTTCGAGCGCGCGATTCGGTTTGTTTGTCGCAATCGGTGACCTACGATTAATAAATCAAACAAACCGGGACCGACTCGGTCGCAATCACCCACTGAGAAAATAGGTAGAATGGCGACTGTAGGTCGTTCACGCCGTTGCCTCTCACCAAGTTACAACCGGGAATTGCCATGTATCGCCAAATCTCCGTGTTTCTCGCATTGATTCTCTGTACGGAACTGGCTCAAGCGCAGGAAGACTGGGCTCAGAAGATGTTTAAGGTTCGCCGTCACGATTTTGGTGTCGTGGCTCGCAACGCGAAAGCAGAATTTGCCTTTGTCATCGAGAACCCGTATGCCACGGACGTCGAAATTTCCGGAGTCCGCACAAGTTGCGGATGCACCACGCCGAAGCTTACCAAGCGCACGTTGAAGACCTATGAAAAAGGCGCCGTGCTGGCCGTTTACAATACCGACCGCTTCCTCGGCAAACGAGGCGCGACGCTGACCGTCACCTTTAGCAAGCCAAGACGGGCGGAGGTTCAGGTCAGCGTCAAGGGTTTCATTCGCAGCGATGTGATTATTCAACCCAGCGATATCGAGTTCGGTTCGGTCCCCGAAGGCGGCGGCTTGCAGCGCTCGACGACGATTCAATATTTCGGCAGCAATCCGAATTGGTCGCTATCACAAGCGACGACGACCAATGGTCACATCAAGGCGTCCGTCCAGCGAGTCAAAGGTTCTTCCGGCCGTCCCACCTATCAGGTAAATGCTCAGCTTGACGAGACCGCGCCGCTTGGCGAGATCTTCGATGAATTGACATTGGTCAGCAACGATCGCGAAATCCCCAAACTGTCTTTGATGGTGACGGGCCGAGTCGTGGCACCGGTTTCCATTTCCCCTTCGACCTTGTTCTTGGGAGTCGTCCCGCCAGGCCAGCAGGTGGAAAGAAACCTCGTGGTGCGAGGAAAGCAACCCTTCAGAATTCTGGGAGTCAAAACAGACCACGACGGGCTTTCCGCAAACGTCTCGGACGAGGCCAAGAAAGTGCACGTGCTGCCCATCCGGTTCGTGGCGGGCAACAAGACGCGACGGGTCGATGCGTTGGTCGAAATAGAAACCGACCTCAACGGCGTGATCGCAAATTGCCGAGTCTCGGCTGCGGTCGTCGAAGGTGCCGCCAAGAAGTAGGTCATTTTCGCCGAACGTGACTTTCAGTATCGCGACTGAAATCCAAACTGCCATAGAGAAGCCCGGATTCGCAAGATTCCGGGCTTCAATGCTGTGATCACTACCAGCAAGTCACCTTTGGCAAAAGTGACGTGCGCCGACTCACTTCATTCGCTTGGCTTACGAATAATCATCCGGAAAGGAGATTTGGCTTTGTACAGCTTTAGAATTTCCTGCTCTCCGCTCTTCTGTTCGTCTTGAGTCAGCGCCACGACGCGGTTTTGGTGCGTAACCGCCAGATCAAAGTCACCCAACTCGGCATAAGCGGCAGCCAAGGCCTTGATATCCATTGCCTGCTTGTATTCGCGCATTTTGCAAAGCGTCATGGCCGTTTTCAGTGACAGTTTACCGTCCCGATATTTTTCATTCGGGCAGGTCGCCAACAGCCAAGCTTTGTTTTGATAGGCCAAAGGATATTCCGGCGCAAGTTTGATCCCCTGGTCGTAGTCCGCCAATGCGCCCGCGAAATCGCCAAGCATTTGGCGATTGTAACCACGGTTGTTAAACGCCACGCCGTCGCCCGGTTGCAATTGAATGACTTCGTTGAAATCGTCGACCGCGGCCGCATGATCTCGTTGGGCATAGTGAGAGAACCCGCGATGTGCCAAGGCACGAACATTCTTCGGATCCAATTCTAGCGCTTTGGAAAAGTCGGCAATGGCCGATTCCCAATCTTGTTGATTTCGGCGCACGATGCCGCGGTAGACGTAACCATCGGCCTGATCCGGTGTCAACTTTATAACACGGCTGTAGTCTTTGGCAGCGTTTTCAAAATCTTGTTTGGCCAGATACGCCGCCGCCCGATTCGTGTGCACGAAGAGTGGCTTGGCACCCTTGGCGAGCGCCTGTTCATAGTCGGCGATCGCCTTGTCGTACTCACCAACGCTTGTGTAAAACGCACCGCGGCTGAGAAAAACCTCTGCGCGCTGTTCACCCAACCTGATCGCTTGCGAGTAATCCGCAATCGCCTTTTCGTTGTCGCCCACCGCCGCCCAAACATTTCCTCGAAGGACATACAGTTCCGCATTCTTGGGTTTTTCCTTGATCAGCTTCGTGTAAATCGGTGCCGCTTCGGTAAAGGCAACCACGTCGCTCCGCTGAACCCACCCCTTGAGCCCATCTTTGTTCTGAAGGGCTACCGCGTCTTTCCGTTCGTCAAGCAGCGGTAGCACATCGCCGGGCTGGCCAAATTTCACCGGCTTGCCGTCGACTTCGACTTGCAGCGGCTCGCGAACGACCACGGAACGGAGTTGAGTTTCCTGAGCGAAAATTGGCGAAGCAATGACGAGGAAAGTCAAACTACCCCAGATGGCAAGAAAATGAGAGCAGTGATTCACTTGAAGTCTCCTGAATTTCCCCGGATGGAGTCGTTTACGCAACGCCGTATAGATTACACAAACCTCTCTCTCTATGTAAATAACGCAGACACCGCAAACACACTGAATAGTGTTGTACACAGGCTTTAGCTGCCTTTAGGCTGAGGCCATAGGCTGGACTCCAACCCCGGCAAGGCGCTACTTCAATAGGCCTTGGCAAACACGCCCTGCACTTTGCTCGGTTTGCCGGTGAAGATGCACTTGCCTTCTTCCGCTTCGCCATCCAGAGGAATGCAGCGGACCGTGACTTTGAGCTTTTTCAGCTCTTCTTCTACCTCGGGCCCTTCCACCCAATGGCAATTTGCGAACCCGCCGTGGATTTCCGGTTTATTGGGATTCTTGGGAGTGAAATAGGCGCGGAAGTCGTCCAAGTTGTCGATCGTACACGTGTTGTTTTCCCGCAGCGATAGCGCACGGTTGAACAGGTTGTCCTGCATTTCCTGGAGCGTTTTTGTGATCGTCTCGACGAACTCGGCTCGGGGAACGCCCGCCTTTTCCTTGGTGTCGCGGCGATAGCGAAACACCGAGTCCTTGGCGATATCCTTTTCGCCGATCTCACAGTAGATGGGAACGCCTCGCTTGACGTGTTCCCAATGCTTTCCGCGGATATCGCGATCATCGATCAGCACCTGAACTTGATTGCCATGAAACTGCTGAGCTGTTAACTCGGCCTTGAGGCTTTCGCAGTAAGGCAGTACTTCGGACCGCTGCTCGTCGGTCTTATAGATAGGCAGCAACACGACGTGCTTTGGCGCGAGGCGTGGCGGAAGCACGAGCCCGTCGTCGTCAGCGTGCGTCATGATCAGCGCGCCGACCAGCCGCGTCGACACGCCCCAGGATGTGGTCCAGGCATACACTTCCTTGCCGTGTTGGTCTTGAAACTTGATGTCCTGGGCACGCGAAAAATTCTGACCCAAGAAGTGCGACGTGCCCGCTTGCAGCGCTTTGCGGTCTTGCATCATGGCTTCGATCGACAACGTCGAAACCGCGCCTGGAAACCGCTCTCCCGCCGTCTTTTCACCTTTAATCACCGGCATGGCCATGTGGTTCTCGGCAAAGTCGGCATACACATCCAGCATCAAACGGGTTTCTTCCCACGCTTCTTCTTCGGTGGCATGGGCCGTGTGTCCTTCCTGCCACAAGAACTCCGCCGTTCGCAAGAACATGCGAGTTCGCATTTCCCAACGCACCACATTCGCCCATTGATTGATCTTGATCGGCAGATCACGATACGACTCGATCCACTTGGCGTACATGTGGCCGATGATCGTTTCGCTGGTCGGTCGCACGATATAGGGTTCGTCCAATTTGCCGGCGGGCACGAGACCGCCGTCCGGCCCCGGCTCAAGCCGTTGATGGGTCACCACCGCGCATTCCTTGGCAAATCCCTCGACATGCTCGGCTTCTTTTTCCATGAAGCTCATGGGAATGAACAGTGGAAAATAGGCGTTCTCGTGGCCGGTATCCTTGAACATCTTGTCCAGGCCCGCTTGAATGTGTTCCCAGATCGCGAACCCCCACGGCTTGATGACCATGCACCCCCGGGCGGGCGAAGGCTCGGCCATGTCGGCCGCCTTGATCACCTGCTGATACCATTCAGGGTAGTCGTCTTCGCGAGTGGGATTGATCGCACTTTTGGGTTTTTTGGCCATCGAGAAACTCGGGGGTGTCAGTTCAGTTGGAGAATGGTCTCATCATTGCATCGAAATTCTAGGAAATCCAACGACCGCATGGCAAGGCGATCATGCGACCAGCGGCTGTAACGAGTCGATCGGAGCGGGCCACATGATTGATGACAGCCTGCGCTGACATTGGTTCAGCGGGCCGTCGCTGGTTCGCGGCGGCTTTCTCTGCCCGCCTTGAACGGTTAGATGCTTCGTCTTAGAATCGGCCACTCACCTTTCTCAGCACTTCTCTAGAAAGTAAGGGCATGTCGCGCCGTTTTGTCAATCAATTGGGTGAGCGAGAGGACATCGATCAACCCTTTCTAGTGGCCGAAAAACAACTAAGAGCCAACCGCAACGGGAATCTTTATCTGCAGCTTCGGCTCTCCGACCGCACGGGCTCGGTCACGGCGATGATGTGGAACGCCAGCGATCAGGTCTATGGCAGCTTCGAAAACGGCGACTATCTCCGTATTTACGGAAAGACGCAGTTTTACAACGGTTCGCTGCAGATGATCGTCAATCGAATCGACCGGTTGGACTCCAAGGAGATCGATCCGGCGGAATTCATCACGCTCAGCACGGCGGATATCGACCAACTTGCCGACCGGCTCAGTGAGTTGCTGCGCGGCGTCACGAATGTCCACCTGCGCAGCCTGGCGGAATGCTTTTTGGTGGACGAATCGTTCATGGACAAGCTAAGCCGCGCCCCGGCGGGCATCAAGAACCACCACGCCTACCATGGCGGATTGCTGGAACATATCGTCAACCTGATGGAATTATGCAACGTTGTCGCGCCTCATTATACGGATCTCGATGCCGAACAATTGTTGTTCGGCGCGTTTATGCACGACATGGGCAAGATCGACGAACTGACCTATGAACGCGACCTCGGCTACAGCGACGAAGGGCAGTTGATCGGGCATCTGGTGATGGCGGTTAGCACGCTGGAAGAAAAGGCACGCCAGGCGGAACAGCTTTCGGGCGAGCCCTTTCCGGAGGATCTGCTGTTGCGGCTGAAGCACATGATCGTCAGCCACCATGGAGAATACGAATACGGCAGTCCGAAACTGCCGATGACGTTAGAAGCCATCGCGCTGCACTATCTAGATAACCTGGACGCCAAGCTGCATTGCGTCAAACAGCTCATGAAGGAAGACGTGAACACGGACAGCCACTGGACGCCGTATCAGCCCAGCCTAGGCCGCAAGCTCTACAAATCGGCGGACTGAATTAGGGCGAGGATCTCTTGCAGTTAGTCAAAGCGAGATCTTCCCGCCGGGCTCGATCACGATCGGCTCGGCCGTGGTTTGCGCTCGCACCTTTTCGGACCATGCTTGCGCGTCCTGTTCGATGGGCGGCCAAGTGTTGTAGTGGGCCGGCGCGACGCGCTTGGGGTTTATCAGTTTGATCGCCTCGATCGAATCGTCCGGCCCCATCGTGAACAAGTCGCCGATGGGCAGTACCGCCAGATCGATGCCCGCTGCTCCGATCAACCGCATATCGGAAAACAACGCCGTGTCGCAAGCAAAGTAGATGTTGCCCTCGGGCAAGCTCAGCAAAAAACCTCCGGGGTTTCCGCCGTAGGACCCGTCGGGCAATTGAGAACTGTGATGGGCCAAAGTTAACTTGACGCGGCCAAAGGGCAAATCGACTCCGCCGCCCAGATTCATGCCGATTGTATTCTGCACGGCATGTTGCTTACTGAACCATTCGGCGATCTCGAAAATTGCGACCACCGTCGCTCCGGTTCGGTTGGCGATCGAGGCCACGTCCGCGACATGGTCGAAGTGGCCGTGCGAAACGAGAATGTGAGTTGCCTCGACATCGTCCGCTTTGACCGGCGCGGTCGGTGAATCGTTCAAGAACGGATCGAGCAACACCGTGTGTTCTCCGATCTGGATGGACCAACTTCCATGTCCTAGCCAAGTCAGTTCCGTTGCCATCGTGTTCTCCTTCGCTCTTATCGTGGCTAGCGCGTTGGGCGGACCCCCTCTAACTCCCCCTTGGCAAGGG
>JAJDEH010000302.1 GCA_029259935.1 Planctomycetota bacterium
GGCCGCGACTTTGCTACACGCTGCCTTCAGACCCCGCCTCGCGACGACGCCCTTGCGCTTCGCTAATCCTTCACCTCCATCAAGTTGGATAAGGGACTTACACCCTCAAGTTGAAAAACATGCCTGGCAAACCAAAAAAACCCTGACACGCGAAAATCGCGTATCAGGGTTGGAATTCAAGTTTATCGAAGGGCCGCTATTCTTCAGTCGGCTCCGACGGCTCTTCTTCCGCCTCAGCGGCACCAACACTTACCGGAGCTTCCTCCGGCTCGCTGGCCTGACTGTCGAATTGCAAGTGCTTGACCATGCCTTCTTCGGATCTTACCACGTCGACGAGGATCTTGTCCTTGCCTTGGAAGGCGCCTCGCAGCAGTTCCTCGGAAAGCGGATCTTCGACGAAGTTCTCAATCGCCCGGCGTAGCGGACGAGCACCGAAGTCGAGGTTGGAACCCTTCTTGATGAGGAACTCTTTCGAGTCGTTCGTCAATTGAAGTTCATAGCCGCGCTCGTTGAGCCGTTCGCGGACCTTCGACAGTTCCAGGTCGATGACCAGCTTCAGATCCTGGGTCGTCAAGTGGCGGAACACGATCACGTCGTCCAGCCGGTTGAGGAACTCAGGCCGGAAATACTTTTCGATCTGATCCTGGACTCGTTCCTTCATACTTTCGTACGAAGCGTCGTCGTTGGTGGCGGTGGGCAGGCCAAACTGCGACTCGTTCTTGATCGCCTCGGCGCCCGCGTTCGTGGTCATGATCATGATCACGTTGCGGAAGTCGACGTTGCGGCCAAAACTGTCCGTCAAGCGGCCTTCTTCCATCACTTGCAACAACATGTTGAAGCAATCGGGGTGAGCCTTTTCGATTTCGTCGAGCAATACGACGGCGTACGGCCGACGGCGAATTTTCTCCGTCAACTGGCCGCCTTCTTCGTAGCCGACGTAACCTGGAGGGGCACCAATCAGCCGGCTGACGTTGTGCTTCTCCATATACTCGCTCATATCGATCTGCACCAGTGCGTCGTCGTCGCCGAACATGAATTCGGCGAGGGCTTTCGCCAGCAACGTCTTACCGACACCGGTCGGTCCGGCGAAGATGAACGAGCCCATCGGGCGCTTGGGGTCCTTCAGACCGCTGCGACTGCGTCGGACCGCTTTCGAGATGGCCTTGATCGCTTCTTCTTGGCTGATGACCCGCTTGTGCAGGTCGTCTTCCATTTTCATCAGCCGCATGCTGTCCTCGGTGGACAACCGCGTCAGCGGAATGCCGGTCATTTTGGAAACGACTTCGGCGATGACTTCCTCATCGACCACGCCGTCCGTTTCACGGGACTTCTCACGCCATTCCTGCGTAATCTGTTCCTTCTTCTTCTTTAGCTTGTCGGCTTTGTCACGCAAGGACGCCGCCTTCTCAAAGTCCTGATTGGCAACCGCTTCTTCTTTTTCTTTGTTCAAGCGATCGACTTCTTCGTCGATCTCTTTCAAATCGGGCGGCTTGGTCATCGTGCGAAGACGGACACGCGCGCCGGCCTCATCGATCACGTCGATGGCCTTATCCGGCAAGCAGCGGCCCGTAATGTAACGGCCCGAAAGTTCCACGGCCGAAGCGACTGCATCGTCGGTGATTTGCACCCGGTGGTGCTCTTCATATCGTTCGCGGAGTCCCTTGAGGATTTCGACGGTTTCGCTGGTCGAAGTCGGTTCGACCACGATCTCTTGGAAACGTCGGGCCAGAGCGCTGTCCTTTTCGATGTACTTGCGGTACTCGTCCAGCGTGGTCGCGCCGATGCACTGAATCTCGCCGCGAGCCAATGCAGGCTTGAGCACGTTGGCCGCGTCGATGGCACCTTCCGCGCCACCAGCACCAACCAGGGTGTGCAGTTCGTCGATGAACAGAATCGTGTTCTTCGCTCGGCGAACTTCATTCATAACCGCTTTGATGCGCTCTTCAAACTGACCACGATACTTGGTGCCAGCGACCATCATGGCCAGATCGAGCACCACGATGCGTTTGTCGGCCAGCAGTTCGGGAACGGCACCGCCGATGCAGCGCTGTGCAAACCCTTCGACGATCGCGGTTTTGCCCACGCCGGCTTCACCCAGCAGGACGGGATTGTTCTTAGTTCGGCGGCACAGAATCTGAATGGCTCGTTCGATTTCTCGTTCGCGGCCAATCACCGGATCGAGCTTCTTCTGACGCGCCAATTCGGTCAGATCGCGGCCAAAGCTGTCCAAGGCCGGAGTCTTCGACTTGCTGCTCTTGCCAGGACGCGCTTCGCCCTCTTCCATTTCTCGGCCACCACGTTCGCTCTCGCCACCTTCCAGGCCATGGCCCAGCAGGTTCAGCACTTCTTCGCGAACTTCTTCCAGCTTGAGGCCTAGGTTCATTAGCACCTGTGCGGCGACGCCTTCTTGCTCACGCAGCAGCCCTAGCAAGATGTGTTCGGTGCCAACGTAGTTGTGGTTGAGGTTTCGCGCCTCTTCCATCGAGTATTCGATGACTTTTTTCGCGCGAGGCGTTTGCGGCAGCTTGCCCATGGTGACCATTTCGGGGCCACTTTGGACCAGTTTTTCAACTTCAAGCCGAATCTTGCGTAGATCGACGTCAAGATTCTTCAAGACATTGGCGGCCACGCCGCTGCCTTCCTTGACGAGTCCCAGCAAGATGTGCTCGGTGCCGATGTATTCGTGGTTGAATCTCTGCGCTTCCTGATTCGCAAGCTGCATGACCTTCCGTGCGCGGTCCGTAAATCTTTCGTACATGATAGACTCCCCAGGAGCGGTCGCCAGGCTCACGCTCTCCGTCGAGGAAATGAAAAGTTAGTTTGTCTGATTGGGTGACGTCGGTTTCTTGGTATTGGTTCGTTTCGCTTGTGCGGCGCTAAGCTGCCTGGGCGAAATCGAGCCGGTCGGGGTCGGTGGAATCATCCTCCTGCTGGTCGTCGTTGTTGGTGTTTTCCGTTTGGTTGGTTTGCGTCAGTCTGGTTTGCTCTTGGGAAATCTCCAAGCACCACTTTTGACTTCCAGGCAGACGGCCGATTGCTTTGAGTTGGCGACGTGCTTCCTCTGGATGGCCGGTGTGCCTTTGCAGCGTCGCCAACATGAAGCGGGCGTCCACGTCGTTGGGAAAATTCCTCACAATTCGTTCTAAAATGGACTCTGCTTCGACCCAGTGTCCTCTTAAGTATTCCGTCTGTGCTTGATGAAACAAGTCCTCGTCCGCAAGTTGGGTGTCGGTTGCGACCAGTTGGGGCATCTTACGGTAGTTTCTCCAAGCGGCAATGATCCAGACCAAAGCCAAGCTCCCCCAAACCACCTGCCGCATTCCAACCGAAAACCATTCCATCCATACAAAGGTCAATAGGAGAGCAAGGTTCAGCATGACCGCGAACACTACCGCGATTGCTAGCCCAAACATGTCGCCGCGCAACCAAAGTCGCGCCAAGCCAGGCCAAACACACACGATAATGGGTGCTGATCGCACTTCTTCTTGCTCCGGCATCCATGCCAGCAGCGACAAATGCCGCCTTGCCGACAACTCGAAAAGTCATCGTCCAAGTTCGATCAATGGAACTCGAATCGCCTCGGAATTGTAACTCGCAGTTCTTATACGAGCAAGGCAAGTTAATACGTGGTTTGAGTTTAGGGAAATCAACTCGACTCCGTCCCGTCGTTTTCGCTGTAACTGATACGTCAGGAACCAAACTGTACCGTTCATGCCGGCCGAACGGCCAACGATCAGAACTGGCTGGTCACCAACAACGCGGATTATCCTAAGCATTACTCGTGCCATTACTGGCACGGGAAACTCAATATTGCGGCGTCGAGCCACTCAGGCCAAAGCCACGATTGGACTTACAGCATTTCAGCGGTCAACGACGGTGCTGCGGGACAACCTGCCGGTCGCGGCGACGATTGCCACAACCATGCCAATATGGCAGATTGAACTGCCCATGGATTCTCAAATCGAAAAATCCGTCTCATTTCGAATCATCGACGCCAATTTCAACCGGGCTGCCGAAGGGCTGCGCGTGGTGGAAGAGCATCTACGATTCGGACTCAACGATGCCCACCTGACTCTTCTGTGCAAGCAACTGCGGCACCGTTTGACGGAGGCGGTCGCGAAGTTCGCCGAAAACAGCCTTATCGCGGCGCGCGACACCCAGCACGACGTCGGCACCGAGTTGCAATTGAAAACGGAATACCGCCGCGACACTCTGGGAGACATTTGGCGAGCCAACCTCAAACGCGTCCAGCAGTCGCTGCGCTGCATGGAGGAATACGGCAAGACCGTCGATGCATCGGCGGCCCAGCGATTGGAAGCGATCCGCTATGAAACGTATAGCCTGGAAAAGGCGATCGCCTTGACCAGCACCGCGCTGCAAGTGTTCCAAGACCGCCGCCTATACGTTCTGATCGACGGACAGCGATCCGAAGAGGAGTTCCGCCGACTAGTGGAGTCTCTAGTCAATGCGGGCGTCGATGTCCTGCAACTGCGTGACAAGACGCTAGGTGACCGGCAACTGATCGAGCGAGCCCGCCTGCTGCGCGCGAAGACTCGCGAGACTTCGACCTTGTTCATCATGAATGACCGCCCCGACTTGGCCGTGTTGTCGCAAGCCGACGGCGTTCATGTTGGACAGGACGAACTACCGGTCGCGGATGCCCGGCGTGTTGTCGGCTCGGAAGCCATCGTGGGCGTTTCGACGCATTCAATTGAGCAAGCGCGGCAGGCGGTGCTCGACGGAGCCAACTACATCGGCGTCGGTCCGACTTTTCCTTCCAAAACAAAGCAGTTCGACCGGTTTCCAGGACTAGACCTTCTCAAGCAGGTCAGCAGCGAGATCAGCCTGCCGGCATTCGCGATCGGCGGCGTCAGCTTGGATAATCTCAAAGACGTATGGAAAACCGGCATCCAACGCATCGCGGTAGGACACGCCGTGACAGCAGCTCCGGTTCCAGCGGAGGCGACAGTAAGATTCCAAACACGAATCGCGGACCTTCAGTGCAATTCGCGCAGCGAGACAGAGTGTACTTGAGAAAGCTTCGGTCGCGCTAGGCGCGCGACTAGTCGGAAACTTCGATCGCCGGATCATGTCGGCGACTTATCACCCACCCGATACCGCTGATGCCAACTAGTGTCAGGCTCGACAGTTGCCCTAACGCAAGCAAGCCTACAAGTATGATGAACCAGCGTGTCTCATCCGCATCGGGAGCGACAGCCCTCAGAATTCGATCTGCCACGAAAAAGATGCCTGCGAGGCAAAGACACCCGAAACATGCGCGTATCCAGAAGCGTCGCCACTTTGGACGCGGATTAGCACTTTGCCTTGGAGCCTCGTAGTGATTTCTGTCCATCGGTCTCTCATCCGGTCGTCATCTTCGACGAATTGAACACGCTCACTCAAAACGCATCCACGCCAAAGCGTTTCCCATAGCAACGTCCGTCACCGCTGCAACCGAGCTTCTTGAACAGAGGACTTGAAATTTGGCTCGAAGATTCGCGACGTCAAATCCTTAATGGTCATGCCTCTGTATCGACTAGTTCAGCCTCTATTGCCTGCTGGTCATTTGCTTCTGCCGAGTTAGCCTTTCTCGCCCACAAGGAATGGACGAAAACAACAGTCACCAAGCCGATCAATACACCAAGAGTATATCGGTTCGGGACGAGAGTCACGACGATTACGAAGAGCGGAATCAAGCCTATGCAGTTGAATTGAGACATCTTCAGCATCAGCTTCATCGAAAACTGAACTTGCCCGGAAATCTCGTGTGGGTGCCGATTGAGATAGCGAAAGAGCAGTAGGTTCGTAAGGTGGCGACCGCAAACGGATCCAAATACGCCAAAGAGCATTCCTAGTACAATCTTGAATGTATCAAATGGCAGTATCGCCGCCACTTGATCCATCAAGATGAGCAGAACGGTGACAAGTGCGACCAAGGCGATGTGTCGAGGGTTGAACCATCGAACCTGATCGACACTCTTGCGCCACAGCGGATTCAGTTCGTAGGATGCTGTCGTAAAGTGATTGCGGTAAACGGCCGCGGAGTTCTTCGCGCCGAGAATGGTCAGCGCGTAATCAGCGAACATCAGGATGGGTACCGCAATGAGTTCCGGGTGGTTCATGTTTCGCTGAATGTTGAGGAATAACTACTGGCTCTTTAGCACGCCCGGTTCGTCGATTTGCTCGCTGCTGCCCGATAGCGCACGTGGTCTGGCCGTGGAGCCGATCGGATTCTTGCAATCCTTCCTTGCGATTTTACCACCTTAAAATTGATATTCACCTAACGGACATCCCAGAACCGTTAGCAACTCATCGGTCTTTTTTCTACGGACATGGCAACTCCGCCCACCACAATCAAATTCAATATCACCTTGAATGCCATGGACCAGCAAACGGGTTTCCTCAGCCGAAACAGTTTCCACCCACAAAGAACCCTCTTCCTTGGAAACTGAATTATGGACCGCTAAAACATCCGTGAACTGAATATCGTCATGAAAAATGGGAAGGCGATAGCGATAGCATCCCAACCAGTTCACTTTCACATCCGCGTGCGGTTCGAAATAGAAATACATGCGAAATCGTGCAGTCTGTTCACAAGGGTTTTGCTGGAAGTTCGGCACGTCCAACCAACATTCACTCCAGTCGGCGGCCAGCGTCTGAATGTTGACGGAGCCATGCCAACAGTCGAAGCCATCGTCGTCGCCCTTCGTTCCGAATTGCATCATCTTATCCCTGTCGCCATGAATCACCCGTCGTTGCCCTCTTCCAGCGGATTCTTGTGTCGATTCTCCGCTTCGCTCATTCTCCGTGCCAAATCAGCCCATCGAATTCGAGATAATTCGGATACGGCAGTCACGAATGCGGGATGTATTCCTGCAATCGCAACTTGTCGTCCATCAACGGGCGTGCCTGTAATGCCATCCAGGCGAGCGTCGTCTACGTGCCTGCCGCAAACCGGCAATGGAAGATCCACAGGCCTTTCGTCGAAGGCTTCATTCGCGACCAACCTGCCAAATATCCCGCCGATTGCATGCCTTAGAAGCGTTTTCTTTACGAGATGATCGCGTTGGAACCTGAAGCGGATGAACTGTTGAGCTTTGACGCCACAGAGCACGCACAAATTTGGAAGGTCGCTTGGAACATCGACAATGACTTTCCCCGCCGGTTGCGATGCAAAGGAACTAGCAACCGGTTGCCAAGCACGGGGAGGGTCCGCTGGTGGAGGCGGTTTATCGAGTGATTCACGGCAATAGGGGCAAAACGCGTCGACAACCGTGGGCAGCCGTTCCCCACAGTTTGGGCATTGCTCTGTCGCCATTGGAATCGACTCCGTCACATTGCATTTGCAATCGGTCACCCGCGGTTGGTCTTCGCTTTGAAAACACGCCGCCGGCCACACCCGTCTAATTTTTCTTTTGATGAAGGATTCGTTGGACCTCGGTTGTCAGCGCCAGACCTAGACGTAGGTGTTGATCTTCGTCCAAATGTACACCATCCACCTGGCTGGTTCGCGTAACGGAACCCGCGTCAAAAAAATGGCATTTAGCGTCGTTCGCGACTTTTTGCATCGCGTCGGCAAGCCCCACGGCCTTAATATCGGCACCTTTGAACTTGGGCGCGATGGCTCCCTTCGCTGTTTGAATTGGCGGCGGCGCGACGACCAGAATCTCGGGAATCGGCATGCCAGGTTCAATGGGCGCTCGGCGGATCGACGCGATAATGGCGTTCATGCCTTGAGATGATTGCCAAGCGTTGCAATCATGCATCGACTGAAAGTCGTTCGTTCCCAGAAATAAAATTACCAGTGACAACGGCGAGTTGATTTCAATCCTTTGTTCAAGCCCTGCAAGTCCGTTGCGACCGGGCTTGAACGGATCTTCCCAGGCCGTTCGGCGGCCATTGAGGCAATCCTCGACGACGCGCGCCGAAGCTCCCGCTTTAGCAAGTTCGATCTCCATGACGCCCGGCCAGCGCTGGCCGAACAGGTAGCGACCGCGTGAGTTGGGGATGATCCCCCAGCTAAGAGAGTCCGCGTACACGAGTATTTGATGCACCGACTTTCCTTTCCTTGTCCCTCTGGCTGCACATGATTTCTACCTCGCAGCTTATCCGTTAAGTGGCGGGGCTACAATGAATTTCAGCGTACTGCCCAAACTCCGCTTGCCTGGACCAACACGTGGCAAACTCAGGCGCGAATCGAAAATTGCGGCGGAAACTCCATGTTACCGCAAAGTGTTCTTGAAAAGAGTAGCGGGAGTCGGTTGCGGACTTGGGCTCCTCGCGGTTTACTTCTGTGTAGGACGCTTCCCCATCCACTGATTCGACCGCCAACGGCCCAAGAATCCCGTCTTACACAAGCTCAGGACTACACCATGCTCGTCGTCATGCACAGTCAAGCGACTCCCGACCAGATTGAACATGTGGTTCTCGCCATCGAGGGATTGGGTCTGGCCTCGCATCCGATGCCGGGCCCCACGCGAACGGCGATCGGCATCACCGGTAATGTGGAAGCAATCGATCCCACCCGACTGGAAGGGTTGGGCGGCGTTCGCGAGTTAATCCGCGTTACGAAACCATACAAATTGGCCAGCCGCGAAATGCACCCCGATGATACGGTGGTGGCCGTGGGTTCGACTCAGTTTGATGCCAGCCGTTTCACGATCATTGCCGGTCCCTGCTCGGTCGAGAATGAATCGATGATTATGAAAACGGCGGAGTTTTTGGTCAGCCGTGGAGTCGGGCTGTTACGGGCGGGAGCTTTCAAGCCGCGTACCAGTCCCTACAGCTTTCAAGGAATGGAGCATGAAGGGCTGGCCATCTTGGATCGAGCCCGGTCGGCGACGGGCATTGGAATCGTTACCGAGGTCATGGAAGCGAGCCAAATCGAAGCGATCGAACAAGCGGCCGACATGTTGCAAATCGGCACGCGCAACATGCAGAATTTTCCGCTGCTGAAGCGAGTGGCCCAAAGTCCCAAGCCCGTGTTGTTGAAACGCGGTATGTCGGCCATGCTGGAAGAATGGCTGATGGCAGCCGAATATCTACTCTCTGGCGGTAATCGTAACGTGGTACTGTGCGAGCGCGGTATCCGCACGTTCGCCGACCATACACGCAACACGCTTGACCTGTCCGTCGTGCCGCCGGTCAAGAAGCTATCGCATTTGCCGATCATCGTCGATCCAAGTCACGGCACCGGAAAGCGCGATTATGTCACACCGATGGCACTGGCCGGGTTGGCCGCCGGAGCGGATGGTCTGATGGTGGAAGTGCATCCAGATCCAGAGAAGGCGTTGTCGGATGGAGCGCAATCTCTAACTTTCGACCAATTCGACGACATGCTTGAAAAACTGAAATTGCTCGGTGAACCGCTAGGTCGCCAGATTTGCTGACGGATCATCCACAGGACACAACATGGATTACGAAGTCGAACAAAAGTTTCGTGTTAGTGACTTCAAGCACGTCGAAGCGGCGCTTGGCTCACTGGCTGCTTCAATCCAGCCGGCGGTCACGCAGGTTGATCATTACTACGAACATCCCTCGCGAGATTTTTCTCAAACCGACGAAGCGCTGCGGATTCGTCGCGTTGGCGATACTCAGTTCATAACCTACAAGGGCCCCAAGATCGATAAGACGACCAAGACGCGTCGTGAAATCGAACTGCCGCTGGCCGCCGGAGAAAAGATGCCCGAGCAATTTGGCGAATTGCTAAAGGCGCTTGGTTTTTCGTCGGTGGCCGAACTTCCCAAGCAGCGAAGAATGGCGTCCGCGTTGTGGCGGAATCGAGAGATTACCGTTTCACTCGATGAAATCGATTCGCTCGGCAAGTTCGTGGAACTGGAAATCTTGACAGGTGAAGAGGACCTTGAAGCGGCCAAGGCGCTCATTTTCTCGTTCGCCGAACATCTTGGACTTGCCGACGTCGAGCGGCGAAGTTACCTGGAACTGCTGTTGAAAGTGAATGACTAACATAAATCGCGGACGATCTTATCGTTCCAACTCAAGGAGCGGCTCCAGCCAGTTGACGTGATCCAGGATATCGAAAGGCTGCGTGTTGGCTGGGCGGTCGTGGTGCAACGAACTAACGACAAGAATTAATGTTCGGCGGCGGTTTGCTTGGCTGCCCTCCGGTGTTTCGGTCAAGTCGAGTCTGCCCGTATCAAAGACTTCTTCGGAGCCCACGAGAATCGGGCTTTGATAAATCGGCTGGCTGTTGACGTTTTCCAAATAGATGGCCGCTTGCGCGCATCCGCCGCCGCCGACCAAGTCGTCGAGACCGACGAATGCACGGAAAGCTCGCGCCGAATCTGGCAACTCGAAATGCAACTCGTTGTCCGCATGAACGCCGAGCCCCCATCCGTATTCTCGGCCGGCGCTTCGCAGTGATTCGCCCAAGACGTTGCGATCTATTTGCCAAACCAACCCCCGGCCCAGCGTCGAGTGTTGCACCACCTTCGAGGGGCGCAGGCGAGTCAACGGTAGCTCGTGGGAAGCGTAAGATAGCCGCATGCGAATCTTGGAAAATCCCACGCAGAGCGGTTGTGTACTCCACGCAGGATGCAATTGGTGATACCAGTTTCTCGGGTTGTCCGTCGGGTCACTGGCGGCAAGTTCGCTGTGCAATTCTTCCAACTGAGTGCTGACGGAAGCCAATTGCTGAGTACTGCGCCGCAGGTTACGCTGCCGCGATTCCTCCAAACGAGTCTTGCGGCTCACGTATTGCTGTTGCGGCCGCATGACCATGGTTTGTTCTAGATGCTTGAGCTTGGCCTTGCGTTCCTGGGGTGTTCGATTCGCCAGTGACTTCTCCATTCGTCTTTTTGTACTCGCGAATTGCGTCGCGCGGGACTTCACGTTCTTGTCGAGATCCGCCAAACGCTTATTGTGCGTTCTTTCCATTTGAGCCTGATGGCTCATGATTTTGGCTTGCTTTTGCTTGGTCCGCTTGATTGATTCCAGGATCTGCCGGCGATCCACATCGTTGGCGAATGCCATGGCGTCAAAGGTCGTTTTCGAGCCGGTCGCGACCAGCCCGCCGTTGGCTTCCAATCGCAACGACCCTGAATTTCCCCAAGACTCGCGTTCATTCAGCAGGCCTGCCAAGTGATCGCGACGTTGCAGATGAAGTTCGGCCAGATCCACAAAACGTGCGGTCAGGCTACCTTCGGCCGTAAGGACTTGTACGCCGTCTGACCGCCAACGCAAGCTTCGATAGCTTAAAACTCGGCCATCCTCGAAAAACAGAGTGCCGGGTGTCAAACGTCGGGGCGTCTTGGACGTCCATCTGATTCGTTGGACGAAGCTTAGGAACACACGTTCGTTGGACCGAAGCGGTTCGTTTGGCGCGGTCCAAGGTTGCGGGCAATCGATCAGCAAATGGGGTTCATGTAAGTCCCGGTCCACATCCGTCGAGGCGTAACCAATCACGCTTCCTGGCAATCGGTCTCCGCCGATGAACTCGACGAAGCCGAATTCGTCCTCGTCCGGCTGGGCGGCAGTGAGGGTTCGATTTTGATACCAACGCAGCGCCTTTCCCTCCCCGCCGAGCGGGACACCGTCGAGGGATGGCATATTCGCCCGATCATGCCAGCCACTAATTTTCTGCCCCGAAATTTGCTCACCCTGCTCAAACGAGACCACAAAAGACTGCCCAGGCAGCGTGCGATTGAGGCAGCCCAGGAGCAACGCGGCGGTTGGAAGAATCAACTTGAACATTCAACTGATTGTAGCAGGGAATGATTTCAGCCCATGCACCATAAAAATTGGGCGAATAACGATCGGGCGAAGAAGGCCGCGAAGACTTTCGAGCGACGCTCCGGCACAAATTCCAATCGGAAAGCGTTCATTGACGGTCGGGCTTGCTGGCGTGAGCATCAAGATCGACCCACGGTCAGCGGTCCTTTTTCTTCCGTTGATTTTTGTTCTTCGGCGGAGCAAGCTTCACAAGATTACGAACGCGATCAAACTCGGGATTCACGCATCGCTCGCGCCACCGGTTGTAACACGCGAGCAGCGCGGCATCCGGTTCGGGATACTGGCCCTGGTCGTCGGTCTCTTTCATCCACGTGGCGAGCATTTGCTGATGCTGCTCAAGCGCGTCGGCGTGCTTGGGATCCCGCGCCAAATTGTGAATCTCATGGGGGTCGTTCGCCAAATCGTAAAGCTCTTCCTTCGGCTTTTCGTCGCCAAAGAAGTGCGTTTGCGCTCCCTTCATTTCCCCTGCCGCCATCAACCGACGCAGTTCCTTCGACACGGGCCAGGGGTCCTTGTAGCTGGGCTGCATGAAGGAGCGATCGGTAAGGAAGTTGCGCAGATATTTGTATTTCGGCGTGACAATGGCGCGGATGTGTTCAATCGTGTAGTCGCATCGATCGCGAGCCGACACGACAAATTCGCGCGGCTTGTAGTTCTTCGCGAAAATATTCCGGCCTTCCATGCGCTTGGGGATTTCAACGCCCGCCAGCGCCAGCGAAGTCGGAGCGACGTCGATGCTGCTAACCAGGTCGTCACGCACTTTTCCGGGCGCGATTCCCGGGCCGGCCACCATGAAGGCCATGTTGATGCCGCCTTCGTAAAGAAACTGCTTGTCGCGATGCAACTTGTAACCGTGATCCGAGAGCAGAATCACGATCGTTTTCTCGGTCAGACCGTCTCGCTCAAGCTGGTCCAGGATCTTGCCGACTTGAGCGTCGGTCCATTTGATGCAGTCGTAATGATGAGCAATCTCCTCGCGGACTAGCGGAATGTCGGGATAGTAGGGCGGCACGGGCACACGCGCCCGGTCCATCTTCTCGGCCGGCTTGTACGGCGGCCGGTCCTTGCCGCCGCGCAATTGAATCTGACCGAAGAACGGCTTGTCTTTCGGGCACCGCGACCATTCGTCGCCTTGAAAGTTCATCTTGCCGAAGCTGTCGTAAAGTTCCTCGCGCTGCCAGTTGAAGTTGTAATCGTCCTTGCCGTCGTTAAAGGTGTAGTATCCGGCAGCGCGGAAATATTCAGGGACGGTCTTGATGCCGTTGGGCAGGTCGTGCGAGTCGACATACTTGCCGACCTTCACGTTTCGATGGCTGCGATGCTGATGAGCGCCAATCGACGTTTGCATCATTCCCGTCACGGTGCCGGAACGCATTGCGGAACAGACGCCGGCGCAGGTGTAAAAGCGATCGAACCGCACGCCGCCCTCGGCCAGCCGATCGATATTTGGCGTGGTTGCCAGTTCGTCGCCGTAGCAGCCAAACCAACGGCTGACATCTTCCAAGTAGATCCACAGCACATTAGGCCGCTCAAGTGGCGTTCGAGTTTCCCCCCGGGCGTGCAGCGGGCCAACGCTAAAAACCAAAATGGCGGCCGTTATCAGACAAATTTTTCTCATTATGATCTCCCGGACTTCGTTCGAATGGCCTGCATTATAGTCACTCAATCGTCGCGGTGAATGCACGTCTGTCGCTACTTCATCCAATCACGGGGTCGGGCGGTGTCGAGGCTACACACGATTCGCTCCGCCGTATCGCCGGAATTGGCAATTTCGAGTGTAATAAATTGGAAGCTCGTGGCTATATCTTAGTAGTCTTCCGACCATCTCGTTTCAACCGTGGCGACCATGATCGAGCAATCCCTTGCGACTGGCGATTACGTGCAACTCATGATTCGGTGCCAAAGCCGGTTGTACGCGTTCATTCTCTCGCTGCTCGGTGACGCCGACCAGGCAAACGATGTGATGCAGGAAACGAACATTGTGTTGTGGCAAAAGGCGGATGAGTTTCAACTGGGTACGAATTTCATGGCCTGGGTCTTTCGCATCGCGCGCTTTCAGGTGATGGCCTATCGGCAGCGAAAAGGCCGCGATCGATTGTTGTTCGATGACGAGACCGTGGCCGCTGTCGCAGACGATTTGGAGAGCTTGGAAGAGGATGATCGGCTGATGGTGCTCGCGGATTGCCTGGACTTATTGCCGGAAAACGGGCGCGAACTTATTGAGCGACGCTACACGGAAGGGGCGTCGGTGAAAGGCATTGCGGAAGAGCTCGACGAAACGGCGAATCGAATCGCGGTTCGTCTGCATCGCTTGCGCGTGACGCTGATGAAGTGTATCCAGCGCGAACTGCCAAAAGGTGAGCCGGCATGAGCGGCGAGTATCAGCCTTCCAGCGAATTTGAGCGGCTGCTCACCGCGCTCGCCGACGGTGAACTCGAAGCCGCGGACCGCCTGCGGCTCAATGAAACGATTCGCGACGACGAGGATGCACGCCAGTTCTATTTGCATTACATAAAGGTCCACTCGCTGCTGATCTGGCGGCACGGCAGCATCCCACCACTGGATGTTTCCCTGGGCGAAGACGAAGAACTGCTGCTCCGACCCGGAAGGAATTTTTCCAGCATGGCCATTGCGATTGCCGTGGTCGCTTCGGTGGTCGTCGCGGTTGGCATCGGGTATTACAACCTCGCCTTGCCGGGCCAAGCGTCCGCTCGATTGACGCATTCCGAAGATGCCTCGTGGCATGTCGGTGCCGAACCGACGCTGCCCGGCGGTCGCGTGGCTCCGTCCGAAGCCGCGCTCGCCTCGGGATTCGTTCAGTTGGAGTTGCCCAGTGGAGTGGTCATCGCGATGCAGGGCCCCGTTCGATTTGAATGGTCTGGAGAAAACAAGTTACGCCTGCTGCGGGGCCGCATCCGAGCATCGGTTCCTCCAGCAGCCGTCGGTTTCGTCGTCGAAGCCCCCAACGTGCAGATCCAGGATTTGGGCACGGAATTTGGCGTCGCGGTGGATCAATGGAACAATGTCGAAGTCCAAGTGTTCCAGGGAAAGGTCATCATGAACGGCCAGATCACCGTCCGCAAAGACGAAGCCCAAGTCGTCGACAACAAGCATCGCAAAGCGGGCGCGCCGTTGGTCGTCCGTCCCGCAAAGCCAAACCAAAAAGCGTTTCCAACCATCCGGACCGAAAGCTGAACGGAGGCATTGCTAGAACATCGGCTAATGGGTCGGCTTGATGCGTAGCCCCATGGGAACGATAAACCGTTCCGAGAGCTCGAAGCCCCATTTGACGATCAGCGCCAGGACCGCCGCCGGCACGGCGCCTTCCAGCATCCGCGCTTCGCTGCTAAGACGCAGGCCCGTCATGATTGGCTGGCCGTATCCTCCCGCGCCGATCAGTCCGCCCAGAGCTGCATATCCAACGTTGATGACCGCCGTCGTCTTGATTCCGGCCAGAATCAGCCGCGACGCCAACGGCAATTCAACGAGCAACAGCCGCGCTTTGGGAGTAAGCCCTAGCGCCACGGCGGATTCTCGCAGCGTGTTGGGAACTTCGGTCAAGCCGGTCATCGTGTTGCGGATGATCGGCAGCAGGCTGTAGAGAAACAAAGCGACAATCACCGGCAGAGCACCGATTGTCGGCAGACCCACTCGACTGAAGCCGACGGCCAAGAAAATTAACAGCGCAAGACCAGGAATCGTCTGCACGATTTCCGCCCCGCCGACGATGAACTGCCCCGCGACTGGTTTTTTGGCGGCCACGATCCCCAGCGGCACGGCCACCGCAATAGCGGCAGCCAGCGAAGTCACAACTAAGAACAGATGCTCACGCGTGGTCCACGACAAACGACTAAGCAGTGAGTTTCTTTTCACCTCCATTTGGATGTCCAATCGCGCTTGGAGGAAGCTGGCTGCTACCTGTTGGTCCGTTTCCGCATCCAATTCGACGCGCTCGTTCAACTTTAGCATTTGCTTGTCGTTGATTGTTCCATTCAACAGTTCCAATGTCCGCACAAATTCAGGATGCCGTTCCTCTAAGTCCTCCCGATAAAGGAACAGCGCGCGATAGCCGGGGAAATGCAATCGATCGTCTTGCAGAACACGTAGCCCGTAGCGTTTCACCTTGGCATCCGTTGAATAGATGTCGGTCAGATCCAGTTCGCCCCCTTCGACCGCCTGATAGGCCATGGAATGTTCCAAGCCACGGACGTCCGTGTGGGGCAAACCGTACTCGTCGCGCAAGCTGGGCCACCCATCGGCTCGGTCCATGAACTCGTTGCTGAAACCAAAGGCAAGATCCGGGTGCTTGGTCAGATCCGAAATCTTCGTGATTCCCAATCGCTCGGCGACATCTTCCCGCATCCCCAGCGCGTAGGTGTTGTTAAAGCCGAATTCGCCCGTCATCAAGATGCCGTGTTCTTTCAGCATGGCACGCAGCGCTTCCTCATCGGGCAGCGATTCGCCCGCAAAGATTTCTTCTCGAATCGTACCCGTGTACTCGGGATAGACATCGATGTCGCCGTTTAGCATCGCGTCCCACAGGTTGCGCGTACCAAGTTCTTTGGTATGCGAAGTCGTCAACCCTTTGTGTTCCGCCAGCAGCGCCGCCATTTCACCCAGGATGGCGTTTTCGGTAAAGGCTTTCGAGCCCAGTTTGATATCCGGTTTTTTACAACCGGCTGACGCCGCCAGCAGCAACAAAAGCATCGCCCAGCACGCCCATAATGGCTTGACTTGCGGACGACTCGAGAACCAGGACTCTTTCAACACCCGGTCTTCTTTCGGAGGGTTCCAGTTGGCCATTACGCGTTTGCTTCCCCCACGGACTCCAGCGGGCTGCGCTGCGCATTGATGAATTCGGTGACGAACTTATCCGCCGGATTGCGAACCATGTCTTGCAGATCGCCGCTTTGGACAATCTCGCCCCCTTTCAGCAGACAGATCACGTCGGCCAAGAAGCCGGCCTCGCCGATGTCGTGTGTGACGATCAACACGGTCTTGTTCAGCTTGCGAAAGATGTCACGCAGTTCGGACTGCAATTCTGATCGGATCAAGGGATCGAGGGCCCCCATGGGCTCGTCGAGCAAGACAACATCGGGGTCCAGAAAGAGGGCCCGTATTAGAGCCACTCGTTGACGCTGGCCACCTGAAATTTGAGTTGGAAACCGGTCGACGGTCTCCGTGGGCAAGTGCGTCAGCGCGGTTAGCGTCAGCAGTCGTTCCTCGATCCAATCGCTGGGTCGTCCGAGATGGCGGGCGAGCAACGTCACGTTGTCGCGAATCGACAGATGAGGAAACAGCCCGCCATCTTGAATCATGTATCCCATGCGATGGCGGAATTGAAGAATGTTTTCCGGCGTCACCGGCTGGCCGTCGAATTCCACGCTGCCGGTGTCGGTTTGAATCAGCCCCACGACCACCCGCAGCAAAGTTGACTTGCCGCAGCCGCTGGGGCCCAGCAGCGCCGTGGTCTTGCCTGGCTTAATCGTCAGCGTGGTAGGATGGAGGGCCTGAAAATCTCCAAACCGCTTACTAACTTCGTTAAGTTTCAGCATGCTCCAAACCCGAACGCGATGGCCACCAGCCTAAAAAACTTAGCCTAACGGGAAACCATCGCACCGTCTACTAGTGCCTTGCAATACCGTTGGGATCCAGGCTTTAGCCTGTATGCTCAGCCTATCTAACAATTTGACCATGCGCTGGATTACTTGAATCACGGCTTGCCGTGAAAAGAATTATCAAACCGTGTAGAACTTTCTTGCCGCATCAGCGTCCAACCCAGGACCGGTAAGATTGATAATTGCTCAAGTTGTGGTGCAGCCGTCTCGGCTGCTTTTTTGCAGGCGGGACGCCCGCACCACAAATTACGAATCATGAGGCATCCGATGCGAACCGTGACTTTGCTGCTGGCGATCCTCGCCTGCTGCCTGCCAAACGTGCGACGGGCTGGAGCCTATCCTGTCGGCGTCGCACTTGGTCTAAGCGAACTGGTAGAGCAGGCGGATTTGATCTGCAAGGTTGTGGTGGTTGATTCAGAGCCGGCCGAGGAGTCACCCTACAGGGAATCTCCGGGATTCAAGGCGCTGGCGACACGGCTGCAATTGATAGAGGCGTACAAGGGCGTGCTGACCGCCAAGGAAGTGACCTTCCTACACCTGGCACCTTCCAAAGACGGAATGGGCTTTCGCTATATGCCCCAGTATTACCAATTCGAACCCGGCAAGCCCTACATCCTGTTCGCGAAGAAGACCGATCGCGGCGGCGTTTATCAAATGCTGTGGGAGAATCACAAATCGAAAGAGGATCAGGGACTTGTCAGAGCGGCCAACACCGACAAGCACGGCAAGGTTTCGATCCGCGACGTGCTGTGGGCCGAATTGACCAAGCTGCTGGAGAGCAAAAACGCGGCCGAACGGAAATACGCGCTGAGCCAACTGGACCAGATGAGCGGCGGCGGCTACGAACCGCTAAAACACTTTGACCGTGAGAAGGTCATGGAGGCGATCGAATCACTCGTTCGCAGTGATGATTCGGAAGTGGCAAAGCAGGCGATTCAGGCTCTTGGTTCGCGCAATCCCTTTATTGCGTCCGGCGCGGCTCCCGGCTATCTCCTGGTGATCGGCAAAGGACACATACCAGGTTACGGCAAGTGGAACGTGACGGAAAATGTGGGCGGGCGAAAATTCTGGAAGTCGCTGGCCGCGGTTGCCGATAGCGACGCGGAAACCGAACTGCGCGCCCTGGCGATTCGGGCGCTAGGCCTGGCCCGCAACCCGGAAATTAAAGAGCGTCTGGTGCACTGGCTTGACGATCCGCAGCCCCAAGTCCGGCAAGCGGCCGCCATGTTGCTGGCCGACTTCCCCGATCTTGCCAAACCAAAGACGATTCGTCGCCTTGCCAAAGACCGAGAGCCACTCGTGCGAGCCGGCGTTGCCAAGGCGATTGGGTTCGGCCAGTTTCGTGACCATTTGCACTTGCTCGGCGTGTTGATCAACGATCCCGATCCCAATGTCGCCCAGATGGCGGCGTTGAGTTTGTTATCATTCCCACTGGACGGTGCCCAAATGACACTGCAGGCCAACCTCGAGCATCCCGAGTACGGATGTCTGATAGTGAACGCGTTGGCCCGAGACAACCCCGAAATGTATTTGGAGCCGTTGTGCGAAATCGTCCGCAAGAATCTACTGCCCAAGCATTGGTGGGGAGGCTCGACGCCTTGGGGCGTTAGTTGGAACATTTTGTTCAAGTACGTGCAAAGCCGCCCCGCCGAAGAATTGAAAAAAGGCAAACACAAGGAAGTCTTGGAGACCCTGGAAAGCCCGCGCTACTTCAGTTCATCCGAGCCTCGTGACCTTTACGCCCTGTACATACAGCGCGGCATGACGGAGCAAGCAAAGTCCTTTCGCCAAAGGTGCCGCAAGCGACTGACGTATGACATCGACTACTACTTCAAACAAGTCGATGAGAGTCCTGATACTTATCAGCGACGGTAGCCGCAGCCAAGTCCTATTGTGGTGCAGCCGTCTCGGCTGCAGGGGCAGGCGGGACGCCCGCACCACAAGTTCTAATTCGAGGAGTGGCGTTTAACGCGATTCCAGAACGGCAAATAGTCTTGCCGGCGAGTCTGATAGGTCTTCAAATAGTCCCGTTGTTCGGGTGTGTCCGGATATGGCTCGTCCAGCGGATAGGGGTAGCGGGACATTTCCACGAACGGCAGCGGTTCGACCGTCTGGCCGTGAACCGTGTTCAAGTCGGCGTCCTTGTCCCAGCCGACACCGTGCAGTATGAAATCTCGTCGCCAGCCGGGCGGCGGTTCGTTGGCCGGTGCTTGGAAGCGGAGTGTTATTTCGTCGCCCGAGCCGATCACCACCAGCTTGGCGTCGGTTTCGGTCAGCAGCGGTTGTACGTCTCCGTAGCGAGTGAATGATCCCCGCATCGGCGGCCAGCGGGGCGCGGTTGCGACTTGCTCATAGTCATAGACCTCGGGTTCACGCTGCAAGTGAGGAAGCCGCCGCGAAAAGCCGCGAAAATGCAAATCGGCCGACGAGATCTCCAGCGGAGTGACTTGAAGCTCGGCGCGCTGTTGCTCGGTCGTAAAGAACACATCGTCCCAGTAAATCTCCGCTGACGTCACGATGCGTAGGCGGACATCTTGTGCGCCGAAGCGCCGAGCCGCAACAACCTTGGAAAGATCAACGGCAATGGTCTTGGTCTTGCCGCCCGGGAATCCCATGTAGGGAATGACTTCTCGCCACTGTCCGCTTTCATCCGGAAACCAGACCGAAGGCGGTCGCGGGCCGGCGAGCTTTGGATTTTGTGACAACCCAACGTTGAGTGACGTATCAGTCGGCATGATCCAGCCGGTAAGAAACAGAGTCAATTGCGCGGGATCATTCAATGGCCCCAAATTCAATTCGAGATAGTGTTCGTCAACCAAGCCTTGGCGAATCCGCTGATCGTAAAGTTTGGCAAACTTGCCGTCGCGAACACCGACCCGCTGGGAAACATCGCGGCCATGTTTGTCGACCGCCGCGATCGGCCGCCGGGGATTGCGAACCGTGTGAATTTTGTGCTCGGCAATTTCCGCGGGCCCCACTTTTTCGTTGGAGTATATCGCTACGTCCTCGGGATGATCGACGGCAATCAGTTGTACCTTGTCGAAATAGGCGGCCTCCCACAACTCCTCGGTAATTTGCAGGTCGTAATAGCCGCCCCGCTGCTGCAGGCGTTCGCCGTCGATCTTGATGTATTCCCAAGGCCGCGCGGGTGCCAGCGTTCCGTCGGCGAACTGCAGTCCCAGCGGCGCGGCCCACAGCAAATCCGTATAGAACTCGAACCGCTCGCCGTTCCACGTGTAGAGATAAGGGCAGGAGCCCTTAAGCGTCATGATTTCACAGAGGAATTGTCGCGTGGCGGGCTGGATAATGTCTTGCGGCATGCCGTTCGACCACACGATCCGCACCACGTCGACCGACTTCTGTTTTCCCAAACCGAAATGGACCCGCTGTCCCTCGATGATCCGGGCTTGATAGTGGCTGCCCGCTTTGACTTCCATGAGGCTCCCCAAATGATGGCCCTTTCCCATGTTGTCTTTATCACCCATCGCCAGCACGACAAAAAAGTTGTTTTGATTGCCGCCTTCGTTGGTGAAAATCGAGACGCCGCTGGAGGTCGCCACAACGAGATCTAGATCGCCGTCGTTATCCATGTCGTGGGGCGAACAGGTGACTATGTCACCTTCAATCTCGGGAGCGATCCGGGAGGCATCTACAAAATTCCCATCCGACTGACCGCGAAAGATTCCTAGCCGGTCAGCGGACCAGGCCAGCAAGTCGAGATGCCCGTCATTGTCGTAGTCCCACGTGTCGACATGTTGCCAATCCGCTTCATCCACCGCGACCGAACCACGCGAGATGACCGACCCGGCCCGCGGCGTCGATGTCGTGGAAACTTGCAGTCCTTTCGAGCCAGTACTGACCACATCCCACGAAATGTTCCCGTCGAATTCCGCGACGGCGAACGATTGGGAACTGTTGGCCGCTGGCAGGACGCTGTCGAGAGGACGCCAACGAAATGTTCCATGACGTTGATTTTCCAAATACCCGATCGGTCCCCCGGGTCCCGCCAACAGCACATCCAGGTCGACGTCGCGATCCCAGTCGACCGGCACGACTTGCGTGAAGGTACGTTCTTGCGGAGGAGTCTCGGACCACTGAGTCACATTGTCGTAGACCATGCTGCCCACACCCTGACTGGCCCACAAGGAGACGCCGTCGGCTGCCACGACCACCAAATCCAAATCCGAGTCGTGATCAAAATCAACAAAGGCCGCCCGCTGAATGTCGCGAAGTTCATCGAAAGCCGGTTCTTGGGTGATGCGTTGAAGGTGCCTGGCACCCGTCTGTTCATCCCATAAATTCTCGAGGACCCATAGGCCGTCCGGACCATAGACGACGAAATCTATATCATGCGAATGACAGTCGGAACCGTATTTCCAATCCCTGCTGCCCGCGATCGTTAGGTCATCGGAACCGTCCTTCTTCCCCCAAAACTTGTCTTCTTTCAGATCGCGCATTTCACCGGCGATAAGCCGTGTCATCCCTTCCGGGACTTCGATCGAACCGAGCAAGGTCCACTCGCCCGCATCTTTCGCCGCCGAATAGATTTCAAGAATTGAAGGTCGCAGCAGGGCAATATCCAGGTTACCGTCGAGGTCGAAATCGACAACCGCCACGTCACGAATGCCAATGATGTTGGAAGATTCGTTCTGTTCGACGAAGGAAATCTCGGCGGCATCCGGCTCGGCGACCGGCGGCGGCGGATACACCTGGTAGAAGGTGTCGTCAAATTCGAAAACCACGAAGTCGAGCGACGAGTTGGCAGAATGGACTTTGAGCCAAGATTGATCACTTTGGTACGCTTCTTGAGGTTTTGTCAGATTCAACGCGTGCGCTAGTGGTGCAATCGCCATTTGCCAACGATCCTCCGCCGCGGCTTGCCGTGACTCGTCGAGTAATTGAAACAAATCTTCGCCACGACGTTGCAGTTGAAGGCGGACTATTCCCAGCAGTTCCTTGGCCTTGTCGATTGTGGGCAAGAACGCCGGGTCCCTCATGAGCGCCTGGGACTTCAACAAAGCCAGCAATACGACGATATTTTCGGGGGCTAGTTCAAATGCTTCCGTCAACGCCCGATGAGCGTCGTCCGCGGCGGCTTCGATGCCGAAATCCTCCACTGCCTTGGCAAACGAAAAACGTATCCACACGTTGTCCGATTCCAGTTGGACCGCCTGCCTCAAGGCATCGACGGCCAAATCAATTTGTTCTTGACGTTCCTCAAAAGGGACGTGATCCACCATCCAAAGGTGGATTTGCGCCGATAACCAAGCGGCAAACGCGGAATCGGAATGCCGGGCGCGCAGTTCGCGAACAGCCTCCAGCGCCGGCGTGGCGTCGGCCTTTTGGCCGCCTTTGAGTTCGTGCAATTTCAGGTAGCGGCAAATCGCCGAATTTTGCCAGCCGAGGCGTTGGCCTGGCAACTTTTGCGTGATCTCCAGAAATCGACGTTCCGCCTCGTCCAATCCGCGCGGTTTCGCCATGTTGGTCTTAGGGAACTTGCCGCCATTCTCTAGAAAGCCGATTGCTACATTCTTTTGCCGTACCAACCGATGCGCCTCTTCGACGGTCAGGGTCGGCGTGCCAGGGTTGCCCTGCTTTTGAGTGACGATTACCAGCGCGATACAAGCCGCGGCGAGAACGACGACAAGCAGGGCGGAAGCAACTTGGCCTCGATCCCATCGAGGGCGATCATCTTGATTCATCTAATTGTCCATGTGCTGCGATGAACGGCCCGTTGTCCTTACGATTCGCAAATGAAACTCGTTCGCGCAATTGGCGACAACCCGTTCTTCTTTTTCCGTGGTGCCTGGGTAGGTACTCGGCGCGTTTAGTCTACCAATATTCACCATCGAGCGGTTCGTCGCCACGGGTGGCTCTTGCCGACCGGCGGCCGGGTTTGTTCCTGCATTCGACGCGCGATATGATGTTGCCAACCGTCGTTGTTTGACGTGGTGATCTTGGTACTCCTCGGATGGCGAGCTAGTCGGGACGGAAATCTAATGAATGACGCCACTCCCACCGAGGCCGCTTTCGTTTCATGTGATATCGTGGGCCATGGACGAAACTCCGCTCATGCGCGGCAGGTCCAGCGCATCGAAGGACTGAACAATTGCATTCGCCGCGTTTGCAAAAGCCATTTTGGCCAGGGCGTGGTCTGGGCCTCCGGCGGAGACGGCGGACATGTGGCGTTTTTGGATTCGTCGCTAAGAGAAACCGCGGTCCAACTGATTCACGAGCTATTCAAATGGTCGCAAGAGCAAGAGTGGGAGCCACCGGAAGCCAAGGGCGTCAAGCTGCGGCTGACGGCGCACCACGGTCCAGTCTCGATTATTGAAGGCGCCGACCTGCGGCAACAATTGGTTGGCGACGGAATCAATCTGTGCGGAAGTCTGTTGAGTTTTGGAACGCCCGGCGCGGTCTTGGCCACGGCGGCGTTTCGCGACTTCATCTTGCAGGGCCAAGGCCAGGGCAGTTCAACGCTCGACGCGATTCGTTTTCATGACGAACGCAGTATTTATCTGAAGCACTTTTTCGCTCACCGTGTGTGCTTTCTATCCATGGAAGGGGCGTTTCAATCGCAGCCCGGCTTTCCCGCCAAGTCCGATCGCCGCTTGTTGCGGGACGCCATCGAATCGAAAAGCCGCTGGCGGACGATTTACCACGCCAAGCGGCTGTTGCAAGTCGATTCATCGGATAAGGACGCGCAGCAGGCGTTGGAGTCGATCAATCCGGCGCAACTGACCTACGTCAGCGATGATGGAGAAGAATTCGAGGCGCATCCGCTGTTGAGCCAAATGAACAAGCAGGCGCTGCGCGAACTTATCCTGGCGTCGCACCTCATCGAGCGCGAGGATGGCGACGTGATTTGCGCCCGTGACGATGCGGGCGATTCAATGTTCATTGTGCTGAAAGGGCAGATTGGCGTGGTATTAAACCATGACAAGGAGGCCGGCGGCGAGCACCTCGCGGCACCCGTGGACTTGCGCTTTGGCGAGGGAAAGATCCTGGGTGAACTGGCGCTGGCTCTACAACGCGAGCGAACCGCAACCCTGCAAGCCGTCGGAGGAGCGGCTCTGCTGTCGATCAATTTCGCCACGTTGCAGAACTTGCTGAGCGGGCGGCCCAAAAATGTACGCCTAGAACGGTCGTTCAACGAGTTTTTACTGGAACGCGTTCTTGAGTATCTGTGTAGAAATGTGCCTTATCTGGCCGATGGCGAGGATGCTCCGCTAAGCGGTATCGATGCGCCGTGGGAGCAATTGCTGGACGATTCGGAGCGAATCACGTTTTCGTGGCGGGAACTTGAAGTCATCGATTCTTCCGACGAGAAATTTCAAGAGCCGGGCTTGTATGTTTTGGCCAGCGGACGGCTGACCGATGCCTCGCAGTGCGACGTGGTCCGCAAGGTGCTGGACGAGCGTGATTTTCCTCTGCTGTTCGTGGACTTGCCGAATGAACTGGTCAACGTGCACCATACGTTTCGCGTCGATCCCGACGCGGACTTCAAGACGATTACCATTGCGAGAATTTCGGATCATGTGCTGAAAAGCTGGGGGCCCAACGTTTACACCAATATCGTCAAAGCGGTGCGAGCGCGGTTGGCATCCCAATTCCTGTACGACGTGTTTATAAGCTACAACCATCGCGACGAGGAAATCGCGCGAGCTTGGTGCGAAGCGATGCAGCAAGCGGGCCTGCTCGTTTATATGAGCCAGCCGGAAGCCATGCGTCGATTTAAAACAGAAATCGAATTGGCCCTTTCCGAGGCCCTCGTGATGGTCCCCTTTGTTTCCACTCGTGCACAAGGTGCCGACGGCGCGCAAAGTTGGGTACAGCGCGAGATCGGCTATCGCAAGACGCTCTTCGACGTGGAAAACAGCAACATTCTTCCCGTCGAAATCACACCCGGAATCGCCGCCGAGTTTGCCGACGGATTTTCAGCCGTGACGATCACCGAAGGCGGCCAAGATGCCATCGAGGAAACGATCAGCACCATTCGCCAGGTTCGGGCGGGACTGAAGCCGCCGCCCTTCGCCCGTCGTCGTGTGAACATGGATATGATTTGACGCATCCTTTCGGTTTCTTGACACAATGCTGACGGCGTGGTGTGACGCAACTCCCGATAGATTCCATCCGTCAGCGTTCCCGCGAATCTGTTATACTTGGTGGCAATTAACACCTTTTACACACTTGGCGTTTGCCGGACTTCGCGATGCGTTTTGTAGAATCAAGCAGACATCGATTGATCTTCTTCCCGCTTGTCATGCTTTGGCTTGGCGGCTTGTTTCTATTCGCGCGACCGTCTCCCGCGGATGAAACGCCAACGGCTGAACAGGTCATGTTCTTTGAGAAGAAGATTCGTCCCGTGCTAGTTCAGCACTGTTACAAGTGCCATTCGGCGGACGCCAAAGACGCTGGAGAATTGAAGGGCGGCTTGTTACTGGACAGCCGGCAGGGCGCGCGGGCGGGTGGAGATACCGGCCCGGCGGTGACTCCGCATAAGCTGGACGAAAGTCTGCTGATTGATTCCGTTCGCTACAGCGAAGATTCGTATCAAATGCCGCCGGACGGGAAATTGTCCGCCTCGATCATCACGGACTTTGAGAAATGGGTTTCGATGGGCGCTCCCGATCCGCGTGACGGTGCGTCGGCAACGGCAAGGGACGAAATAGATTGGAAAAAAGCCAGGCAATTCTGGTCATTTCAGCCGCCCGCGCGGCACGAGCCACCCCAAGTAAAGAACCTATCGTGGCCGAAAAAGCCAATCGACGCCTTTGTCTTGGCCCGCATCGAAGACGCTCGACTGACGGTCGCGCCGCACGCGGACCGACGAACTTTGTTGCGCCGCGCCTGTTTCGACCTGTGCGGGCTGCCACCCACCTTGGAACAACAAGAGTCGTTTCTAAATGACGATTCACCGGATGCCTACGCGAAGTTGATCAACGGCCTGCTCGATTCACGGCAGCACGGCGAGCGGTGGGGGCGGTATTGGCTGGACGTGGCACGGTACGCGGAAGATAACACCAACATGGGTCCGCACAACGGCCCTTACCAGCACGCCTGGCGTTATCGCGACTGGGTTGTCAACGCGCTAAACGACGATCTGCCTTACGACCAATTCATCATTCGTCAGTTGGCGACGGACTTTCTGCCGGAAACCGGTCCAGAGGATCATGCCGCACTTGGCTTTCAGGGATTGGCTCCGTCGTATCACAAGGAAGTGGCGCTGGCCCAGGTCGTGTTGGAAAACCGTTATGCCGATGAGTGGGAAGATCGGGTCGATGCGATTGGGCGTGGCCTGCTCGGTTTAACGCTCGCGTGTGCCCGCTGCCACGACCACAAATATGATCCCGTGACGGTCGACGACTACTATGCGCTGGCCGGTGTGTTTGCTTCGTGCCGGCAAACAACTCGGCCAGTTATATCCAAGGACGAAATTGCCGAAACGCAACCAGCCCGTGACCGCGTGGCGATGCTCGAAAAAGAGCTTGCGGAATTGGACAAGCTGGCGAAAGAACTTCCTCGGAAGATTGCGGAACTTGAGAAGAAGCTGAAAGGCGGCGCGAAAGACGGTGCGAAGGGCGCGGCATCGGATGCCGAACAGGCACGCCAGGAAATTACCGAAGCCAAGCAGCAGATCGAGGATGAGAAAAAGAAAATCGCAAAAATCAAAGCCGAGATTGCCCGGCTCAAGAAGGCACCAGGATTCGAAATTCCCGTCGCGAATGCGCTGACCGAAGAACAAGTACGGGTCGAGGAAATCAGCAAAGCGCGGATGAAGATTGCCTATTATCCAAACAAGCCGCGCGACCTAAACATCTTTGTGCGTGGCGACGCCGGACGGCTTGGGCCCTTGGTGCGCCGTCGTTTCTTGCAGGTGTTCAGCGGTCGCGGCGAACCGCAAGACGACCACGGTAACTTCACCAATGGCAGCGGCCGATTGGAACTCGCTCGGGCAATCGCCAGTCGCGAAAACCCGTTAACAGCGCGAGTCATTGTGAACCGTGTGTGGATGCACCATTTTGGCGTTGGCCTCGTCGACACGCCAAGTAACTTCGGCGTGTCCGGTTCGGAGCCGACGCATCCTGAATTACTCGACGATTTGACGGTCCGTTTCATGGACAACGGCTGGTCCCTGAAGTGGCTACATCGCGAGATCATGCTGTCGGCAACCTATCAGCAGTCGTCTCAAAGTAACAACCCGCCCAGTCGGCAGGCCGACGACGCGGACAATCGCCTGCTATCACACTTCAGCCGCGTTCGATTAGACGCCGAGGCATTTCGCGATTCAATATTGGCCGTCAGCGCCAAATTGAAACGGTCGTTGGGCGGCCCATCCGGCGACGCGGACGACCCGAACTTTCATCGTCGTGCGATCTACGCCGCCGTGTCGCGGCACAAACTGAGCGACACCTTGCAAACGTTCGACTTTCCCGATCCGGCAATTCACTGTTCAAACCGGGCTAAAACCACGACCCCGCTACAACAGATGTTCGTCTTGAATTCTCCATTCATGCGTCAGCAGTCGAGGGAATTAGCCGAGCGAATCGGTCGCGATGGCGGGACTTCGCTGGACGATCGTGTTCGCTACACCCATCAATTGTTGTTCGGACGCAAGCCGACCAATGCCGAACTCGATATTGCCCGAACCGTACTGCCCACCAATAAATCGGACATCTTGCAACCGAATTCCACGAAAGAAGCCGTGGCCGAGTACGAACCGCCGGTCTTCGATGGGGCTCGAATGCGGGCAATCGTCCAAGGCCTTGGCGCCACTTACAGCGTGGAAATGTGGATTCGCAATTCGCTGCCCAACAACTCGCGACCCGTGACCGGTTACTTTTTTTCGCGGGGAACGGAACAACCGGCCAGCGATCATGGCGATCATTTCGGGATCAGCGGAACTCACAAGAACGCTCCGGGAAGGTTGTTATTCTACGTCGGCTCGCCGCATCGCCAGTCACTCACGGGCAAGACCACACTGGCGGTCAATGCGTGGCATCACGTTGCCTTGGTCCGCGATGGCGAACAGGTGACGGTTTATCTCAACGGCAATCAGGAACCAGAGGTTCGTGGAACCGCAAAGCAGGGAACTGGCACGCGTGTCGAGCAAGTGTTTGTCGGCGGTCGGCGGGACAATTTCGCAAACTTTAACGGTCAGATCCAGGAAGCCGCGATTTATGATCGTGCGCTGCTGGCTGCGGAGTTTAGCGATCACTTTTCCGCATCGAAGCTTCCGGACAAACGACATACTCATACAAGTTATGCCAAGGCCGTCGCCAAGTCGCGACCTCTGGCCTACTGGGCGCTGCTTACCGATTCGCCGGCATCGTCGCGCGCCAACGACGCATCCGGAAACGAAAATCACGGGCAATATGAAAGCCGGACAAAAGACGACGAGCCGATCAGCGCTTGGCAACGCTATGCCCATGCGTTGCTGAGCAGTAACGAATTCATGTACGTGGATTAGACGAAATGACACACGGTCAACCAATCTCCCGTCGCGACATGCTACGCCAAGTCGGCGGCGGCTGTGGCATGCTGAGTCTTGCTAGCCTGCTTGCCGACCAGTCGGCCGTCCGCGCGGCGACCATGTCTCACTTCGCGCCTCGTGCCCGTCGCGTGATTTTTCTATTCATGAGTGGCGGGCCATCGCAAGTTGATACTTTCGACCCGAAACCGATGTTGCAAAAGTACGCCGGTCAGCGGCCCAAGGCGGCGGATATTCGCACCGCTTCGCCCACCGCCGGCCTGTTGCCGTCGAAGGTCCGATTCCTTTCATCGGGAGAAGCAGGAATTCCCGTTTCGGAACACCTGCAAACATTGGCTAAACATATCGACGACATGGCTGTCATTCGTTCGATGCATACCGACTTCCCGAATCACGCGCCCGCCTTGTGCATGATGAACCTGGGTGTGCTTACGCCAACACGACCGAGCCTTGGGGCGTGGACGTCTTACGGACTCGGCACCGAGAACGAAAATCTGCCCAGCTATATCGCGCTTTGTCCCGGCAAACCGGTGGTGGGGCCGAAGTTGTGGGGAGCGGCGTTTCTTCCAGGGCGTCATCAGGCCACGCATATCAACAACTCGGACCTGACGCCGTCCAAGATGATCCCACATTTGAAAAATGAATTCCTCTCGCGCGACGACCAGCGGACGCAACTCGACCTAATCGATCGCATCAATCGGCGTCATATGGCCGAGCGATCGGGAGACGATGCGCTGGAGACGCGCATTCGGTCGATGGAACTGGCCTTTCGCATGCAATTCGAAGCGCTCGACACGTTCGACATTTCACGTGAGCCCAAGGCGACACAAGAGGCGTATGGAGGCAGCCAATTCTCCAAAGCATGCTTGCTGGCTCGACGATTAAGCGAAAAGGGCGTGCGATTCGTGCAGGTCTTTTATGGCAACCGTCAGCCGTGGGATACGCATAGCAAACACAACGCGGCGAACGAGCGGCTGTGCAAGGACATCGACCGACCGATTGCCCAACTGTTGACCGACTTGAAACAACGTGGACTTCTAGACGAAACACTCGTCATCTGGGGTGGAGAATTTGGCCGCACTCCGACATCACAAAGCGGCGATGGACGCGATCACAATCCTTTCGGTTTCACCATGTGGCTGGCCGGAGGCGGTATCAAAGGGGGCACGGTTCACGGAGCATCGGATGAATTCGGCTTTACCGCCGTGGAAAACAAGGTCCACGTCCACGACCTCCACGCCACGGTCCTGCACCTGCTCGGCCTGGACCATGAGCGGCTAACCTATCAATACAGCGGGCGCAACTTCCGCCTGACCGACGTGGAAGGCAAGGTGGTAACGAATATCGTCGCGTAACCTGCCGTCCCGATAAGCCCTGCCCTTCGCGTAGGGCGACGGGTCGATGAGCGACTAGGATCAGGTAAGTGGACGGTTGCCACGGCATGAAGTACATGTGCCACGGATTATCTTCGCAGATTCAACAATTCGTCCAACAATTGTTGGGCCGCCGTGATGACTCGCGTGTTGCCTCGATATTGTGTCGTCGCCAGCACCAAGTCGACTAGGCTTTGCCCGATGTCGGTGTTGGAAAGCTCCACCGCGCCACCGATGATGGTGGCGATTCCTTGGTCGCCAGGGTTGCCTTGGATGGGCAGGCCCGAGTTGGCTCCTTCCGCGAATTGATTCAACCCGCGTTGCTCGAGACCTTCCGAGTTGGTGAACCGCGCCAAGCGTACTTGGCCCAGTGTCTCCGTGGCACCGTTGGTAAACGAACCACGAATGACGCCGTCCGATCCCACCGAAAAACTGGCCAACTGGCCGGTTGTCTGCCCGTCTTGCGACGTTGCGGTTAACAGCGCTTCTTCTTGACTGGCGTCGCCGGTCAACGGCGTATTCGCCAGACCGCTGACCGTTGAAAAGTCGAGGTTGATTTCCAACGGCGAAACGGAAGGTACGCTATCCCGGCCAATCGACAGCGTGGTCTCCGCCGACACCAGGCCGCCTTGACCATCGAAGATCACCTGCCCCGACCCGACGTTGATGGCGACCGCGCCCAAGGACGTCGAGTTGGCCGGTGAATCGGCATACCAGCGATAGATTGTTTGAGTGGAAGTTCGTTGTTCGAGTACTGCGCTGATGCGGAGTTCAAGCGGGATACCCAGCGAATCAAAAACGAGCAGATCGGTCGAGGCGCCTTGTCCCTCGGCCGACTGAATCGACTGAAACCCAAGAAACGGCACCGAGATATCTCCCGTCGTGTTGGTCAAGCGGAAGGCATTAATGTCGAAGTCCAGCGCGTTCGCCACGCCGTTGTTGGAAACGAACCGCAGCTTGCCGCTATTGACGGTTCCGCCCAGCCCAAGACCGCCAGACTCCCCCGGGATCTTGTTCAACGAAGTCGGAATTCCACCTTGTTGTTGAATGCCGGCCGCCTGCTCTAGGAACTCGATCAAGTCCTGGACCGTCGAAGCGGCACCGATCGTGAAAGACTTTGCAGCCAAGGTCTTGCCCCCCTTTTTTCCTGAGAATTCGAGAGTCCCTTCTTGAAAGACTTGGCTGAATTCAAGTTGTTGACGCGCCAGCACATCGGTCAGCAAGGTGTTGGTGTCGATCTTTGGCCCGTCCAGATCCAGCGCCTTGTTGTTGGGATTTGTAAGATCCGAGATTTCGGCGTCTGATTTGCCGTCAGTGTAGGTTCCTCCCGGGCTCACGGTATCGACTAGAAAGTAGCTATTGGGATCCGTTGACAGGTTGCGATAAATCCGAACCTGGTCGTAGGCGGGAAACGTATCATTGGGGCCCGGCACTGGAGGCGTCGGCAGGTTCCGCAGTTGAATGCGCCCGCTGGCGACATTCGTGGGCCCGATTTGAATCGAGGGCCGACTCTCCTCTTCGCTGTTGCGATGATAAGTAACCAGGTAACTATAGTTTCCGGAAACCGACGAGGTATCCAGCACCGCCCCGGACGCCAAGCCATTGTCGGCGAAACTAGCCGCGCCCTGCGTGGTTTGGCCAATGATCCGAAAGCTGGTGTCGGGAGCACCCACTTCGCGGCGATATACGTTGACGTTTGAGTAGGTGGCAGGCGCGGTCAAGCCAGGCAGGTTGTTCAGCGTCACCGTGTCGCCCGCGCCGCCGGTGTTCGCGGTGACGATACCCGAAGCCAAAGTTTCGGTTCCGGACGTATCCGTGAAGCTGAAGCGGTATTCGTAGTCGGTGTTGGCATTGAGACTTCCGCCGGTGGTGGAAATGGTGGGCGTCGTTCCTGTTTCATCGGGTAGAGCGGCGACATTGACATTCGTGGCGGTGGCGTCCGCGCGGGGGACGGCGGCGTCTCCCAATACGGCGCTCTCAACCACCTCGGCATAGTCGGCAACGTCGCCGTTCGGAGTCAGAATTCCGCCCAAAACGACGTTTTGCGTAGCCTGTGCGATGCTCGCAGTACCAATCGGAATGTCCAGCGGAACCAATTGGTTCGTCTGCAGCTCGAAGTTGTTGTTGATTCCGAATCCCAATAGCCGGTCGCCCGTACTGGAAACCAATTCATTTTGCGAATTGGTTCGGAACACGCCGTTACGAGTATAAAGACGCTCGCCCGTTCGGCCTTCCACGATAAAGAAGCCTTCGCCTTGCAATGCCAAGTCGGATGCAACGGAACTCAGTTCAATCGTGCCTTGGGTGAAATTGGGCGAAATCTCGGCAACCTGCGTACCCAGTCCGACTTGTTGCGGATTCACACCGCCATTGTTCGCCGTGGGCGACGAACCCAGTGCCAAGGTCTGAGCGAACTGAGTCGCGAAAAACACGTCCGACTCCTTGAAGCCGACCGTTTGCGAGTTCGCCAGATTATTACCGATGACGTCGATTTGAGTTTCAGCCGCGGTGATTCCAGTCAACGCGGTCGTCAGTGCGGATGCTAAGCCCATTGGTTATTCCCCCAAATAGTGTTTATTTAACATTGAGTGTTTTCAGTGATCGGTTTTCCACTGGTTAGAGCGTGAATCCGCCGATCTCTTGAATGTCTTCCAGGCGTACCGTCTGTTCGCCGACCTGAAGCAGGACTACCTCCTGGCCAGGATTGACTGGATCCGGTACGAGGCTCATGCCTTCAATGATGCCGGCGGCAAACTCACCATGGATGTCATTGCCCGTGGCCAACTTGCCGACCAAACCGCTTGCCGTCGCGACGTTTTGGCTGGACTTTAGTGCGTCCAGGCCGTGATTCACGGCATCCTGCCCGCTTAACACGCCGTCCAGACTGGAGGCGATTGAATTCAGCAAGGACTGTGCATCGGTGACCGCGTTGACACTTTCCAGTTGCACGGCCTGATCACCGACGTGAAGTCGCACAATCTCTCGATTGCCATCGGCTTCATCCGTGGCGATGCTCACGCGGTCGACGACGCCCGTAACCGCCGCGCCCTCGGAATCCAGGGCGGTAATTTGTTTTCCGATCATGCCATTGGCCGTGGCGAAGTTCTGCCCCTGCAACACGGCGTTCATGCTGCTGGAGACAGACTCCAAGGTGTTGGCCAATTTATCGTTGGAACCGATTTCGCGGATCTGCGCAAGCTGCTGCAGCATCTCACTGTTTTCCAAAGGATTGAGCGGATCTTGGTTTTGCAGTTCGGTGATCATCAGTCGCAAGAATTGATCAAGATCCAAGTCGGTCACGGCTTGCGACGAATTTTCGAAGTCTTGAGTTTGCGCCGACGTGACGTCTGCCGAAATTCGCGACATCTTTCCAACCTCCTGTTATGAGCTGGTCTCTAGTTTGGTGAAAGTTGAAGTGAGCCAAACGGCTCCGCCTCGCTAGATGATTACATTCAGGTTGTCATCTTCCAAACGATGACTTTCTCCACTTTCCGGCGATGTATCTTCAATCCCGTCGTCTTGGGAGGATTCCGGTGCGGACGATCTCGATCGACGTTTGCCGCCGTCGCCGGCCTCATCCGGCATTTCCCCGGGCTGGCGGTCGGGCACGTCCACTTCAAACTGTTCCACTCGGATTCCTTGTTCGCTAAGCCGATCGCGCAACACAGGGAGGCTCTCTAGCAACAACGTCCGCGCCGCGGCGGTTTCCGCTTCGATTCGTGCGGTCATGACGCCGCCCTGCAATTTGACTTCCAATCGCAACGAGCCGAGTTCGGGCGGACTGAGCCGTAATCGTAGTTGGCCGTCTTGATTTCGTGCCGACTCAAAGGCGCGGGCCACCCGTTGCACGAAGCGTGCCTGATCCGCGGGACTGGTCTGCCCTGGTTCATTGGTTCGCGACTGACCGCGCGACAACAGATGTTGTTCCAAACGAGCCTGCGGTCCGATCGGGGTTTCGCGAGACTCGCCTCCCTCGACGGTATTGACCGATTCCAAGGCGGTCGCCGCAGTCGTCTGGGCCGCGGGACGTTCTCGTGATTCGGTTGATTCGCCAGCTTTCGAAACAGCCGCCACTTGTTCAAGTTCCGCCGTCGTCAACAACTCGCCTCGCTCTTGTTTTGCCTGCTTCTCTTGATCCTGGGATGATCCCTCGACGCTGCTAGTTCGTTTCGAATCGGAACTCGCCTGTTCGGTTGCGGCAACTGCGGCGGCCGCGGCGGAGGCTTGCGGCCCGGAAGGGGCACCTTCGTCCTCGGCACCAGACTCGGCTTGAACGGCTTCAATCGTTATCTCAGCCTCGGAGTTGCTACGTTCCCGAGGGGACTCGTCATTCTCAAAGGCGTCGGTGGTTGGCGTCTCGACTTTGACCTGCTTGCCCGCCGAAGGTTGGGCTTCTTCAACGGCTTCCCCGTCAACAACGGCGATTTCCCGAATTTGCTCGGTCTCCACCAGTTGAGTGGCTTGGGGCTCAACGTTAGTGATCTCCGCGTTCTCAACCACCGGACTGAGGTCGAGATCGCCGTCAAGCACAACTTCGATCGCCTCGGTCTCTTCGTTGTCACCTTCGTCGGTCGGCGGCCGATCTGTTTCGCGATCGGCCGGAGCCGTGGAATCAGCGGTCTCTTGTCGATTGTCGTCGGAATGCAAGTCCTCCTTCGTGTCGGAGGGCGGCGTATCGTTTGCCCGCGTGTCGTCGGGAGCGGGTGACGAATCGTCCTCTCGCGGCGGTTTTAAGTAGTCGTCAAAGGACGAATCGGTTCGGGTGTCCGGCGTGTTGCTGGGTGGCACGGGCAACTGGTCAATCGCGGGCGGAGGCGTGATGTTGTCAAATGGTATCGATACCATTGCTATCGCCTTTCTCTCGGGAGGATCCCTGTTGTAATTGCTTACGCGTTTTTTGGATTAGGTCGACATGCGGCATGCCCGAGCGAATGTTCTTAAGGATGTCGCCCAGTTGCTGTTCTTCAGCGGGGGTTTTGAACTGGGCAAGAATTTTCTTCCGCTTCTCGAGGGCCATGGATTTGATGATGGCCACGAGATCGTTCATGGCTTGCCCCGTGCCCAGGTCTCCATCCAGCATCAACAAAATTTCATCTTTCGCGTCAGCCGCGGGCAATGAAATCAGTGTCTCTTGAACCTCAAGCAGGCCTTCGTCGGTTGCCGCCCCCAAGAATTCCTTGCGTCGGTCTTCAAACCGCTTGCGGGTGTCCCGATACTGTTCTTTTTGTCGATCCAAGTGCGTCCGAAAGTAGTTTTGGCTAACCTGTGCCTTGTCGATTGCCATCTCGCGCAGATCTAGATCCAGGCTGATTAAATCTCGGGCGTTGGAGATTTCCTCGAACGAGGCCAGTTCCACGTCATCGGCGACGTCATCGTCCTCGAGTTCTTCCTGCAGCGTTCGCACATCGACGCCGTACATCACGGCGACCACGTGGTCGACCTTCGATGCGGTCAAGACGCCCCGCCGCCACATGATCCCAAGCGACGCCGCTTCCAACGCGACCGTGCCCACGCAGGCCCAGGCCAGCATCGATGAAATCAGAGGAATGAACCTCATGGCGTGCCCCCCGCGACGGCGTCAGGCAACGCGGCCTGGCGTCCGAGTTCTTGGATAATTTGGTGCCGCTGCCGTTCTTCCTCCCGCGTCTTGAATTCTCTCAAAATCTTGCCGCGGCTAGCCAACGGCATCGCGCCGATAACTTTCGCCACGTCTTCTATGGCACCGTCGTCCAACATTCTGGAGATCTGCGTCTTTGCTTGTTTCGACTTCATGATTTCCAACGTGCGGCGTATCTCGACAAGGTTGTTTTCCATCGCCTCTATTTCCATCTGGCCCAACAGGTTATCGAAGTCCTGCGTAAGGATTTCATGCCGCTCTTGCTCGTTGCGAATCTTGTTTTGCAGGGCGACCAAGTCGTTTAGCGAGTTCTTAAAACTGTCCTCGCGGGCAAACAGCGCAGCGTTCTTGCGTGTTGCGGTGCTTTCATTTTCGAGATCGATCGGCTGCGTTTGATCCGCCTGGTCGAGTTCCAATTGCATGGCGTCCACGTCGACGTCGTACAACACCGCCAGAATTTTCATTCGCTTGTCGCCCTCGAACGCGCTTTTCGTCCAAAACACTCCAAGAACGATCGCCTGAGCGACGACCGATCCGATGCAGAAGTAGACGATACCGCCTAGCAACATTCTGGATACGCTCTTAATCATTCAACTCACATCAATCCTTGGACTCTTCTCGGGACGAACGCGCGTACCGTTGACTCGCGATTTCATCCAATTCCTTGACTCTCAACTTCTCCTCAGCGAAGTCGAACTCCGATCGTTGGTTTTCCCGCAACTTCTCTAGAATCCGCACTTGTTTGTCGGCCTCGACCAAGATGACGCGCCGACGTTCGATTTCCTCCGCGACCTGTCGTGCCTGTTCCATGAATTGTTGATGCTGGGCCCGCAGCAGAAGTTCGTAACGGTGGGTCGACAGCAGTTGGTCGACGTTGACCTCGCCAACTTGTGTTGAGGTCCGCACTTTTTCGCGAACCGTGGTCAGCTCGAATGCGACTTGCGACATTTGTCGCTGCAACACCTGCTCGGCCTGAATCGCCTCGCCCAATTTGGCGCGGCAGTCGTCCCTGGCCGATTCCCGCAACCTGAGCAAAGTCCTTAGCCGAAAATTGAATTTTGACATTCATCGTAGTCTCGAATGGAATTAGGTCCGCGTCGCGGCGACGGGGGTGTTCGGGGGCGGTTGGGGAGTGGCGGCGGCAACCATTTGGTCCGCTAGCAGCATCAGGCCGTCGCGTGCTTGTTCGTGCGACGAGGGTACTTCGACCGTCTGTTGCAGATAGGCGTTGATTTTGTCTCGCATCGCGATCGCCAGGTCGAGTCGCGGATTAGTACCTTGGCGATAGGCGCCGATCGAAATCAAGTCTTCATGATCGTGATAGATCCCCAGCAGTTCGCGAATCTTCCGCGCGGCCAGCAGGTGTTGCGGCGTGACAATCTCGGTCATCAATCGGCTGATGCTTTCCAGCACGTCGATAGCCGGAAAGTGGCCGCGAGTTGCGATCTTGCGGCTGAGTACGGTATGGCCGTCAATCAGTCCGCGCACCGTATCGCTGACCGGTTCGTTAGTATCGTCGCCCTCGACCAGCACCGAATAGAAAGCGGTGATGCTGCCACGCCGTGCCCGGCCAGCCCGCTCGACAAGCTTGGGCAGCAATGCAAAAACGGAGGGCGGATAACCGCGCGTCGTGGGCGGTTCGCCGGCCGCCAATCCAATTTCTCTTTGAGCCATTGCAAACCGTGTCAGCGAATCCATCATCAACAAGACGTTCTTGCCACGATCCCGAAAGTGTTCGGCAATCGCCGTTGCCGTCATGGCCGCTTGCACGCGCATCAGCGCGGGCGCGTCGCTGGTGGCGACAACCACCACGCTACGACGCAATCCTTCGACACCCAAATCGCGTTGAATGAATTCGTTCACTTCACGGCCACGTTCCCCGACCAGTCCGATCACATTGATGTCGGCGGAAGTGTAGCGAGCCATCATGCCCAACAGCACGCTCTTGCCGACGCCCGATCCAGAGAAGATGCCCATCCGCTGTCCGCGGCCACAGGTCAACAAACCGTCAATCGCGCGAATGCCGGTCGACAAAGGCTCATCGATTTGTGGACGATCGGTCGCGCGCGGCGGTTCCGCTTCCATTCGGACTCGCTCGGTAAGTGGTGGAGCGGGGCGGCCATCAATTACATTGCCGTGGGAATCGACAACTCGCCCCAGCAGTCCATCGCCGACCAAAATAGAGCGATAAGTGTGGATCAGGCGGACTTTGTTTCCGTGCCTTAATCCCGACATTTCCCCTAATAAATGGATCAGCGTCTGATCATTGCGAAAACCAATCACTTCGCCGGGAATCGGTTCGCCGACATCGCGTTGGATTTCCACGGTCGCGCCGACGGGGGCGGGAAATCCGGCCACGATCGTCAATAGGCCTTCCGTTCCCACCACGCGCCCGGTCAGGGCGGTGGGCAAGATTGAGCCGAGTTGTGATTGGTAATCTCGCATCGTTCTTCTATTTTTCGCCGGTCAAACTAACTCGTCCCGAATTCGGGCCAGTTGCGATTCGAACCGCTGATCGATTTCTCCGTACTCCGTGTTGATCACGCAACCGCCCGGTGAGATAGACTCGTCGGCCATGACTTCAGCCGTCGACACGTTGGAAAACTGATTTGCCAACGAGGCCGCGACTTCGCCAAGTGATTGATGGTCTTGAGGATGCAGGCGAATCTGAATGCAAGTGTTTCCCGATGCTAGTTCGAGCGCCTCTCGCACCAGGTCGAGAGCGATGTCGGGAGCGGCGGCGACTTCACGGCGCAGAACGCGTTTAGCAATTCCCATCGCGAGGTCGATCACGTTGGCTTCCCAATGACTACGCCATCGTTCTCGTTCCTCGGCGACGGCGTCGATCGCCTGCTGCAACGCGGGCAGCAGTGAGCTTAGCTTGTTGTTGAGTTCGGTTTGGGCGGCTGCTTGGACCGTTTTGAGAGCGGCCTGACGCCCTTCCTGCTGCGCGTTTTTTCGCAGTTGGGCGGCTTGATCCTTGGCTTCCTCGACGATTTTTGCCGCCTGGCTACGGACCTCGCCCACGATCGAATTCGCATTCTCGTGGATGTCGTTCAAGTTGAAGGCGATTGCCTGTACACTCGATTCAACCCCCTGTTGGTCGACTTTGATGATTCCAGCCATATGTCGTCGTCCTGTTTGCTTGTCAATTCCGTGCTAGGCGGCTGCGGCGAATCTTTGCGGAGCGGGCGCGGTAATGTCTCCTTGATTCACCAAATGCGCGGCAATGTCGGCCAGCATTTGCTGTGCTTGATCAATATCGCGCAATCTCAACGGTCCTGAATTTTCAATTTTTTCCCGCAGTTGCCCCGCGACGTCGGCCGGTAGCTGCTTCATGATTCGCGCGATCAATTCGGGACTCGCGCCGGTCAAGGCCAGCAGTGTGATGGTGGGGTCCGCCCTGTTGAGAATTTGCGCCAACGAAGAATCATCGAATGCGGCCAACGCATCGAAAGTCAACGAGATGGTAGTTATTGAGGGCGGCTCAATGCTGGCCGCCGCCGTACTGTCGAATTCGACACTGGACGTGTGAATTGTGTCCGGGAGGTTATCTTGGATGTTATCCGTGATCGTCGGCGATTCCGCGGACGGGACAATGGTCCGAGTTCGCTCCGGAATCGTCTGTGCTAAACCGCTGGAAGTTTCAGTCAGTTGAGCGGCCAGTTGCTGGTCGTGAGTCAAGAGATTCGACATGATCTCGGCGCGAGCCGTTGGGTTGGCCGCGGAGAGGATCGACTGCAACGCGGCGAGCCCGGCGGAACGTTTTTGCCGCGTCTGAATTTCGCTGGCCAGCAGGGCCTCCATCTCTTGCTCAATCTCACGGAGAATCTCAGGATCGGTTTCATCCAGTTCGGCGACGCGGCGCAGCACTTCGATTTGTTGCGGCGCGGGTAGCCGTGCAATCACATCGGCGGAGCGTTCCGGGGTCAAATGAGTGATGACCACCGCAATCGTCTGAGGGTGTTCGTGTTGCAAGAACGATGCCAATGCCTGGCCGCTGGTGTTATGAAGAAACTGAAATGGGAGCGACGCGGAAATCGTTGGCGGTGGGGCGTGGAAAGTGTGATTTAGATCGGCCGTAACGTCTACATCCAACTGAACACCGTCATCGGATACGGGGCGGCGGCGCTGTCTGCCGAGGAATTCGTCGAGTACTTCTTCGCGTTCGTCCTGTTGGACATCGTCCAAGTCGACCACCGCGTTTCTGACCCGCGTGGCCTGGTGATCATCCATCTTTTCCAACAACGCATCGGCCGCCGGCGGATCGAGGCTGTCGACAAGAATTGCGGCTCGTCGGAGTTTATCGTTCTGAGAGTTCATCGGTGCCCCTTCATGCCGCATCGCCGATCCAGGACTTCAACACGTTCGCGGCAGCGTCCGGATCGTCCTTCACAAGTTGGGTCAGTTCCGCGCGTAGGTTGGGTCCCGAGGTTTCGAATCGCAGCCGAGCACCGTGGTCGTCTTCCTCAGTTTCCTCTTCGTCGCTGGCGGTCGCGGAATCGACGTTCAGCCGAGGTCCCGGGTCGGCCGTCGCATCTTGCACGCCCGCGCCACCGCGGATCATGCCCCGCAGCATCACCAAACTAAAAACGCCGAATAAGGCCATGCCAATGGATTGCCAATTTCCCGCCAACCAAGCCGTGGCGTTTTCGGTGGTGGTAGGACCTACATAGGCTTCGGGTGCAAGTGTTTCAATCGTCTCCACGGCGACGTGCTCGAAGGGGTCTTTACCGGGATCTCGCTTGGGCAACTGGGGAACTACCATGTTTCTGACCATCTCGATCGTATCTTGTTCGATGGTAGACACTTCGGTCTGATCGGGCTCCAGCGGCTCTTCGCCTTCCGCAGGCTTGTTCCGCGCGTGCCATAGCTGCAAATAGTAACTCTTGGGAATGCCAATCGTGGTCGTGACGCGGGTTGGGATGAGGCCGGCATGGTCCGTGACCGACGTTGTTTTGCTCGTAATTGACGTTTGACTACTCTTACCTTTTTCAACCTTTGTCTCCGTGCCACTGTTCTGCGAGACCTGCGCGGGAGCATTCGCGGTTCCCGAATTCGAGGTGACGCCGGGACGTCCGCCCTTCTCAGGACGGCTCGTTGATTCGCTGGTAGTTTCTTCCGTGACTTCCAGGGCGACCGGTTTAGGATCAACGATCACCGCAGTCTCTTGATGGGCGAGCGAATCGTCCAATTCAACATGAACTCCTACCACGACACCAGGAATGGCCTTCAGCAGGCCCTGAATCTTTTTGCGGAAGACTTCTTCATGAGCTAGTTTGTTGGCGAGATAAGGGCTGTTCGGAACGCCGGGAATGCCGCCGTTCTTGGTACCCTGATAGGCTCGGCCCGCGTTAAGGTCGGTGACGGTGATGTTCTCTGGGCTGAGCCCGGAGACACCGGTTCCCATCGTCGTTGAAATGGCGGCGACCCGTTCTGTCGGTAACGGGTCATTCCCTTCGGCCTTCACGAACACGACCGCGCGCGATTCGATGTCGCCTCGTAGCCCTTGCCGCTTGATGGTGTCGATTTGAACGTTGGCGTTCTCGATGCCTTTCATCTGGGAGATCATCATCGAAAGTTTCTTTTCCTTGTCGTTCTTCAACTGCTGTTCAAGAACGTGCTTCGCGACGCCAAACGGACCGCTGTTTTCCAGAATCTTGTCGAGATAGTCGGTGAAATTCTTGGGCAACGCATTTTCGTCGGCCAAGGCCGCCATGTAGGTCGCCTTCTGGCCACGCGGCACGCGCACTCGTTTGAGTTCGTCGATTTCGTACCCGCCCAACTCTGCTTTGCCAAACGCGCGCGCCATGTCGGTCAGTTCATCTTGCGTAAAGTCGCGGCCCCCCATGAGATACTCGGCCGTACCATTGGCTTGAACTTGAAACAGGTACACCAGGCTGACGACGATGATCGTTAGCAACAATCCGGCCGTGATCCGCGCGCCGGGCGTCATCGACAAGAAAAGGTCGACAATCTGTTTATAAGACTTGTTGAGGAAATCCATCCGTGGAACTCCAGCTTATGGGTGCAATTGACTGATTCCGATCGGCCGGCTTGAAAGCGACACTCCGTCGGGCGTTAGATTCTGATGTCCTTGATCTCCTGATAGGCCTGGACCAGCTTGTTTCTGACCTGCAGCATCATGCGAAACGTCATATCCGCCTTTTGAATCGAGGTTAGCACTTCGGCGGGATTGGCGTCCCCGCCGCTCATCAACTGCTCGACCGCTTGGTCGGCGTTCTGTTGCATTGAATTTACGTGCTCGATTGATTCGAGCATCAAGTCCTTGAAGACGTTGCTAGTTTGCGGAGCGTTGCCGATTCCTTGTGGTCCGGAAACCAGGCCCGCTGGAATCTGCAGGGGAGGAATGGGTTTCATACGTTGTCCTGATGTGTAGGGATTGTGTGGAATAATCAGAACTCATGTTTCCCCCCGGAAGACGAATGCTTGATTTGCGGCAGCGGCTCGTTAGGCGATAATCCTTAACGTTTGTTGTCCAATATTCTTGGAGACTTCAATCACGCCGATGTTTGCCTCGTAGGCACGCGTGGCTTCGAGTGCATCAACGAATTCCTGCGTTAGGTTGATATTGGGATAGGCCACATTGCCGTTCTCGTCGGCCAATTCGTGATTCGGCATGTGGCGGTAAACGGGCTCCTTGTCCGACTTGCGGACCTCGCGAACTTTGACGCCCAGCGCTCCATGGTTCGTGGAGATGTCCTCGTCCGTCTGGAAAACCGTGAATCTCGGCTGGTAGGGCTGGTTCTCGCCGTCTTCGTTAATGATTGTCGATACGTTGGCGATATTTCCCGAGATCGCATCCAGGCGAATCCGCTGCGCGACGAGGGCGCTGGTACTGATATCGAAAGCCGATTGCATGACCTATCTCCTAAACCCGCTCACTGATCGCTGTTTCCAGCAACTGAAATTGGCTGCTCATGATGGCAATCGCCATATTGTGTAGCGATTGGTTTTTCAACATTTCAGTAACTTGTTTATCTAATCCGACGTTGCTTTCGTCGTGAAATAAGATGCTTTCCATCGATTCGGCGACCGAGTGAAGTTTGTCACCCGACTCAACCAGTCCCGGCGACCAAGGTTCGGGACTGAGTTTCCGAGCTTCAATCGCGTCTCGCAATTCGTCCTGAAATGTCTCAACCGACAGATCTCGAATCTTGTATCCCGGCGTGTCCATGTTGGCAATGTTGCCAGCCAACACTTCGTGCCGCGATTGAGCAAATGAGACGACCTGCTCAAGGACCGGTACGGTTGTCGAGTTGAAGAGCGAGGGGACCATGGTTTTTCGCTTTCGTAAATCTCGGCTGCTGGCATCAACGCAATCGCCGTGCCAAGCTCGAGATTTGCCAGTCGCCACCTATTATTCTTGACCTGAGAACCCGCGTAACTTCGGATTCCCGCTAGCGATGCGGGCAACCGAATACAATTGCATTCAACTAAGCAGTCTGTTCCAAGCGGTAAGTCTTGCCGACCGCAAGCGGCAGGAATTGCCGATTCAGGCAACTTCCGCATACGACGAGTCACCGAAGGACTTACTGCGCGGAGCGTAGCCATAAGCGCGTAGTTTGTTGGCCAAGGTTCGCACTCCGATGCCTAAAGCCTTGGCAGTCTTTTCCCGGTGTCCATTGAATTGCTCAAGCGTTGTTTCAATGAGCGCTCGTTCCATTTCCTGTAGGCTCGTTCCCGCCGCAAGCGGCGAGTGGATCGGCGTTCCTTCCGCTTCGATTGGATTGCTTTCCGTTTGACCGCCCGCGCCAATTAGCCAGGGCTCGATTTCGTTGAGGCCGACGGTTTGCGACTGATGCAAAACGCTGACCCGCGTCATTAGGTTTTCCAGTTCGCGGACGTTTCCGGGCCATTGATAGTTGATCAACAGGTCGAGCCCTTGCGCATCGAGTTGACACGGCGGTTGGCCGAGGCGATCGGCGGCATGGATCAGGAAGTGCTCGGCCAGCTTCGGTACGTCCTCGCGCCGCTGACGCAAGGGAGGTACCAACAAGGGAACCACCGCCAGACGAAAGTAGAGATCTTCACGAAAACGGCCTTCACTCACCTCGCGCTGTAAATCTCGATTGGTTGCCGCCACCACGCGGACATCCACACTTCGACTTTGGCTTGAGCCAACTCTTTCGAAAGACCGTTCTTGCAGCACTCGCAGGAGCTTGGCCTGCAAACCCAATTCGATTTCGCTGACTTCATCCAGCAAGATCGTGCCGCCATCGGCCAGTTCGAATCGGCCGATCCTCGGGGCGTCGGCGCTGGTGAAAGCGCCCCGCTCGTGTCCGAATAATTCGCTTTCCATCAACTGAGGCGAAAGCGCGGGGCAGTTCAAGCTGACCAGCGGGCCGCAGGCACGACCGCTCATGGCGTGGATGGTCTGCGCTACCAGTTCCTTTCCCGTGCCGCTTTCTCCGCTAATCAAGAGTGTTTCGTTCGTCGGCGCGACTTGAGCGATTTGGCTTCGCATGCGCTGCATGGTCGGACTCTCGCCGATCATCGCGATCTCTGATCCCTCGACTTTCGGCACGCTAGACCGCCGTCCGATGGCAGCGCCATGACGAATGGCCCGACCCACCAGTTGTTCCAACTGATCGGCGTCAAACGGCTTTTCGATGTAGTCGAACGCGCCGTGGCGCATCGCGTCGACGGCGGAGCCAACCGTAGCGTGCGCGGTGACCATGACGATCTGGGCGTCGATTCTTCTTCCGTGCAGCGCCTTGATGAACTCCAGCCCATCCATTCCCGGCATCTTCAGATCGGTGAGAATTACGTCGAAGGACTTATCCTTCAGAAGTGCCAACGCCTCCTTCGCGCTGGAGCAGCCGTGAGCTTCGTTTCCAACGGCCCCGAGAATATCCATCATCGATTCGCGCGCTCGCGCGTGGTCATCCACGACCAGTATGCAGCCTGAAGGAGAAAGGGATTCGTCGTTGAGTTCGGTGATCATGCTGCCCTCGTTTGGACTTGCGAAGGAATGCGCAACGTAAACGCGGTACCTCCCTCGGGGCAGTCGATACACTCAATCCTGCCACCGTGGACTTCCGCGATGCGGTAGACGATCGCCAACCCCAGCCCCGTACCGCTACTTTTGGTGGTGTAAAACGGTTCGAACAGCCGAGGCTTGATGCTCGCCGGAACGCCACACCCCGAATCGGCGACTTCCAATTCCAAATGGCCGCCCGTCATGTAAGAAGTAATGGTCAATTCGCCACCGTCGGGCATGGCGTCCAGACCATTGAGGACCAAATTGAGCAGAGCCCGCCGAAACATATCACGGTCCGCCACAATCTGGTGACTTGGGCACGAGTCGATGTCCAGGTGGATTTCCTGTGCCGCGAACTGAGGCTGCAACGAATCGCAGACTTCATTGATCAAGTCAGGCAGGTCGAACGGCTGAATCTGCGGATCTCGATCCGACGTAAAGTGCAACAAGTCGTTCACCGTCGCTTCGAGGGCGGTGAAACTTGCCTCGATCTTTTCCATAATTTCCTTCGTGGCGTTGTCTCCGGACACTCGGCGGCCGAGCAGGCTGAGGTAGAGAGTCATCGGCATGAGATTATTGCGAACTTCGTGCGCTACGTGCGAGGCCATCTGTCCAAGGTCGGCCAGCCGATTCTTGCGAGCGAGTTGGCGGTTTTTTGACTCCAATTCATCAGACAGGCGGCGGACTTCGGCGCTGAGAGTTTCGTGAGTTTGTTGCAGTCGTTGGGTTGCGGTGTGCCAGGCGGCGAGCACGGCCTCGAGATCGACGTCTGACTTCAGGCGAAGATCATCAGTTTCGCGATTGTCCACATGCGAGAGATTGTTCACGTTTGAGTCCTCTGGGCGGCAGTGCTGTTTCATTGGATTGGGCCACTAAGATTCCGAAGTAAGATCCAGTCCGACGGATCCGGCACCGCCAAGTTGCGTATAGGCGTGCCGGGCTTCGGACGCGGAATGAGTTCCTTGCAGTTTTACCGCGGCGGCATCGCGACGAGTGATCAGGTCGGCCTCGCCCCGCTTTTCGAAAAGAATGATTTCCTTCAACATGGCTTCGCAACGTTCGGCAACCTGACGGCACTGGCCGCGGTCGGCCTCGGATCGCCAGATGCGCGCCTCGGGGTCTTGCTGTCGGAAAGGTTCCAGCCGCGGCTCCAATTGCTGAAGGCGGCTCAGCAGAGCTTGTTTGGCGGCCAGCACGGAAAGGAGTTTGGAAATATCGCCTCCGGCAATGATCTCTGCTTGCCGCCGAGATAGTTCTCGCAGTTCGACAAGGACGTCGTGTTTTTGTTGGACCAACTCGGCCAGCAAGTCGGTTTCTATCGATTCGGTCACGCGCCAAGTCCCTCCGATTGATAAAGGCGAGTCAGCCAATCCAGCAACTCGACCCATTGATCGCGGTCGTATCGCGTTGTCTTCATGAAATCGGCGTCTTGAGGGATCTGTTGTTCGAGTACGGATCGAGCACGATTAATGAATGCGGGGGCCCTGCTCGGTTGGCCCAGCCGCCGATAACAGTTCGCGATTTGCAGGTAGGCTTCGAGCGATTCGGGACGTTTTTGGTAGCGGTTGGCGGCAGTGGTATACACACTGATCGCTTCCTCGTATTGCTCAAGATCGAAGAGTACATCGCCCCATCCAAAGACGCTGTTGCGTAGCATGGCCGCTTCAATAACGGTCAGATCCCCCTCGCCTCCCTTTTTCTTCCACAAGTCCGATTCGAGCGTCTCGTAAGCCTCCTTGGCCAGTTTCAGTTCGGCTTGAATTTGGCGAGTGAGCGACGCACGCGTGGTGCCGATGCTGACGACCGATAACTTGCGGCGCGGAAATTTGGCCGCGTGCCGATGAGACTCCGCTAATAAATACCGGGCTTCCGCGTATTGGAACGGCTCGGCCCATTTCATTTCGGACCTCTCATGCCGTTCGGTGAACTCCTCCAATCGCAAGGTTGCTTCCTGGAAATTGTTGTGACCGGCTTCCAATGCGGCCAAGCCCTCCTTGCTGGTGGGCTGTCGATATCCTTCCTGACTGCGACTCTCTGCCTCCTTCACTAAGCCTTCGCGATAATGGGCTTTGCCAAGTTCGAGCAATGAGTCGCGCCATTCAATACTCTCGGGTCGCAGCGGATCGGTATTGGGGTCGTATTCGATGTTTGCCAACAGCAGCTTTTTGGCATTCTCGTTGTCGTTCAATTCTTGATAGACCACGCTGGCCAGCAATCGTGCATGGTAAACCTCGGCGGAATCCGCGTTCAGTTGAATACAGGCCCGTAGCGGCTTGATGGCTTGCTTGGGCTTACCCAGCGCGAGGTAGGCTCGGCCTAGATTGATCTGCGCCCGCGGCATTTGATCGCGCGAGACATTGTTGAGAAAAAGGTGCAGCATCCGCACGGCGTCCCGGAACTTATGCCCGCGCATATAGTGGTCGGCGCTCCGCCACAATTCTTCGACATAATCGGACGACGACGTATTCAAGTCGGCCAGATGTTCAAACAGCCGCGCGGCCACGCGAGACTGGTGGCGCGACTGGCTGTGCAACGTTTCTTGCTCGTCGGCGGCTGCCGTGTTCGCCTGCTCCTCCAGCGCTTGGGCCCACCGGCCGCGGGCCTGCGCCTGCCAGCGATAGCTTTCCGATTGCGAGAAGATTCCGCCCAGCGCTTGCGCCAAATCGACAGCCGATTGAAACTGGTTGGTATCCAGAAAATCGAGGTATCCTTGGCGTGTATGATCCCGCAGTTGATCGAGCGTGACCCATCGATTGGAATATGTGCCCGCTCCGCCGATTTCGTTTAACAGCCGGACGTACACGTCTAACGCGTCATCGTACTTACCCTGCGCTCGAAGGATTTGAGCTTCGCTCAATCCCGCCGCCACGGAAATCGAGTCCATGAAATTCTGCCGTCGAGTTTCATGAAACTGGTCCAAGGCTTGTTGGTGGTCGCCGATCCGTTGGTAATACAGACCGAGAAGATAATCCGCTTCGGCCTTGTCGATCTTCGTGAAGGTCTCCCGCTGTTCGGATTTTTCCAACCACTCCTTGGCGGTCTCGAAATGCGCCGCGGCGTTTTCCGGGCTCTTGGCATCAACAAGCTGATCTCCCTCAAGAATTGCGATGCGGGCCGAAATCAACATGGCTCGGCTGCGCGTGGGCGCAATTTCCGGAATCTCTTCGATCGCCTTCCGGCTGGCCTCGACATCATCCTTTGCCAAATACATCCGCGCCAGGTGTACGATACCTTCGTGACGCTCTTTTTCCGTCAGATTTGGCGATTCCAGATATTGTTTCATGTGATCCAGAGCCAAATCGTATTGCGGGCGCCGGTCAAAGAAATAGGCGTCCGTCAGCATGCGGTGTATTTTGTCGGACTGCTTCGGATTCCGTTTGCTGGCGGCGAGCAGCGGCGGTCGGCTCGCGGAAAACCGGCCGATCTCATAAAAACTCGTACCCAACAGAGTCAGCCCTTCGTATTCACGCCCTTCCGGGAATCCTCGCAGGCGGGCTTCAGACAGATATCGCGTCGCCAATAGATGCAGGCTCTTACGTTTCGGTGCTTCCAAGGTAGCTGTTGCCTCGTGGGCGCTAACGGCCCCCAGCACATAAGCGCCGACTCCCAGGTCTTCATAGGTGGCATTTTCGTTGGCGTGCATATTGATGGCCAATTGTTTGGCCTCGGCGTAGTCCTCTTTATCCAAAGTGGCCAGCAATTCGGCGGCCAAGTCGTGGCTGATTTTCCTGCTTCGATTCGCCTTCCACATCGAGAGCAGAACCACTCCCATCACGATCGCGATGACTCCGCCACTGCCGATCAGCGTGAAAAACGGGTGCTTGAGCGCGGCACCGACCGCCAGAGCCGGCAGCGACAACAGCCGACTCAAGGGTCGCGCTCGTAGCCCGGAGCTGTCCTCCGGGTGGTTTAACCCATCGTCTGACATGTGGTAATAACGGCACTAGGAATTTGATGCAGTCGCGAACATCTTTAGGAAAAGTTGGAATGAAGCGACAGTTTTCCAGAAAAGTCGGAAGTTTGTACTCGAAGCGGTAACTTTTTGTCAACGCAAGATGGCGCACGCTTACCCGTTGGCGTGCCGTACGGAGTTGGCCGTGATAGCAGTAGAATTCTGGTCTTCAACCCGAGGTTTTCTTCGGTGCGGCCCAATTCGTTGGGAAAGAATTTGTCGAAAGGGCATCAAAGAAATGTGCCCGGCGGGGAATGGATCTTCGAGCTAGCGGCCGCTAGCGACTTGTAGTGTCAACCGCTAACGTGCTCGGCACGCATTCGCTCCTAATCCCAATTGGGTTCGCGTTTTTCCAAAAACGCGTCCAGACCCTCTCGCGCGGCCTCGGTTGTTCGCGCGGTGGCACTCATGGCGGCCCCGGCGGCGAGCAGTGTAAAGAGATGCTCACCGATTGTCTCATTCAGCATGCGTTTGGTCATTTGCATCGCTTGGGGAGCATTCATTGCACACGAAGTGGCCAATTCCTGAGCACGGACCCAAATCAAGTCCGCGCTGACGACTTCGTGGTACAGGCCGATGCGATGTGCTTCTTCGGCCGGGATCAATTCACCGGACAGCAGCAGGCGCGCGGCGTTACTCCCACCAAGACGAAATGCGAGCAGGGGAGCGACGAGCCCCGCGACGATGCCACGGCGTGGTTCGGGCAGTCCAAACTGGGCTTCGGGTACCGCGACCACCAAGTCCGATGCCAGCAGCAATCCCGCTCCGCCAGCTACCGCCGGTCCGTTGACGGCGGCGATGATTGGCTTGGGAAACCGTAACATCTTCTCGATCAAGTCACGGTACTGGACCGAATCTTCGTACCATTGCTGTTGGGCCTCGGCGCGATCAAGCTGATTCGCAGCTTGCATCTCACCGAGGTCCATTCCCGCACAAAACGCCGTGCCCGCGCCCGTCAGGATCACCGCGCGGACTTGCTTCTCTTGATGAAAGTCATCGAATGCTTGGGAAATCTCATCCAACAACGTTCGCGTCAACGCGTTACGACGGTCCGGCCGATTGAGAATTATCGTACCACTGGGAAGATGTTTCTTGAGCTTAATGATCGGCTCGGCCATGGCGGTCTTTCGTCAGCAAATTAGTCCGGCGGAATCCGCATCTCAGCGACATTATTGGGGCAGGGGAGTTGCAATTTGAGCATCGCCGTTCCCAGCAATTTGCCTTGAGAGTCCACGCGCAAACTCTGGCTGGCCCCACCAGCTAACGCATTGTACAACACAAAATTTAATGCCCAAACCTTTGGCAACTCAAATCGCTCGACACGGGTTACGCCCAGCTTACCGAAGTACTCTTCGACGATTTGTTCGCTCAACTGATCAGCCAGGAATTCGTAACCCGCCGCGCTAAACGCCACTACGCCGATGTTGGCGTGGTTTCCTTTGTCTCCACTTCGTGCCGAGGCAATTTGTCCGAGATCGATGTTCTGCATCTTGCCAGGTATTGAAACCTAGGAATTGCGCGAGTGTGGCGCGCTGTCGCGCTAGTTTTTGTAGATCTTGTGTCGCGGGCGGTCGGAGAGGATCTGCTCCTTGCCCCACGTGGTTACGTCCCGGAAAGCTTGGCTTTGAATGAAGTCAGTGAAAGCCTGTTCGTCCGACCATTCGCTGGTAATCAAGTAGGACGCGTCGTCGCTGACGTCTTTCCACAAAGTCGAACTGTCGTGGCCTTCGGCGGCATTTAGCGCTTCGATCACGGCGGCGAACTTTGCTTCAAAGTCCTGCTGTTTTCCATCGATGACGTGATAGTTCATGCCAACAGTAATCATATTCGGATTCGCTCCTCATTGAATTCGGAATCGGCCCTTCGTGGGCAGTGGTTATATCGTAGCAACTTTTCCGCGTTTCGATACCAACGCCCGTGAGACTTGGCGCGACCGCGCCATAAACTCGGATAGAAAGCGTCCCAAGTGTCCGCTATTCGAATCGGCCGGTCATTGGTTGGAGAACGGCAAGAATTCATTGAGCCGAGGGCGGATGCCGATGCGTTCCGGCAGATTGTCGACCGGGATGCCGAGCCGATTGTCGCCAAGTGAAATTCCCAGCCGATCGGCAACCTTCGACTTTAGCTGGGCAATCTGACTTTCGCCCGCCGCGAGATGCTCCAACACATAGCTCTCTCCTTGTTCGATCCACTGCTGAACTCGCGCCAGTTGCTGGTCGGCGCTCGCCTCAACCCGCGCCGCAACTTTCTGGCGCAACGCCTGCACATCCCGGTGAACCACGGCGTTGAAACCCCGAGCGACGTCCGCGCCGAAATCCGACTGCAGTTGCCACTTGGGATGGGATAGTTCGCCGCCAAGTTTGACGACGATGTCGAGCTGCCGGACACTTTGCACGGCTTCGGCCAGTCGGGGTGCAAGCACCGCGCCGCCGTAGGCGTCGGCTACCCGCGGTGTCAATGTTCCTCGCTGGGCCACATGAATTTCGCCGTCTAGCTGCCGCCCTTCGAGACTGAGTAGCAGGTCGAAATGCAGTGCTCCCGGCGACATGGCGAGCGCTAGTTTATCGGGATCCCCCAGCATTCTCGCCGGCTGCTGAATTCCGGGGCAGTGGATTTCAAATTTGTCGCGTGGAGTTGCCGTCGTACGATCAAAGACGGCGCTGATTTGAACGTTGAGGCTGCCCGATGTCTCGATATCCAGCGTAGTCGGACGACCGTGCTTACGTGGCTGGTGCGTCAGATCTCGGGCCGTGCCGCCGAAGTGAAACAGGCGGTCGCCAACGATCGCTTCGCCATCCAACGCGAGGCGTTCGATCAAGAAGTTAGGCCGCTGCCTGGTACCAGGAAAATCCACGAACGAACCTCCCGAACGATGAGCCTTAACAGGCTCGCGTTGCGAGGGGATGTACTGCCTGCCCCACTCGATCCATGCAATGACCTGGGAAACGCGGGTGGCGGCCTCCTCGCCAAGGAAGTACTCCGCGAGCGTCGAAGGGTTGAGGTTTTCAAGGTCGGTTAGCGTTTCAAGCAGGCGCAAGTCATTCTCTTTGGCTGCCAGCAAGCGGTCTCGATCCACGGGCAGTTGCTGGCGTAGTCGTCCGATTTGTGTGCGTAGGTTCAAGATCTCATTCCGGGTCTTCGTAAGATCTTCCAGCGCGCGTTGCAACAGGGGTCCCGCGGTAAGCGGATTGACATTTGGATTCTCCACGAACTGGCGCATGGCATTCAGCCGCTGCTTTAGTTGCTCGGCGCGGTCCGCCAACTGTTGATATTCCCGTGGCCAACGATCGGCAAGCTCCTTGCCCACACGCACCGTTTCCAGTTGTTCCTCAAGGTGCTGGTCGCCGAGGATGGCGGTTGCTTTCTTGAACCAATCCAGTCTGGTGTGGGCCTTGGGTTTCGGTGGCTCGACCGCACGTGCCGTTTCAAGTCGTCCCGACGACGTGCGCGGCGTGTTGAATTGGAGCCCGCTGACATAACCGTCCTTGATGACGTAGCGACGTTTCAACAGTTCGACTCCGTCCACGACCAACCCCGCCTCGTCAAACTGTAAGAGATTCCGATCCACGTCGTTTGGATCGGTAACCGCGACTCCGCGCAAATGGGCGCGCCCCCGCAACAACGACATGTTCAGGCTGGCGACATCGACCTTCGCGTTGGTTGCTGATTGGCCCGCCGAAATCAGACTCCAACGCAACAAGGGATTGAGGCAGAACCAAACAAGCAGCATGCAAACCACCGCGACCGACAGCCGAGGCGCGACATAGCTCCATTGGATGTATCGCAGGAGGCGCTTCATTAAACCTTCCAACGGGTAGCCAGTTCGCCACCCAGCAGCACATGGTAGAGCTTGTATTGCGTTAGTCTCGCAATCACCGGTTCCGTATATTTTTCAAACAGCATTTGGCTTCCCAGATAAAGCGGAATAAGGCCGCCCATGGCCAGCAGAAAGCTGCCTAGCACGACCGTGTTATTGAAGCTTGTCCAGGGGATCACTGGGAGGTCGATCATCCAAGTAAACAGTGCCTCAACTGACTTCGCCTTCAGTACCACCCAGCCGATGCGGTGCGAGATCGGATCAAGCAGCGCACCGACCCATGTGAAGAGGAACGCCGAACAAAGTCCCGTGCCCCGATTGATCTTTAGAGAGAGCAGAACAACCAACAGAATGGCGGCAATTAAGTTGCCTTTGGGCACTAGCCCGATGACCATGCCAAGCGCCATGCCTGCCGCGAGTTGGTGCGAAGAGTCATTCGCACAAAGCCCCTTGACCAACGCGCGCAGCGGTCGAATCAATGAATACATGAATGCCTGAGAATTGGAGAGCCAACGAGAACACTACATGCCACTTAATCGACCCAAGCGGCAAAGTTTCTCCAGATAGAATGAAAGACTTTGGACGGCCACCAATTTGTGGGATTAGGAAGCCCGGTGATTGCTCGTGTTGCTCCGAAGCAGTGCTTCGCTAGCATCAAGTCTTCGACTTCAGTCCATCAGCGGCAGATGGCTGCGCTTGCCAGTGGAATTTGGGGAGAAGCCCGCCGGCCATCAGGGTACCCAATGTCACCAGGAAAAGCCCCAACAACGCGAATAGGACTCGCGCTCGCTGCCGTCCGCACACGGACTCAATCCACTTGGCTTTTCGCAGCTCGTAGTACCAATCCCAGTTGAACACCGACGTCGACAGGATGAAAATCCCAACCCCGATTGCAACCGATCCCACAAGTACATCTGAACTTGTCATTCAATGCTCCTCCCAATCCAGCGAGCGATCGACGGCCCGTTGCCAGCGCGTGTAGAGCTGGTCGCGCTCGGTTGAACTCATGTGCGGTTCAAACGAGCGATCCAGGGCCCAATTTTGTTTGACGTCCGTTGTGTTTTCCCAGAATCCGACCGCGAGACCGGCCAAATACGCAGCTCCCAGCGCAGTCGTTTCCGCAACCACGGGCCGGCGAACAGTAACGCCCAGTATGTCTGCTTGGAATTGCATCAGGTCGTTGTTCACAGACGCACCACCATCGACCTTCAGTTCTTCCAGTTGCAGATGCGCGTCTTTTCGCATGGCTTCCAGCAAGTCACGGGATTGGTATGCCATCGACTCGATGGCGGCCCGCGCGATGTGGCCCGCCGTCGTCCCGCGCGTAATTCCGAGCACCGCGCCGCGAGCATAAGGATCCCAATGGGGCGCGCCCAAACCAACAAAGGCCGGCACCAGGAACACGCCGCCGGAGTCCGGAACCGACGCCGCCAGTTGCTCAATCTCCTCCGACGACTTGATGATTCCCAGTCCGTCGCGAAGCCACTGCACGACGGCACCGGCAATG
>JAJDEH010000303.1 GCA_029259935.1 Planctomycetota bacterium
GACTCGAACGAACTGGTAAGTTCCATCGTAGGCGGCTTCCGTGCCAGAGAAATTGAAAGGTAAGATGGTCAATTTCAATTGTCACGGGCCGCCTTTTTCGCGCCAATACCAGTCACGAAAAGTGCAAAACAGGAACTAAGATTGCAATAATGAAAATCGTCCTCAAAAAGCTTGACCACCTGGAAGCCAAGAACATCTCGATACCAATCCACCAGCTTGGCAAAATCGGTGGCGAGAATCACAGACTCGCGAGGACGAATCTCAACCATACTGAGAACTCACCGCGTTGCTTAGGCGTGTTGACGGCGGAGACTCACGAAGTGGCCGCGTCGTCGCGTTAAGTGAAGAGGCCGTCGATGACGTTCCCTTGGGCGACCAGCATTGCCGGGCGATTGGTGCGGGTGTAGTACTCTTTGCGATGGTCGATTCCCAGTGCGTGATAAAGTGACGCGGCGATGTCGTCGGGGCTGATGTCGGTGTCGTCGGTCGGTGCCGTGCCGCCTTTGTCGGTGGCGCCGATGATCTGCGCCGTCTTGACGCCGCCGCCCGTCATCAAGCACCAGTTCACTCGGGGATAATGGTCGCGGCCTGCGTTTTCGTTGATCTTCGGCGTGCGGCCGAACTCGCCCATGATGATTACCAGCGTCCGTTCCAGCAGCCCCTTCTGTTCCATGGCCGTGATCAGCGCGTGAATGTTGGTGTCCAACGGGCCAAGCAACTTTTTGTGGCCGGGGAAATTGTCCGTGTGTGTATCCCAACCGGCGTTGGTGACTGTCACGAACTTGACGCCAAACTCGACCAGCCGCGTCGCCAACAACAGGCTTTGGCCGAGATCATCCTCGCTGAACAGCTTTTGAACGGACGGTGATTCACGGCTCACGTCGAACGCCGATCGCGAGCGCTCTGACATGATCATCTGATGCGCCTGTTGGCCGAATTTGTCGAGCGCCTCGAGCAGTTGGCTGTTCGTGTCGACGTCGCGCAACGTGCGGTCGACTTTCTGAAGAAGCTGATTGCGTCGTTGGACGCGATCGATGGTCATCCCTTCGCCGAGCGCGATACCTCGCACTTCGAACGGCTTGCCCGGCTTGGGAACTTCGCTGGTCTTGAACGCGGCGTAAGCATCTCCCATGTAGCCGGGTGTCCACTCGGTAACGGGTACCGCGACATAGCTTGGGATATCCGGCTGAGCCGGCAGTTCCTTGGTGATGACCGACCCGTAAGACGGATAGATCAACGATTGGACGGGACGATTACCGGTCGAGATATACGATTGCCCTTGCGGGTGCGCGCCGGACGTGTGGCTGATTCCGCGGAGCAAACAAAAGCGATCCGCGATTTTTGCGAACTGTGGCAAGTACTCGCAAACTTGCAAACCCGCTAGCGCCGAATCGATCGATTTGAATTCGCCCCGCGTCTCGGCGGGCGCTTCGGGCTTCATGTCGAGCGTGTCGAGATGCGCGGGTCCGCCGGCCAGGTTAAGGAACAGGCAGGAATCGGCGGTCGCTTTGAGGTTGCTGTCGCCGTCGTTGGCCGAGGCGAGTCGTAAAAAGCTGGAAAGTGAAAGGCCCGTCGCGAGCGTCCCCACCCGCAGGAAGTCACGTCGCCTGATGCCGTCGCAGGTAACTGAATTCATGATTTGCCTCTTCGTCTTAATTGACTGAGCCGATGCATTTGCGAGTCGCCCCCTCGCTTACGCGTCGGGTTAGTCCTTAGTGATTGGTGATGAATTGTTGCGAATTCACGAGCGCCCACATTAGGTCTCGCAATCCTTCCATGGTATTTTCCGATTCGGCGATATGTTGCCGGCAGTCGGCAAGCTCGCGCTGGTCTGGCAGTCGACAAAGCGTTCGCAGATAGGCTTCCTCGATAAGCCCATCGGTTGCGGCCGGGCCGGTCGAGTCGTCGGCTGGCTTGTCCGCGGCGTTCTTCTTGGCTTCGGCAGCCAGCAACGTGGCGACTTGCGCGACCCAGCCGTCCTTGCGGCTGATCTTGTCGTGAAGTTCGGCGTCGTTGCGAACGTAGAGCGCTTGCAGCAACGTCGGCACGTCCTGACGTTCGCAGTCGCAATTGGTTGTCCGTAGCGGCTTGCCAAACACCAGCAAGGAATAATCAACCGCTCGGGCTTGGTACGATCGCGGGTGGCTGCCAATGTGGCGGTTCTTGACGTTGGTCGGGACCGTTTCGAGAAACTTGTCATTCGACGTCGCCTGCACGATCGCGTCGATGGCGACTTCCGCGGGCAGCCGGCGAAGGATCGCATGGCTAAAATTGCGAGTGTCGTTGCGGTTGCTGTCGTTCGGCCGCCAATCGAGCTGATACGTTCGGCTGCTGGTGATCTCGCGATGCAGCCACTTGATGTCGTAATCGTGGGCAATGAACTGCTCGGTCAGATAGTTCAGCAGCGCCTTGTTGCTGGGAGGATTGGCCATGTTCAAATCGTCGGGCGGATCGACGATGCCGACGTTGAAATAATTCGCCCAAATGCGATTGACCATGGCGCGGGCGAAATACGGATTGCCCTTATCCTTGAGCCACTGCATGAGCGGCACGCGGGGGTCGTCGTATTGGCTGAGGTCGATTTCGTTTCCGCCAAGCAGCTTGGCCGGTTGTGGCTTATCGCCCGGCCGCTCGATATAGATTTCATTCCATGGAATTGGGTTCCCTTCGGCCGCGATTCGCAGATAGCTTTGCCGCCGCAGCGCCGCGGTATTTAGCTTGACCGGAACGCCGAGCATCTCTTTCATTCTCTTTTGCGTTTCCGCAGCGTCGGGCGCGACGCCAGCCTTGATACGCGTGAAGAATCCCGTGAAGAGTTCAAAGTCTTGTTTCGACCACTGGTCGAACGGATGCTTGTGACACTGGGCGCATTGAAGCCGCACACCAAGGAACGTGTACCCGAATGAGAGAGCCTTGTCGGACGGTTGGCCGATGTTGCTGCGATACCAGTAGTGCGGCATCGAGTTATCGAGCGCCGCGAAGTCGTCCGGATTTTGTCGACGCGTGAATCCGCTGTGCTCGCGGATCATTTCTTCATAAGTTTGACCCGGCTTGCGGCTCGTGCCTAGGATGATTCCTTCGACGATCTTGTCCCAGCCGATGTTCTCGCGAACGCGGCGTTCGATCCAGTCGCGCCACTGCTGGGCGACCGGTTGCGCCATCTCGGTCGATCCGAGGTAACCGGCGTTGCTGCCAGTCAAATCGCAAAGGCGTGTCGTCCACCACGTCACATAAGCCGGCCGCGCAAGCAACTCGTCGATCTTGCGGGCTCGTTTATCGGATGTTTTGTCGGCCACGAACTGGCGAATCTCTGCCGGCGTCGGCAACGTGCCGATGAGGTCGAGGCTGACGCGCCGCAGGAAAGCTTCGTCGCTGGTTCGGTCCGAGGGAACAATGCCCAGCTTGGAGAGTTTTTCGGTGACCAGTTCATCAATTCGCGTCGGAGTGGCAACCTTGGGATAGGCCTCGCCCACCAATTCGGTTACCGGGCGCAAGATTTGAACGGACTCGATTCCGTTGTCGTAAAAGGCCACCACATAGGTATCTCCCTTGCCCTTGGATCGAATCAGTCCGTCGGGACTGACTTCGGCGACCGATTCGTCGTTGCTTTGAAAGCGTGTCAGACAAGTGACATCTTCCCGCGATCCATCGGCCCACACCGCGACGACGTTCAATTGCCGCGTCTCGTCCGCTTTGCTGAAGACGATCTCCTTGGGCGTGACTTCCAATCGCGCGAACTTAGGCGCGTCCTTGGAGACGTTGGGCGCGCCGCTGGAAATCCAACGATGAAGCAACTTGTATTCCCAACCTCCTTTTTCGTATCGGAGTCCGCCTTCGTGCTCGTCGGCGGACGTCGGCTTCAGCAAAATCAGACTCTCGAGGGGGTCCTTGAGATCGACCCGAGGTTCTTCGCCACCCGTGAGCGCTTCGTGATCGGTGTCGAAATCGTAGCCGAACATCGAAAGCCGAAAGCCGCCTTTTCCCTGAAAAGAACCGTGACAATTGCGGCCGTTGCAGCCCAAACGGCCAAACAGCGGGATCACGTGCCGTTGGAAATCGGGTACTTCGTCACTCTGCGCCAACAAGCGATCGCGGGGCGGTTCGAGCACGGGGCGCGCGGCAACTTCCTCTGGCTGACTGTCGGAACCTGGCCCGGTTGTCTCCGGCCCATTCGCGCTTGCCAACGACTTGGCTCCGAATACCTCGGTCTTGGGAAGTGCCTCTTTGAGTTGCGCAGCCTGTTCCGGTCCGAGGCCCGTTTTGTGAACGACAAGCCGCTTGAGCGCCTTCAATTCGCCCACTTGGCCAGCCAGTTCTTTGTCGAGGGGAGCCGCCGTCAGGTTGAGATTTTCCAGCTTCGCGAGGCCCGCCAATTGCTTCAAACCCGGCCCGCTGACCTGAGTATCATTGAGGTGCAGTGTCTGCAAATTGGCCAGCGGTTGAAGATGTTCCAGCCCGGCGTCGGTGACCGCAGTTCCGTCCAGAAACAAAACTTCAAGATTTTCTAACTGGGCAAGTGACTTCAGCCCGCCGCTGGTAACCTGCGTACGCCGCAACGACAACACTTTGAGGCTCTTTCGCGCAGCAAGATGGTTGAGCCCTTCATCGGTGATCGGCGAATCTTCCACGTACAACCGTTCGAGTTTTTCCAGCGAGCCCAGATGCGCCAGCCCGGCATCGCTAATTCCCGTGCCGAGCAACACCAGGGTATCGAGTTTCGTCAACTTGGCGACGTGGGCCAGCCCGGTGTCGGTCACCGACGGGACGGCGACGGCCAGGTAATTCATGTTTGGAAAGTTTGGCAACAGGGCCATCGACTCATCGTCAACTACGGCCTTACTCAATCGAACCAGACGTACCGTATCGTCCGCGCGATAAAACTGAATGTTGGTCGCCTTTCGTCGCAATTCGAGGTAGGCCTCTTTTTCCGCCTCCACGGGCCCCGCCGCATGGGCTGCACTGCAAACAGCGAACCAGCATCCAGCAACCAACAACGCCAATCCTGTCGATACAACAACCCGAAAATATCCGCTCACCGTCTCTCCCTTCGGAAATCGGAGAATTTCAATAAAACAGTCCAATACGCATCAGTCAAAGTAGATATATATGGTAGCAGGAAGGCTTGTCGGCGTACAATGCGCTGTCGGGCGTCGTGTTGGCTGTTTGATGGCGGTATCCGGACAGCAGACTCGGCCGCCGGAAGGGGCAACCAACGTAAATCGGTGGGCGAAATAATCCATGTCGTACTCGCCGGCAGCAACTCAATTCGCAGGCAAGATTTGGATTTTCGTGGTCCAGGCACTCGTCTGCGGGGGCTTGGCGGTCTTCAGCCTTCTCCTTGGTCCGCTATTCTTGTTCGAGATTATGAAGGATGCACGAGGGCAACCGGCTACGGACGCCGGTGTCGCGCTCACGGTCATGAGCATTCCCTTTTTATTGGTCTTCGCGCTGGCGGTCTTTAATCTTGTGGCGCGCCGCCGTCCGGTGGTGCGGCTTTGTCGCCAGGGTTTGGCAATCAACATGATCGGGTCGTCGACGCTCGATGGGACGCCCTTGATTCCCGGAGCGATTCGCGTGGCATGGCTGGTCGTTTCACTCCAAGGATTTAGACAGCAGATGGTGATGGCCCCGTGGGAGTCACTTCGCGGCGCGCGGGTGTCCGGGCCAGCCATGGCCCAGACCTTGACGATTGCCGGATCGATGTATCGAGCGTCGCATGAGCCCACGGAGCGGCCCACCGCGATTGGAAATCTGATAGAGTTTCCCGAGGTCGCTTTCACCGCGCCGGTGGAACAGATCGCCCACGCGATCAATGGGTATTGTCAGGACGCGACTTCACGTGGCAACCTGCCTAGTTGGAAGAAAATTTAATCTCTTGCCGCCGGAGCATCGAGTTAGTGTCAGCCTGGAAGTGTAGCCGTTGCGATGCCGAGAATGACGAAGGATTCCGTTGCTGCTGGCAATGCGGCGCGTCGACGGACGGGGTTGCCGATCCGTCGTTTGTTCGTGAGGTTGATGCCGCCACGCTCCCGCCGGACTGGGTTCCGCGAATCAAGTGCGAGTCGTGTGGCTACACCGGGAAGGTGTTGGTGCGGCACCTCGGTTACCAATGGTGGACGTTGCCGTTGGCCATCGTCTTGTCCTGTACCGTGATTGGCGTTATTCCTTGGCTTGTATTGTTCCTCTTGCTGGGCAATCGCACTTTCAGGGCGTGCCCCAATTGCGACGCGCGCGATCGGTTGACAGATTGGGATGGAGCCAACGAGGATCCAGCACCGGAATCGGAACAGATTTGGAAGGAAAAACATGATGCGGACAAACAGGCCTTCAAGACCAACAAACTGACGCTGCTGGCTGTCGTGTCAATTGTGTTTGTCGTTGCGATGATGATGCTGCTTGCCGAAATTTTCATCCGGTAGTGATGCCGTGCGAACTGGCCCCGAACTGGCCCCGAACTGGCCCCCTGGTGCAGCTATGCACGAAGAATGTAAAACGTAGGCCATGTCACCGCCAGAAAAGTCACCGCCAGAAAAAATCGAGACGTTGCGCTGGGTCGACGAGGTCGCGGGACATCTCGTCCTCATCGATCAGACTTGTCTGCCTGTTGAATTGAAAGAGATTGAATGCCGCACGGTTGAAGACGTGTGGCAGGCGATCAAGCGGTTGCAAGTGCGTGGCGCGCCGGCCATTGGAATTGCCGCCGCCTATGGAGTTTGCCTTGGCCTGCAAACCGTCGCGGCGGGCGATCAGGCCGCGATCTTCGATCGAGTGGATGAAGTGACCGCTTACCTGGCGACCAGCCGACCGACCGCGGTTAACCTGTTTTGGGCACTCGACCGCATGAAGGAGAAAGCGCGATCGATTAAGGAACGAGACGATCCTTCGGTACTCCGTGAACAATTGTTGATCGAGGCCCGCTCGATTCACGAAGAAGATCGGCGAATGTGCCATGCGATCGGTCGTCATGGAGCCGAATTGCTCGGCGACGGAACGGGCGTGTTGACTCACTGCAATGCGGGAGGACTAGCGACGGCCGAATACGGAACCGCCCTGTCGGTGTTCTTCACCGCGCAGGACCAGGGGAAGAGCCTGCACGTGTTTGTCGATGAAACGCGTCCGCTGTTGCAAGGCGCGCGGCTGACCGCTTGGGAACTGTCGCAGCGCGGCATCCAGGCGACGCTGATCTGTGACTCGATGGCCGCTCAGGTGATGCGCGAAGGACGCGTGCAAGCCGTCGTCACCGGTGCCGACCGGATCGCCGCCAATGGAGATTCGGCGAACAAGATCGGCACCTACTCGGTCGCCGTACTCGCGGATGCTCATGACATTCCGTTCTATATCGCGGCACCTTCTTCGACCTTCGACTTGTCGATTGCCGATGGCGACCAGATTCCTATCGAAGAACGAGGCAGCGACGAGATTACTCATGGATTCGGACGTCAGACGGCACCGGCCGGAATCGACGTTTATAATCCCGCCTTTGACGTGACGCCGGCGAGGTATATCAAGGCCATCATCACCGAACGCGGCGTGATCGAGCCGGTGACGTCCGATGAGATTTCAAGGATGCTGGAGTAGCGTTCGGCCGTTGGCGCTATGTCCGGGCGCTAACCGTCCAAGCCGTCATGGTTACGGCGATCAGCAGCAGCAACATGCCGATCGGCACCAAAAATATGAGTCCCAATCCGGCTTCGCCATTGTGCAGAAAGAACCCGCCCACGAAGAACCCGCCCGGCAACAGTAGGCTGCTGCCCATCAGCATGGGCGATGCGAGCCAGCGGCCGAAAGCCGTTTGGCGGGGCAATGCGTAAATCGTGGCCGCGAAGGCACCGTGTAGGAGCGCCAAAATGCTTCCCGAAGAGTGTCCTAGCGTCCACATCAAGCGGCGGTTTTCCATGCCGACGTCCAGGTACCACGGCACCTTGAAACCGTGCAACCCTTCCAACAGGATGCCGATCGCGAGGAAGAAGAGCAGCGACCACCAGGCAAATTGCAAGTGCCGCTGGACGTAATCTCGCCAATCACTCTCCGGGGGTCTGCTAGCCAATCGGACGCCTTTCGCTCGCTTGAAGTTTTAGCTCGAGGATGCCGGGCACTTTTTCTGTTAACTGAATCGATCTACTTTAGCTACGCCGACTTGGTGACGCGTTGCTTGAGTTTTGCCACGACATTTTGAAACTCACCGCGCAGTTCCGAAAACTTGGCGACGGTCTTGTCGCCGGGGGCTTTCACATAGTCCAGCATAATTGCTTCGGCCGCGATAAACTCATCGCCGATATCAGCCACGTCGGCGGCAATCTCGATAGGAATACTGGTCACGCCGTTAGCGTCGCCGTGCAAAAAATCTCCCTGGCTAACCATCAAGCCGCCCACGCGGACCGGCAATCCCAAATGCAGCATGTGGCAATAGGCGTGCGAACAAATCGTATTGCCGGTAAAGACGGGAAAACCAATATCCCGCACTTGTTCCAAGTCTCGGCCACCGCCGTTGGTGACCAGTCCGACAGCTCCGTACGCCTGATAGGTGGAACACATCACTTCGCCGAACACGGCTGCCACCGGCGGATCGTCCATATCTTGAAACACCACGATGGGTGGTCCGGGCAGCTCCTCGAACAGGGCGATCTGTTTTTCAATGCTGCCATACGCATCGCCGCCCGCGGGGGGCGCGTCGGAGCGAAATCCGGCCGTCGTGGCGAAGCCGACGATGGGGGGAAAATCCGGGAAGTTGCACTGCACGCGGCCGTCCATGTAGCCCTGGTTTCGCGGGCGAATATCAAATAGCTCGATCACGTTGCAAATGGTGGGAGTGTCGAACTCGGCAAGTTTCTGCAGGGTCTGTTCTGAAATCGTCATGGTGGGTCTATCGTGGATTGAGGTTGGAAAGGAAGACGGACGGCCATGGATTGGGCCGACTTCTTCGACAATCAGGCAGGACCCTCTAGGATAAGCGTTTCCGCCGGTTGAATCTATCCGCCTCATTTTATGTTGGACCGATCACTTGGCAGGCGACCCCCTCTAACTCCCCCTTGGCAAGGGGGAGAACTAGGTTCACCTGCGGCTCATCTCCTTACTCCTTGGCGGGTGACAGATGGCCGAACAACGACTGGCGGACCTCGGGATTGCGGATCTTCCAAATAACTCCGTCGATGAAGTAATGATGGACGTTGATGGCGGCCGAGATCATCGCGAACAGCGCGAGACCAGGATAGCTCAAGAGCTGTGGGGTCACAAAGACCACGAATCCGACGCCAACCAAACAGATGTAATACAGCACGGCGTGTGCAATCAGGCGCCGCCGTGAACTCGCGTGTTCGGCCTCGTACTGATTGACTTCGACACGAATCGGAAAGATCAAATACTGCAGGGCGTGAAAGACCTGCAGAAACAGAAAAGCGTACGGGTAAATGTCGATCAAGAAATACCAACTGAAGGTCGCCACCCAGGGCAGCCAACAGCGGATCGGAATCGATTTATTGCTTTGTTGGGCCAATTGACGGAAGCCAACGAGTCCTAGCAGAAACGTCACGACCAGGACCACTCGCCAAGAAGCCAAAGCAAATTCGAACCAGTGAGCCATCGCCGACGAGCTCATGCCGCGAAGCCCTATTTGCCAATTGATAAACCACAGCACGTGATAAACGAGCAGCGCATGGTAACCGCTGCGAATCAGGCGGCGTTGCCGGTCGGTCATGCGCAGTCCACCGAGGAACGCGAAAGAGGCGGTCATGCCCCACGATTGTCCCGTGTAGTGCCAGGCGAGCAACAGCGGCGCCAGCGGTTCAAACACCTGCAACACGCGTGGATTAACCCAAGTTCGCGATTCACTCGCCGCCTGCGCGGCCTGGCCGCCTTCCACGCCGACACTTGGACCGGCGGTAAACACGGCATACAAAATGATACCCACAAAAAGAATTGGCAGTCCATAGGAAACAATCGGATGCTTGGCCGCGTTTTGCGGCTTGCGATACAAGATCCGATACGAGGCCATGAAGTGCGGCCAGTTGATCAGAATGCTGGTGATTAGAAAGTCTTGCGCAACGAACTCATACCGCTGGTCCTCGGGGCGCGACCAGGCGTACAGCAGAACCAATGGAACGACCAGCAACGAGATGCCGCCGCAGCACAGTGTGTCGACCAGCGGCGTGATCATCGCTGGTGGGTGGGCGATCGGTTTCGGACCAGCCGTCAACTTGAAGACTCCGGTTTGAAAAGAAAAAGACTGCGTCTTTCAAACGAATACGACATGAACCTGCTACGGACTTGGATGGCTTACTGTTCGCCCCTTCGAACGGGCGGGGAATTCGTGCGGAAGTACTCTCGCGCCTGCCGCAATCCTTCAATATCGATCCCTTCCGGTTCTCTTTCAATGATCCAGTCCAAGTCGGCGACCGCGGCATCTCGACGTCCCGTAAGAAACCGCATCTCCGCTCGCATCAGCCGCTCTTGAAATCCTTCCGGTTCGATCGCGACGGCCGCTTCCAGGTAGCGCAAGACCGTGTCTTCATCCTGTTTCAGTTTGGCGATCTTGCGCAGGTTCAATAACATGCGCATGACAATCTCTTTTTTCGTGGCCGCTCGCAGATCGTCTTCCTCGAGTACCCGGCGATAGGCTTCTCGAATGAACCGCTCGGCCTGTTCCCTTTCCATGAGGCGGCCGCCTTCGAAGGCGTCGATCAATTGCCCGTCGCCGTCGGCCTGGACGTGCTTGACGACAAAGTGGCCCGGCAGTCCCACGCCGACGATCTTTAAGCCGAGGCGGCGGCCCAGTTCCATGTACAACACGGAAAGCGTTATCGGCAAGCCTTCGCGATCATCCAGCACTTGGTTCATGTAACTGTTGGCTTGGTGGTAGTAGTTGGTTCGGCCGCCATGGAACCCGTTGTCGACAAAAAGGTATTTGTTCAATGCGTCACGGATTTTCGTTTCACCCGCTTCCTTGCCCACAGCTTCCCTGACTTCGTCGGCCATGCGGTCGATCTGCCGGAGATACGGTTCGATGTCTAGCTCTTCATTATCGAGCCGAGCAATCAGCAGCGCGGCACGCATCAGGTCGGCTTTTTCGCCCAGTTGCATCAGCTTGCCCAGTTCTCGGGCCACGCCCTTGACGTGAATGTCGTCGGCGATTCTTTGCAACTCCTTGGCGCGTTGTTGCAGTTCAGCGGCGCGTTGCCGGAGGATTTGTGTGCCAAAGGCGGGCGTCTCGGCCAGCGGTTCGGCCTGCTTGTCCGTTAGCGTGGCAATGCCGGGCAGGGCATCGACGATGCGCTCCAGTTGCTGTTGAGTTTCCGCCGGGATCGTTGAGGGCGGGATTTGTTTGGCCACGCGAAAACCCTTGAATTCGGCCACCGTTTGCCGGAACTTGGCCAAACCCACTTTGCCCGTCGGAAGCACGCGATCGTTCGACTCGACGACCAATTGGTCGTTGACGTAGCACAGCGTTTTCTCTTTCTCGAAACGAACTTTGAGATGATTCCATTGGCCTGGGCGATAGTGAGCGGATTTCAAGTTATTGAGCACTTGCCATTGAAAGACCGTCGGCCCTTCAAACCGGCTGAGCCGCAGATTACCGTTGGAGGGATAGAATCCGTAATGCTTGTCGCCTCCGTCGGAATGGAAAACCAATCCCGCCGCGCCCGCTTCGTCATCGAGCCGAACTTGCACCGCCATTTCGAACGGCAATTCGGGCAAGTCGGTTTGCGAAATGCACAGCGTGCGTCGGCCCACCGGATCGTCCCCGGTCCCGCTGGCCACGATGCGGCCCGCGCGCCGTTGCCATTTGCCGCCAAACATCGGCGTCCATTCGCGCGGGTCGAGCGCGCCGATCGTCAGCCACCGAGACATGGAGATCGGATTTGGTTTGTCGATCAAGGGCCGCAATTGATTGATTTCGCCAGCGAATCCCAGATTGTCGGTGACGAGTGACTTCATGGTGACGATTCCGATGACTCGGCCTTCCGCGTCCAGCACGGGACTGCCACTGTTGCCCGGCTCGATCGGCGCGGCAAGCTGCAGCATCCGGCGGCCATCGATTTCACGGCGGCTTGAAATCACGCCGCTCACGACACTGTGTTTCAATCCCTGAGGGTTGCCCACGATGACGAAGGGTTGGCCTTGCCGAACTTTGTCCGAGTCACCCAATGGCAGCACCGGCAAGTCGGCGGCATCCACCTTGATAATCGCCATATCAAGCCGCCGGTCCGACGCGTGAACGGACTGCACTTCGAAGGCCCGTTCGTCAGCGGTTTCAACCTTTATGGGGCGGGCTTCGCCCAACACGTGCATATTCGTGGCAATCAGTCCGTCGGCGGAGATAATAAAACCGGTCCCCTTGCCGAGCGTCTTTCCGTTACGGCCGGCGAACGAGACCTGCACAATGGAATTACGCACTTTCTCAACAAGATCTTCGACGGCAATCGGCGCATGATTTTGAGGGGCCGTTTTTTCGTTGCCCGTCGGCTCGTCGGCCACCGCCACAATGGACACCGCCACAATGGACGAAATCAACGGCAGAAGAGAAGCAAGGCAGACAATATTCTTTCGCAACATAGCGGCTCCAATACAGCACGTCGTTGAAAGCACGTCGATTCGTGAATACTCGGGCTGAGTGCTAGTTTGTATTGTAATGAACCGCAACGGGCCCGTCATGAGTTGCGAAAGCCTACGCTAAAGCGGCATATCCGATACTAAATTCGAAATCCGAATGTCGAAATCCGAAACAAATTCAAAACCTGAATACGAAATGTTCGAAACGTAGAATTTAGCGGTTTCTGTCAGTTGAGCATTTGAAATTCGACCTTGTTTCGGATTTCGACATTCGGATTTGACCAACATGTGCGCACACCGGGCAGATTCTACAACACAAGCCTCTAGCGCCCGAACATGGCCACCATCAACAGGTAAACCAGCCAACCGGTTACCAAAACTCCACTTAGGACGAGCATCGTCAGATTCGGGCGGTGTGGATTCGGTTCAATCGCCGGTTGCTCGGTGGAGTCGGCGACCGAGTCGGAAAGCGGCTTTTTCGATGCATCGCGATGAGCCGACTTGCGCCGCGCTGCCTCCGTGCGTGATCGGCGTTTCGTTTTGGCCATCGGCTAGTCGCCCTCGCTGGGCATGGTGATCTTGAATTGGTCGCGAAAAGCCTCTTCAAAATCGTAAGCCCCGTCGAAATCTTGGCGACGATCCGAGTCCGACTTTTTCATCCAGCCGATGCGGATCAGATTGTAAACAATTTCGCCAAAGTCGCCGGTCGCGTGCATACCCCAGGTGTTGAGCACGTCCTTGGCCATGAAGCCGTATTGCTGGACGGCATATTGTCGAATCGCTTCGCACAGTTGCTGGCCGGTTACATGACGTTCGGGACGGTCTTCTTCCGATTCTTCCTCGGGATCCAATTCCTCGACCGTCGCTTCGCCCATCCGCAGATCTTCCTGAGCATAGCCTAGCGCTTCACGGACGAACTGATACGCCTCGATGGGATATCGAGTATCGTCGCGGAGCAATTTGAACATCGGGTGAGGGTCTTCGGACATGTCGCCTGTTCGTCGCGGTTAGCTGTTAGCGTTTAGCTTTTCTCTTCGCCATCCTGGCTTGAGTCGTTCTTTCCATTTCGCTTGATGACGGTCAGCACTTCACTCGCATCGATCAACATGCGGCGACGGTCTTCCGTTTCCACCAACAGTTGCTGAGCGAGTATTTCTTGACCCAGAATTCGCGCCCGCCCGTTCTGTGTGACAATATCCGCCCCGATCGGCGGCAGTTCCTTGTGCAACTCTTCGTAGGTATCGTATTCATATCGCAGGCAGCATTTCAAGCGGCCACAGCGGCCCGAAATTTTCGTGGGGTCCAGCGTCGCTTTTTGAATCTTGGCCATTTTCATGGACACGGGCGGCATTTGGCTCAGGTGCGTGTTGCAACAAACCGGCTTGCCGCAATCGCCATAATCGGCAAGCAGTTTCGCTTCGTCCCGCACGCCGATCTGCCGCATCTCGATGCGCGTTTGAAATTCCGACGCTAGCACCTTGACCAGTTCGCGGAAGTCGACGCGTTGCTCGGCCAGGTAGTACACAATCACCCGCTCGCCGCCGAACAGATGTTCGACGTCGATGAGTTGCATGTCCAACTTAGTCTCGGCGACCTTTTGCCGGCAGACATCAAACTCTTCGCGTTCCTTCGTCTTCATGTGCGAAAGTTCGTTTTGGTCCTGCGTCGTCATCCCGCGCAGAATCTGCCCTTGGGTGGGGTCGCTAATATGCCGGACCGCCTCTTCGGTCGCTTCGCAGAGTACTTCCCCCGCTTCGAGGCCACGATTCGTGCGCGCGATGACCTGCGAACCACGGTCGAATTGGTCACCGCCGCGCGTCGACAACACGCCCAGCGCTCGCATGGCACCATAGCGTACGACATATTTCGGCATGGATCATCCTGAGAATAAGGGCTCGAAGTCTGCAGTATAGCCATGGCCGTAAGACTACGAAAGTCGAGCAACTACACGACATGCCGACAGATTCCGTGGCCAGGCTAACTATCGCCCGCCGAGTGCTTACATTCGAACTCCCCCTTGTCTCAAACGCCCGCCCGCTTCCGTGCCGGCCGGACTGCTTCCGCAGCCTTTGTCCCCCGCAATCGTCGCGGAATCCGGCCATGGATTGAAGGTTTGGGGCGGCGTTTCGCCGTGCAGCAATTTGCGTGATGAGTTACGATAGTCGTTTCGGTAATCCTCCTGAAAGGCATGTGATGCCAGCATCCGGTGGCGGTTTGAATCCAAGTGATTCTTCTTCCGTGGACAGAACCGAGCTTGGAATCACCGAGGTTTCGCGTTCCAAGAACGGAACGGACGGGCACCCAACCGACGAAACGTTACTGCGGTTCGCGAGTGGGCTGCTTGACGAAAAGGCCCTCCCACTGTTGGAGCAACACATCCTCGATTGCGAGCGGTGTGCCGAGCGGATTGAAGAACTGGGCCCCGTGAACGACGCCTTTGTCAAGGGCCTCAGAAATGCGAATACGTCCTCCATCGTTCCAGATCTGGACCTAAAGCCCTTTGCCGAGGTCGCGCCCTCTATCGCCGAGCCATCGATTGGTTCCGCGCTCGGCGAATATGTGGTAAAGCATCGCCTGGGCGAAGGCGGAATGGGCGTCGTTTACGAGGCGGAACATGCCACGATGCAGCGCCGGGTCGCGTTGAAGGTGCTCTCGGCCAGGACCTCGAGCGACGAGTCTCACATTCAACGCTTTCATCGTGAAGCGCGATCGGCGGGACGCCTGCATCACACGAACATCGTGCCGGTATTCGAGGTGGGAACCGATCACGGTTTTCACTACTACGCCATGCAACTGATCGACGGAGAAAGCCTGGACTTGGTCCTGAATCATCTCCGCCGCTTGCAGCCGTCGGCGGTCACCACGCCCGACGTGCGTTTGTCGGACACTCCCCGCGCCGACGTCGATCAAGACCAGCTACGTCAGTCAGTAGGCTGGAAACTGTACAGCGGCAAGTACGACAAGACTGAGCGGCTGGAGGAAGAATTGTGGAACGACAAGCCGCCAGCAACCGCAGCGCCAGCGGAACCGTCGGCCGCGGTTCGACTTCATTCGGGACCTCGCGACGAGCCTCGCTTGGAAACAGCGACGCTAGAAATCGCGCCCTTGGAAACTGCGTCCCTAGAATTGAAGTCGAAATCGGCTGACGGTTCGGCGTCCGGCTCGTCGCATCCCATGTCCGGTTCCGGTTCAACTAGCTCGCGCGTACGCAACAACTATTATTATCGCGTGGCCCGCATCGGGCTGCAGGTTGCCGATGCCCTGGCCTATGCCCATTTGCACGGAATCTTGCACCGCGATATCAAGCCGGCCAACATCCTGCTCGACAAGGAAGGAATCGCCTGGGTCACCGATTTCGGCTTGGCGAAGAGCGAAGACGAAGACCTGACGAAGCCGGGTGACATCGTCGGGACGTTTCGCTATATGGCTCCGGAACAGTTTGAAGGAAAGGCCACCGTCCGAACCGATGTCTATGGATTGGGGCTGACGATTTATGAACTGTGCACGTTGCGCACGGCGTATACCCAGTCGGATCGCGGCCGGCTGATCAACGATATTATCCACGAAGATCCACCCGGCCCGCGGAGCATCGAGCGACGCATTCCGAAGGACCTGGAAACGATCATTCTAAAGTCGATCGACAAACAGCCGCGGCATCGCTATCAAACGGCCCGGCAATTGGCCAACGACTTGCAGTTGTTTTTGGAAGATCGGCCGATTCGTGCTCGGCGCGTTTCGCCCGCCGAACGCACTTGGCGTTGGTGCCGTCGCAATCCGCATCAAGCGCTACTCGCGGGATGCGTGGCCATGCTGCTGTGCGCGATGGTGATTGGCAGTTTGCTGTACTCGTTAAAAGCCGGCCGCGATGCCCGGGCGCTCAAGGTCGAGAACAAGCGGGCGCTGGGTGCCGAAGCCGACGCGCGGACAGCCGAGGCCGACGCCCGAATCGCCGAGGAAGAGGCCCGCGGGAGCGAGCTGCTGGCGAATCGTCGGCTATATCAACAACTGCGCACTCAAATCCAACTTGCCCCCACGGTCCGCCGGCCGGGACAAAAATTTGACGCCGGCGGCGCGCTGCGCCAAGCCGTGAAGCTGCTGCCCAAATTGAATCTGAGCGATGCGGAAAAGCAAGAACACAAAGCGAAACTGAGAGACGACGCGATCACGGCGCTGGCTCGGTTTGACGTTCAGGAAAGCCCGTTGCGGCGGATTCAACCGCCCTGGACCGAATCGCTGGTGTTTAACGGTTCGCACGAAACGTATGCGCAAAGCGATCTGGACGGGAACATCTCAATTCGCCGCTTCGAGGACGACCAGCAAATCGCGCTGCTTCCAGGGCCCGGCCTGCGTGCCTGGGTCATTCGCTTCAGCCCGGACGACCGTTTTCTGGCCGTAAAATACTACAAGTCCAAACCCAACACCCTCGTCGTGTGGGATCTCGCCGATCGCCGCAAAATATTGGAAGTCAACGAACCGTTATCTTATTCACAGACGCCCTTCACCGACCAAGGCCGGCAAATCGCGGTCGGCCTGGCCAAGGGGGAGATTCGTTTCTACAACTTGCCGGACGGCACACTGGACCGGCAACTGCCCATCGCCGGTGAGCCGAGCCTCCTTTGTTACTCACCTTCGACGGACCAACTAGCCGTCGTTGACCGGGGCAGCAAGAAGTTAATCGTCTTCCATCTCAAGGACGCAACATCGAAGGAAACGGAAGTCGACGGTCGCGTCGAAGTCCTAGCATGGAGCAGCGATGGTCTGCTGGCGGGCGGGCGCGACGACGGAAGCCTTATCATTTGGAGGTCGGTCGACAGCTTGGCCGACCCAACCATTGTTCCCGCCCATCGCCTGCCGATCTGGAAGTTGACGTTCCTGCCGGGAACGCACATCCTCGCCACGAGTTCCAACGAAGGACTGGTTCGAATCGCCAACATCGACAGCGGACAGGAGTTGCTCCGCATTGAAGGGACGTTGTTACTACAATCGGAATTCATGGAGGGCGGCCGTAAAATCGGCTTTTCGACCGAAGAAAGAGAGTTTGGCGTCTGGCAGTTGCCCGAACTGGTGCCCTGGCAGGTTCTGAGTACGGACGATTCGTTCCAGCCGCGTTGGGATGTGGACTATTGGCCGCGGGACGAAAATCTGATCGTCACGGCCACGGATAGCGGCATCGAGTTTTGGGATGCCGCCGCTCCACGGCGTGTTGCCTTGCTCGAAATTGGAGTCACCAAGACAGCCAGATTCAACGGCGATGGATCGATGCTCATCACCAGCGGCGAAGACGGCGTTCGGTTGTGGCCGGTCGAGTCGATCGACCGCGCCACCCGACAGGTCAAGCTCGGCCCGCCCCAGGTCGTGGCCGCGGGCAGAGCGAACAAGGCGTCGATGGACGCCAGTGAATCGCGAATTGCAGTGTTCCAAGGCTTTACCAAGGTCAGCGTGGTCGACCGGACTTCTCCGAAGAAGATCCTTTCGACGTTTCGCCACAAGCAGTTGCAACAGGCGGCTATCAGCCCCGACGGAAAGTGGGTGGTCTCCGCAACCTGGCAAGGCACCGGCGTTCGGGTTTGGGACGCAACCAACGGCCAGTTGTTTCGCGACCTGGACCCCGACTCGGGCAGCGCGTCGGTGGCCTTTAGCCCGGACGGCCGTTGGCTGGCGGTCAGCAATGGCATGGAATACAGCTTGTGGGAAGTCGAGTCGTGGAAGCGCATCAGCCGCACGGCCAAAACGGTCGCCGATGGTGCTCCGGCCCCAGTCGCCTTCTCGGCGGACGGTCGCCTGCTGGCGGTTCCCTACTCACGGCAGATAGTCCAATTCGTGGACCCTAAGTCGGGCCGGCCCACCGCCCGGCTTCGCGCGCAAAGATTGGGAAGCATCAATTTAGCATGCCGCTTCAGTCCCAGCGGCAAACATTTCGCGCACGCCAACGACGACGGGGTCCATACTTGGAACATCAAGCTGCTGCGCGAGCAACTGAGGGAATTTGGTTTGGATTGGGAATGAGGTGTCTGCCTGTAGGTCACTTTCGGCGGAAACCGAGTTCCTTGCGTTGCTGCGCGTCGGGTTCCTCCAACGGCAATCCCCCATCCGTTTCCATGCTGTCGATCCCTCGCTGAATGGCCTGGTGTGTTTGGGCTTGGCAGGTCTGATTGAAGACCGTGCTGTCAACGATTACATACAGCCGTCCAGTCGCTGGATCCACCGCTTCCAACTGCTCGCCACCGTTGAGCGCATCTGATAGTTCTTTGCTGAGTTTGACAGTCATGCTTTTCAGTTTGCCAAAGGGCGGCAACGCAGGCCACGTGAAATGCACTCGTGCCGCGCCCCGTAGCTCGCTCTCGGTGGAAATGACCTACTTCGCGTCCGGGTCGGCCGGCGCGCCAAACAACGGTTCAATGCCCAGCATGCGAAAAATGTCGTTGCCGGGCCTGATGAATGACAACAAAACGTAGGCCAACACAAGGCCCACGATGCCACCACCAACAATTTTCGCAATCTCAATCAACGGATTCTTGCTCCGCGGTCTGCGGCTCGACGGCGCGCTCGCCGCGCTGGGCAGTGAGATGAACGCTTTTTCGGGCTGCATGGTCGACGCCAACTCGGGTGACTCCGCAAGGGATATGCCGCCGGCGGAGTTTTGCTCTTCGTCGCTTGCTGGAAGCCGGCCGCCCAACTGAAACGTGACGGTCTGCTTCAACATCATTTGCTCGCGAAGCTGCGCGTCATACTCGGCCTTCAACTCGGCGGATAGCAAACATGTTTCGACCTGATCCAACTCGCCAAGAATCGATTGAGCGTCGACGGCGCCTTCGCCATTGAGATACCCACGCACCTGGTTCCGCCTTCGTTCGATCGCCTCGGAAATGGTATCCGTGGCGGATTCGAAGACTTCGATACCAAGCAACCGATAGGCATTCGTGGGTAATTCCGAGGGCAGGATCCCAAACCAGCGGTGATAGAGTTCGATAGATTCCAATTCGGGCTCACAGCAAAAACAAGGTACGCAAGGACTAAATTTGATTATGCGGTGCCGCGCCACAATTCACAACGGCGTTAATTCACAACGGCGTTGGATCGTACTGGCAAAGTCTTGTGGATTACCGAAGTCACGATTCCACGACGGCTACCGGCCAGGGGCAGATACGAGCCAGTCGCGTCGCTTCTTCCCCGGTCTTGACGAACACAAACGCATCGTCGCACCGCAGCGGCGTCAGGTCGATATCGCCGATCACGCGCCACTCCTGTTCCACCGACCAATCGATTTTTTGGCCGGCTTGGGTCGTCGACTCGGTCACTTGGAAGAATGGCTTTTTTGCGATATCGAGCTGGTTCCATGATTCGTCATCACCATACGTGACGGCTTGGGCCCCACTTCTTTCCAGCAAAGGGCGTCGAATGCAAATTCCATACGGCTCAAAGTCCCAGCGGACGCGATGCGGGCGGAAGGTCCGCAGATTCGGCAATTCAACAAGCGGAACCGCCGTCAAGCTGACGACCGCCGTTCCACCTCGAATGGCCCGCGACGACGCAACCAGTTTGCGTTGCTGGATGATTCTCGTGAGCGCCGATAGCGGCGAGTGATCGGCCGATTCTCGATCGAGAATGACATCGTCCAAGAACTCGTCCTCAATTTGATCGGGCCAGGCTCCGGCTCGGCGACGCGTGCAGTGGGTCAGAAACTGCCAGTTCGCCGAATCGGGCACGGGAATCACGGGTGCCGCCGGCGGACCATCCTCTAGTTCGTATTCGACGGTTCCACGCCGACCGTCCGTTGGCAAACCAAGCACGTGCCAACCCAAGGCTCCTTGGTCCATGAGCTGCGCGGCGAGCGGCTGGCGGACCAAGTCTGGCCCCAAGGCCACGAACGTGTTGCCAGGCGGCAACGACGGGTCCGCCAAGCGCGCTTCGATCAACCTTTGAAGATTGCCGCCGCGCCGAATGGACAAAGCGATGATTTTTTCGCCAGCGACCACCACCGCCCGATCGGCAAGTGGCACCTGATCAAGTACCGCAATCGCTTGCGAATCGGGCGACAACGCTGGCGAAATATACACGCTCCGGACGTTCTGTCGCTCATTTGGTTTGACACTTCGTAGCGCCTTCAGCCATTCAGATAGGCGCTGAGCTGGATGGGGCAAACAGATCCGCAGCAGTCGCAGGCCGAACAGTTCCGCGCAGCGCTCGACAAACGGCCCCGCGGCCGTCTCCTTACAAGCAACCAGCCACTCGTCGTCGCCAAGTTTCGCGCAAGCCGCGCGCAGCACGGCGAACCAAGTACTCTTATCATCCAGTCGCTTGCCCAGCCGCGAGGTAACCAGGCTCACGGTCCGCCCAGGCACCGTTCCCTGGGGCCACCAAAACAGGCGGTTGCCAAGCCACGAATTTCGCGGGCTATTCCGGAACTCAAGACTGAGCGCGGCACCCGCCCGGCATTGCGATCGAAACCAATCCGCCGCCAGGCTCGCTGCCTCTTCAGCGAGTCCGTTTTCAACGAGGATCTCATTTACCCACGGTCCGGTCATTACAAACGCCCACCTCGTCGGCGACAGGAATCATCGGCGCAGTGCATGCCGCGGTTCATGCCACCGCCCGGCTCACACCGCGCTCTCCATCGCATATGACCGTACTAAAAGAACTGCACTTTAGGGCATCTCCCGCCAAGTCCTAGCACCGTGGCGCCGATTGATCTAGGTGAAAACGCGGCTCTCCGTGATGTTGTGAGTTTGTCACAACCAACACTCCATCAGGAGAGCCACGGATGGGCAAGCGTAGATCCAATCGACCCCGGCCGCAACACGGAAAGCAAAAGAATTCTCAACACGATAAACGCAAACGACTGCAACGCTCCAACCCCCAACGCAAGAAGACGACACGAGCCAAAGTTCCCCTCGGCGAGCCCCTGCACGACGTCGTCGCTCGGCTACAAGCCTGCTTGGACCGGCGGATCGCTTTTCGCTTGGCCATCATCATGGCCGGGATGTGCCTCGCCGACGACCGCCGCACCGCCAGTGCTTGGTTCGTCGCCGCCGGAGTGCAAGACGATTGGGACCGCTTCTACGATTGCCTGATCAGCGTCGGACGCACATCCGGGAAACTGGCGGCCGTCGTGCTGGGACGGGTCGCGCACCAACTGGCCCCCGGTCTCCACGACCACATCACCGTGGGCATGGATGACTCTCCCACTGCGCGTTACGGGAAGCACGTGGAAGGTGCCGGCGTCCATCACCATCCTACTCCCGGACCCGCCGACGGCGATTGGTTGTATGGGCACAATTGGGTCACCCTGGCGTGGCTGGCCACGCATCCGGCCTGGGGCATCATCGCCTTGCCGCTGCGGTCGATGCTTTACGTTCGCAAAGTGGATGTGCCCAAGCTGGCGGAAAAATATGACTGGGAGTTTCGCACCAAACATCAACTGGGCGTGGAGCTCTTGACATGGTTCATGACGGCGCTGCGGGCTCTGGGTGTGAAAGCGAAAGTTTGGTTGGCGGTCGACGGAGCGTACGCCGCGCGGCCGTTTCTACTACCGGTATTGGCGTTGGGGATCGTCGTGGTCAGCCGCTTGCGCAAGGACGCCTGTCTATTTGATTTGCCTGCCGAGGGTTCCCACGGCAACCGCATCTATGGCAAGCACCGCATCAGCCTCGCCAAGCGCGCCGGGCACCGCCAAGGTTGGAGCACGATCTGCTACCCATGCCGTGGCGTCGAGGTGACGCGACAGGTTAAGACGTTCGTGGCAATCTCGCGGTTGACCAGC
>JAJDEH010000304.1 GCA_029259935.1 Planctomycetota bacterium
ACCGTTCACTCGAAATCCTCCTTGTTGTTTTAAGTGCCCTTGGTGTGTAAGCAAAATTCGCACCAAGAAACAGGGGGGATCTCGAGTTTTTGTCGATTCATGCTCCCAAAAGCATTCGGGGTTCGCTTGTTCTGGGACTAGGCGAGACGCCACCCCAAAAGGCATCCCAGCAACTTCCGGACAAGCCGGACCCTTCTCATCAACCGGCTCAAAGAACCACCGGCTTCAACGGCATGCATAGGGCTCGCCGACTACTTCTGGTGCTTCTACTCGGGTTGATTGGCGTCGCTGTATCAGTCCGGTGGTGGAACGCGAGCGATACCCAAGTTGCGAACGACGAAGACAGCGGGCTGCCGCAACTATCTGCATCTACCTTCATAACTTGGAAGGCTGTCGAAGACCCTCCGCGGGAACGCCCGCGCATCGCCGCAAAAGATGTGCTCGCCACCGATGTCCAAACGATTGTCGCCGGAGGCTGGCCGCATCCCTTCTTGGTTACGCATGCTGCTGGTGATAAATACACCCTACAGGTTTGGGATCTGCGAACCGGATCCAAGTTAGGCCAAATCCAGGCCGAACTCAGCATAAAGCGACACGTAGCGATTAGTCCCGACGGAAGACTGCTCGCGTGTCCAGATCGCAGTCAGGCGGCAGTATATTCAACGGAGACTGGCGAGCAAATCACCTCGGTCGAAATCCAAGGCGCGCCGACGGTCGACCGAGTGTATTTTATCGGAGACGACCGTCTATTGGCGGTCCACTCCGGCAGGCGCTTCCTTTGGAACCTGGTCGACCTAAATAAAGACAACTTGGAAATCGACGTAGAGTGTCTCGATGAGATTCCCACCATCCAACTCCATACAGTCGCGTTCAGTCCGAGTGCGAGGTATTTGGCGGTAATAACTGAGGCTAACACCTTGATGGTCGCCGACATTTTACAGGATTCGATTGTTGGAAACGTGGAACTGCCGCCGGAAGCGGGGCTTATGTGTCAGCAACTTGCGTTTTCCCAAGGTGGTGACCGCTTGAGTTGTGTCTTCGGATATTCGTCGGGCCACCTACGGGTGTTGACGTTTGACTTGTCGACCGAACGACAGCCCGACGACTGTGTCATCAACATTGACCGGCTCAATCTTTCAATGTCGAACAGCGATCAAACCCCGCCAATTCAGTGGCTCTCGGACGATTCATGCTGGTTGTTGTTTGGCAGGTACATCATTGATTCAGAAAGCAAACAAGTCCTTCTAATGCCCTTTGGAGAGGATTTGCCAGCGCCAGAAACTGGCATACGAAGCGTTCGCGCCTTTGATGGCGAACTCGTTCATGTGTTGGGCGATCAACTCTGCCGGCAAGCCGTGTCATCCGACTTGCTGCACCGAATTCAACAAGCAATCAGCTTGGGTGGAAGTCCCGCCGATCTGGACCTTCCGAAAGTAAGTGAGTTCAACTCGTCTGCCCGTACAGTATCAGGAGGATGGGGCAACTGGCGGATGAGTGACGACTCAAAGAGAACGAAACCAAATCATAAATCACTTCCTATTTCTCGTTCCGATGTTAACTCCGCGAATTTTGGCGGCCAGGGTTCGAACGAGATTGTGCTTTTCAGGCGGCATATTGCACTCGGTTATCAATCCGATAGCCACTCAGTCATTCGCTACGATTGCACTTCTGGCGAGCAAAAATCGATTTGCGAGTTGTCGCGCATGGCGCAGGTCGAATCTTTTGACGGCGCTTCCGACGCCTTGCTTACGCTGGACACGCACCTTCTCAGGCTCGATATTTGGTCGACCGACGGTCGGCACAAGATTGGTTGGCGCCCTTACGCTCATCAAGAATCGGATCGAGCCCGCTCCACCATCTGGGCCGCGCTTATTGGCGGTGACGAAGTGCTTTCGTTAAGCGGTGGCGGCGAACTCGTGAAGTGGTCGACCGTGCAACGCCGAGCAATATACAGGCGGACGGTCTCCCCCGCCGGCAATCCCGCGCTAGATCTCGCGCGACGGCGATTGGCCCTATTCGATGGTAGCGTGATCCGATTCATCGACACCACCAACGGGAAGGACCTCGGCCGCATAGAGACGGAAGCAGCGGAGATGATCGGGGGTTCCTTTCGGGCAGACAACCTAGCTTTCGCGGCTGTGATGAAAAAATCGGAATCGCAATCCTTGTTTTGCTTGGTCTGTGATCTTACTGACGGTCAGGTCAAGGGGAGGTTCGACGTTTTGAATTCGAGCCAATCTCCCACCTGGATGGGCGACAACCACGTTATGATTGGAAACAGGATTTATCACGCTGAACAGGGAACTCACTTGTGGACTTTGGACTACCCGGGCATTGCCGTTCTGGGTGACTGGGGTGGTCAAATCTGGTTTCTGGGACAGAATCGAGTCGCTCCCGTTCAGCCATCGGAAATGCCGCTTCTTTCCAGTCTCAATCGCGCAAATTCCAAAGAGATGAACACTGTAGTCCATCCGGGCACGAGTGTTGCCGTAAAAATCGACGTTCCAGGCGAGATGTTCAGTCCGTCGGGATCCGCTCGGGAAGCGGTAGCGAACGAGTTGTTGGAGATGGCGCTGAGGAGGCACGGCTTTCGCGTTGATCCCCAAGGAGAACTTATCCTCCGGTTTTCGATCGAAGAGTTGCCGACCGGGAAATCGGTCTGGTACGGGTCCGGTAATAGGTTCCGGCGTTCAGGTGGATTCCCAGTCTCAGAAGTAAATCTGAACTGCCGTCTTGAACTCTTGCTAAACGAAGAGAGTGTTTGGAAGCGGGAATTTGTCGAAGAGATGCCTCCCTCGGTCCTCATCGTTCGAGAGCGGAAAGACCTCGCGAATCGGCGTGAGATTAACTGGGAGGAGGAAGTCCAATCGTTCCACTACAAAAGCGTAGTCAAGAAATTGCGGGAGATTGAAATCCCTAGTCACCTGATTCGCTACAACGATGAATTTATCCAAATTCCTGGACATTCAAGGTCGCCGCAAGACGTGGGACTTTAGCGTGCCACATCAAAGCCGTTATTCTCGATGAAAGACAAAGGGGGTGAAAGACAAAGGGGGACATTCTACTTTTTTCATTTCTTTAGCGGGCAGAGTGAGGATTCAGGGAAAAACCGTGGCTAACGCCCAACGGCTGATCAAAACGCGACACTTGTTTCGCGAACGATCCTAGCCGCGTAAGCGGCGACAGCAGTATTGGACTTGTTGTACAGTTCTTTGTGCTGTCGCCGCTTTCGCGGCTCGGTTCGTCACAACTCGCTATCCGCCGGCTCACGCTGGCGGATATATGCTGCCGCTGTTTCACGGCTGTTCCTCACGTTGCGGATGTCCATCACGAGCCCACCAGAAAAAGTTGCCGCACACCATATTTTCTAACACCCTCCGCGGGCAGCGGACTTTGTTATAATTTCGTAGCGCTGGCTTCCCGCCGCCACGATCAGGGGATGAATCGTTGTAAGAAGGAATGACCTCATGCTCAATCATTGTCGCTCGTATGCAGTTTGGATCTTGTTCTCGGGATCACTGTCCGTGCCACTCTTAGCTCAGCCTGAAGTTCGTTATGACTCGCAACAAGGCGGAGTGGAACTCGTTCAAAAGTCGGATGTTGGGGGCAGCGTGAAGAGCACGTTCGTCGTCACGGCCAAGGGGGCCAGCGAAGTGACGCGCGCTCACGGCAATGCGTCCGGCGTGCTCTTTCAATCGGCCGCCCGGCCGGACGCCCCTCTGAGGTCGTTGCCGATTCGTTTGTCGCATGAGTTGAAAGGCGAGGATAACGCAGTGCTTCATGTGTCGATTGGCGATCATCAGTTGACGTCCGAAGCACCGGCTTGGGTCTGGGCGGTAGCCGCCAGGTTTGCGGATCACGATGCGACCGCCGCGATTACGATGTCCGACAATCCCGAAACTTCAGCGGAGAAGGTGTACGAACGTCGTTGGAGGACGAAGAACACCGGGCGGCTGGTCTGGGTCCGGTATCATCCGGAAGTTGACGATACGCTGATCGGATTCTTCCTTGCCGCGTCGGACGCCATTGCGGGCGATGCGGAAAACATTCGAACCATCACCGGCGGGCTTGCGGATTTCAAGCAGCTAGGTAGTTATTCGCACGAATTCGACCACGCCAAGAGTCGGCAGGCCGCGCGGACGTTGGACGGCATCATCAGCCTAAAAGCCAAGCCGGGCGACTACGTGATGCTCAACGATGTGAATGAGCCGTTCGTCTTTTCGGCCGCAAATGGCAAACTAGGGATCAGCGGGTCGCCCCACTATCATTTCGGCCGCAAGGATTCCCGCGGCGAGTTTTACGAAATTGAATCACTGACCGTGATCTGCCGTAAGAACCATCACCTGCTTGTGCAAACAAATCCGTTGATCTACAAGATCGTGGACGACTTCAACCAACATGTTGCGTTCTTCAACTACATCCATGAAACCGAACCGGAGCAGCTCGACACGTTTATCGCAAGGCTCCAGCCCGTATTGGATCGCATCCCGAGGATGAAGACTCCGATCGCCATGCCACTTTCCGTGCGTTCACGATGAACCGCACCGAGCCGCTCGTCTTTGAAAACCGGACGACAATCGGCGACCATGATGAACATCAGGCGACGCTGGAATACATTCCAAAGATGGTATTCACGACACCGTAACTGACGTAGTGGACAATATCCCAAGATTTCCCCCCCACAATTCGGACGTTCAAACGATGAAGCCACCGAGGCCACTAGAAGTTACAAATCAGGCGTGTTACGATTTTTGGGTCGAGCAATCCCGCCTTCCGCACGAGTACTCGTCGTCCCACCCCGATCAAAGGACTCCAAATCATGGAAACTTTTCACCGTATTCGAAAAGCGTTGTTTGTTTTAGCTCCCCTGTGCATGGCCGCCCTGTTATCAACAGGCTGCGAACCGGAAAACGGCAGCGGTACGGGCAGCACCAACGGCGGCGACGGCGAACTTGAATTTATCAGCATGGGGACGGCACCGAGCGGTGGTGCCTTTTCACCGGTGGGTATCGCGTTGAGCGAAACGCTGAATGACAAAAAGGGCGACAACAACTGGAAAGTGCAACCCAAAGGCACGAAAGGTTCACAAGAGAATATTCGTCGGCTGCAAAGCGCCGAGCTGCAGTTGGCCCTGTCCAACTCGGCGATCAGCCACTTCGCCGTGAACGGCGGCGGAGCCTGGGACCAAAAATACAATATACAGACGATCGTTACCATCGCGCCAAACGTCGCGATGTTCATTACGAAAAAGGATTCGGGTATCGAAACGATCGCGGACTTGAAGGGCAAAAGAGTCGTCTGCGGTCCGTCGGGCGCGGGATTTGAAATGTTCATCGAACCCATTCTCATCGCGCATGGTATCGGTTTCGACGACCTCGCTAAGAAAATGAACAACACGCAAATGGGGGCCGTCGACAATTTGGCCGATGGCCAGGCTCACGCAGCCTTCCTTGGCGGTGCCGTGCCCGTTGCCGCCGTTCAGCGAGCGTGCAGCGAGTTGGACATTCACTTCGTCCCTTACGATGAAAGCGCGGTCGAAACGCTGCTCAGCGACTATCCCTTCTTTCAACGAGTTACGATCCCGGCCGGAAAGTACTCCGACTTGAAAGAAGATTTCGCCGGCTTGAACGTCGGATCGATGCATCTAATAACCTCGTCGGATGAAACCGAAGAACGCATCTATCAGATCACGAAAACCTTGTACGAAAATCGCGAGTCGATCGGTCATCCCGCTGCCAAGGCCATCAATCCCAAGAACGCCGCCCGATTTACAGGCACGCCATTCCATCCCGGCGCTCAGCGGTATTACGAGGAAATTAAGATCTGGGCGGAAGCCGACGATGCCTTGAGCGGATCGGGTGCCGGTAGTGACGACACCGACTAAGGTGACGCTGCCAAAGGTGACACCGACAAGGGTGACACCGACA
>JAJDEH010000305.1 GCA_029259935.1 Planctomycetota bacterium
ACCGTTCACTCGAAATCCTCCTTGTTGTTTTAAGTGCCCTTGGTGTGTAAGCAAAATTCGCACCAAGAAACAGGGGGGATCTCGAGTTTTTGTCGATTCATGCTCCCAAAAGCATTCGGGGTTCGCTTGTTCTGGGACTAGCCGGAACCAATCGCGTGTTAAGAAGTTTTTCGTGGGCCAACGACGCTCATGCCTGCCGATCCGCATCGCGCAGCGGACTGGCGGCAACAACGGCCACCGACACCATCGGTCTAAGAGTCGTTTGTGAACTGGAGCAGGAATAAACCTGAAGAACGTACGCCGATGTTGGTGAGTCGCGGCACAATCAACGCAGTCTTCGAATGGCTGCGGCGACTCCTATTTGGACAATCTCTCCAGTCGCCCTACGGTAGTCCGCCCCGGCTGCTTTGCCTTCGAACAATCCCTATGCGACGTCCTTCGCATGTTCTCGCAGCCTATCCACAAACTGTTTAATCAATTCGTCCACGTAGCCGCGAATCACGAGTGGGTCGTTGTCCGGGAACGTCAAGTCATGCAAGTACGCGTCGAGCTTGCCGCTTATCCGTTTGCAGCGCTGGACCAGCAGGTCGCGATCTTCAGGTGCCAGCGGTTGGTGACTCGCCGCAAGCAATTGGTCACACCCGTCGCGAAATTCACGCAGCCGCTGTTCTACCGCTGCTCGCGTTTTTGGCCGTTGGGCCGACCACTCCTCGCCACCGTTGGCAAGAGTGTTGAGATAGACGGCGGCTGACACATCGCGTGGAAAGGCATCTTCGGAAAGCCACCCCCACGTGATTTGGTGACTCGGTTCCTCCGGTACATCGTCCCCAGTAACTCCAATGTAGATCGCGATCACGGCCGCGGCGGTTAGTGCCAGAGCAGCCGCGTAGACAGCCATACCGCGCATTGGCGCTCTTGGGCGGGGCTCGACGGTTGTTTCCGGCGACGCGCCAAGCTCGTTTCGCAGTACCTCTTGAGTTAGGGAAACGAAATCCGTTTCGCATTGCCCTTCGGCGATCAACTTGTCCCAATACGGGCTACCTTCGTTGAAAGCGAATTCTTGTAGGTCTAAAAGCAATCGAGGCTGTTGGAGAAGGTTCTGTATTGCCGGCGGCGGCAGGGCTGCCAGGCCGCGTTGCATCACTTCCTGAGTCTTGCCTTGGAGAAGATCATCCAGCTTCACGGCGCGTTCTGGCTCGCCGTGAACCGCTTGAAGTTGTGCCACCAGTCGGCCGATATCGTTGGAGCAGAGCATCCGCTCGATCCAGGCAACAATTTCGTCCGGTTTCTCGGGAACGTTCAAGACTATCATCAAACTCATGGGGAGATGTTCGTCCAAATTCCCGTGGCCGCGGGCCGCGGAGAACAGTGCGACTACTCCGTTTCATAGATGACGCGAAAACCAATATTCTTGCCAAAGGCACCTGCATTCGCCGGGATGCGCACCGCGCACCGCTGAAGTGCAAGCCGTCACAAATAGCAGCCGCCCCGTATCGCATAACGCTCACTCTTGGCTGGTCCGCGCGGATCGAGCGCGATTCGTTTGCTGTAGTCCAGACCGTCGAAGCCGTCCTCGCACCATTCCCACACATTTCCATGGACATCATACAAGCCAAACGGATTGGGAGTGAATTGGCCGACCGGGGCCAGCCCTTTGAAGCCGTCTTTGCTTTCAATGAACGAGGACTTCCGCATCGACTCGCCCCGGACGCGGCGTTTTTCGCCCGGCCCCAGCTTCACCTTCTCGCCGTCGATCTTGACATAGAGGTCTCCCCGGCTGGCTCCGTTTTGGATGGTCATGTACCGGCCATCGCGTTCATCGGTCAACTGATAAGCAAGCAGACTCTTCCATTTCTTATCTTTAAACGTGAATTCGACGACCGAGCCCGGCAGAATCTGAGCGATCGTCCAGCCCGTCGCGGAACTACCCGTGAAATACTCGATGAAGAACGGAATCCGACGCGGCTCAAGAAGCGGCCGTATGGAACGCGTAGTTTTGCCAGGCACTCGAACCGTTCTCGAGCCGGCCCGGAAGTGATGTGTATTTGAGGTCTTATTCACAATCTTCACCTCATCAACCACCGAATTCGTATAATCGGCTTCCCAACCCCAACCGCTTCCACTCGTGAGCAGCGTGATTGATTTGAAGGATTGAAAGACCCGCGCGTCGTCGCTCCCGGCGGGGTCGTACTTTTCGACCACGGGTACGAGACCACGGTTAGGTACATTGCCGACGCGCGCCAAATCTTCCGGATTGTCGCTATTCCAATACCTGCCTGTTGTCCTCGCTCGGCAGGCATATTCCCATTCTGCTTGTGTCGGCAGCCGCACCACTCGATTCTCTTTTTCGCCCAGCCACCGACAAAATGCCTGCGCATCTTGCCAACTAACGTGCGTGACCGGGTGATTGTCGGTGACGCCGGCATGCTTCGAATCCTTCCAGGTGCCGTTGGTCGAGTTAACCGGCAACGGATTGTCGGCCTTTAGCCCCTTCTCGGCGTTGGTGCGGTGAGCCGTCGCCTTCACGAATTCACGGAATTCTCCGATGGTTACCTCGTACTGGCCCATGTAAAACGGCTTTGAGATAGTCACTGGGTGTAGCGGATGTTCGGCCTTAAAATTGTCGCGATACAGATGTTCTATGGGAAAACGGTCAACGATTTCATCAACTGATTCGCGACTGCCCATCGTGAAGCCACCCGCCGGAATCAGTCGCAGCTTCATGCCGATTGAATTGGTAAGGGTGGGCTCGCGAACCTTCAGTTGTTCCACCAGCACGGGCGATTCGCCGCGCAGGTTGCCGACCAGGTTGGGACGCTGAATACCCGCGATTTCGCCGCGATCCTTCAGTAACCGAGATTGCCGAGTTACGTTGGTTTTCACATAGTCGACCAGCGAATCCCAGGTGACATTGCTCTCGAAATTTTTCGCGCCGCCCTTCAAGCCTTGCAACACATAGTGCGTGAACAGGCCATGCTTCAGGCTGTCGGGTTCGTAAGCCAATTCGTTGTAGGATGCGGAAAAGAAGACAGCGACGGCGTCTTTCTTCAATCGAAATCCCTTGCCATCGACGCCGCGGCTAGGATTGTCGCGGCAGGCGTCGACCAGCAGCAGGTTGCTCTCGGCGGCGCTGTGCGATTCGATTTCCGAAATCACTTCACTGATGGAAACCCACGTCTTGTAGTCCCCGTCGTGCGCATCGACGGGACAGAAGAAATGGTCTTCACTGCCCGCGACCAGTTGATGGCGTCCATGGCCGGCAAATGCGACAAGTACCATGTCGCGTTTGTTTAGAGTGGAGATCTTCGGGAGAAAACTAGCTTGAATGAACCGTTGAATGTTGCCTTTGTCCGCCCTCGATTCCCCCTTTCCGCTGCCAACGAGTACGGTCACTTGGAAGCCGTGCTTTTTCAGTTCGGCCGCTAACTGAGTTACGTCGTTCTCGGCATACCGCAAGTTGCTGTAGCCGCGTTTTTCGTATTCGTCCACGCCGATCAACAAGGCGATCTTTGTGTTTTCCGCCGCGACAAGGCCGGATGCGTTGAAAAGTGTCAGCAGAATCAGGACGGTCAGTGCAGCGCGGGACATGGGATAGCTCCTGAAGCTCGCCAGCGGAAGAGACTCTGGGAATTCCACTTTGATTGAGGTTACTTTAATTTGACCGCGACACAATCCCGCAGTTGATTCTTACCCACGAAGTACATCTTGTGCGCGGCCGCTTGTTGTATTCCCACGACCGCCGACAATTCGGAATAGGGTCGGCCAGCCAGCCGCCCTCGTACCACGGTCCGCACGTTCTCCTCTAGTTCCTCGAGGCACTGCGCGAGGGCGTGCAGCTCTTCGGCGTAGAGTTGCTGTTCTTCCGGTGTGGCAAGGTTGTCATCCGTCATGGTCGCCGCCGCGCCCTCGATCTGTGTGGTTTGGCGGCGGCCATCGGACCGGTGCTGATCGATGACCAGATTCCGCGCAATCGTGAGAAGCCAGCCACGGTAGTTGGATTCCTGGCGAAAGGTCGCGGATTTTTCCCAGGCCCGCGTCCATGCCTGCTGGTGAATGTCCGCCACATGCCGCCGATCGATGCGAGCTGCGATGAATCGTTCCGTCATTCGCGCATGCCGATCGTAGAGTACAAAGAACGCGGTCTTGGCTTCCTCCGACGGCGCCTCGGCCGCGACAAGTTGTCCCAACTGCTGGTCCGATTGCTGCTCCAATGTCATAGACCTGATTTTTTACCGCTGCCAGGCCGCTGTCAACAATTCGGTCGATGTCGGTAGGGCACAGCGATAACAATCGGCCGCTCCGTAGCAAATGGGAACCCGGATGGTTTTGTGGCAGATCTTCCATGTCGTCGCACTTTTTCCAAGGCTGCGTGGCCGAGCCTATTGAATATCTCTGGAAAAAACAGAGTGAATGGTGCTTCTCCCCATAAGAAACGACCGAGCCTCAAGTTTCTTCTGAAAAATTCTGCAAATCCTGTTATTGCGAGCGACTCGGTCCAAGAAGGGCAATTCCGATTGCGGTCGAGTCGCAGGCGGACAGGCAAGATCGCCGTGCCACCTGCCATGGCTCGGATTCGCTCCACGGTACGTAGGCGCTATACCACGCTAACCGGATTGTGAGGCGAGTAGTCCAGAAACTCGGACGAGCCGGGCAATGAATTTTCGGTCTGTCGCCAGTGATCGATCTCAAATTCCCAATAGCGATGCGTTCCGGCGGTTGCGTTGTTCGGGTCTTCTTCGTCCCACAGGGTTTCCGCTCGACCGGTTAGCTGCAATGTGCATCCGTTTTCAAAATCGGGGACCAACAAGCCGGCTCGCGGATTGACCGCGAAGTTGCCCAGCGTGTTGAACATGCCGTTGCCCGCATAGTCGGGAATCCGCAGCCGCGTCGAATTGACGATCTCGATGAAACCGGGATGGCCGCCGCGGTGCGATGCGTCGATGCCGCCGGTCGCTTGTCCGCTGGCTACGAACAGGGTGTCCGCGCTGGCAACCCATCGCCGCTGATCGGAGTTTAATTCCGTGCCAGTCTCGGCTACTGCTTGTGCTTGGGAGGGCGACGTCGCTGGCCGGTAGATGCGACGTTGGATGTACTGCGGGCAGTTGGGATACGCCTGCTCGACCGCGACGCGAAGCCGAGTTTCCGTTTGCTCTTCAACTCGGCCGTTGATCCGCAGCCGCGCGCGGCTCCGCAAGTCAATCACCAAGATTCCTACTCGCGGATCATCGGCCAGATTCCGCCATACGGGATCTTCGCCGACACCCATGACTTGCGACAGATCCAAGTCAAGGCTGTTGGGCTCGGCCGTCATAAAACCCGCGTCGCCCACGACCAACGACGCCCACAAATTTTGTTGCCGGTCGACGCTGCCGATAATGGCGAACGGCTGCTTTTTCACGAATTTGATCGCTCCCGGGATGATCGTGTCCGCAATCATGCGGCCGCTGCTGCGGCCCTGCGCCGCCGCGCCCGCGCGCTGCTGAACTTCCAGTTCGCCTTCATGAAATACTTCGTGTACTGTCTCGGTTGTGGGCATGCGCGTGTCCTTTGAATGATATGCGACCCGGCGAGGAGCCCGGCTGGTGAGAAACAGCCGGGCTCCTGAAACCGGAAAACGCGGGCCTAGAAAGTAAGAACGTTTCGTCCTTCGCTAATCAGCGCCGCGAGGCTCGGCAGTCCGGTCGTGCCCGGCACCGGGTTGTCGGTGATCAGG
>JAJDEH010000306.1 GCA_029259935.1 Planctomycetota bacterium
GGAACAGAAGAGAAGAGGCACCGGTACTTACGGCCTAGATTAAGCAACTCGACTGTCCGGAATATCGGCACCATCTCATGCCGACAAGAAACCGATTGATCGATCCCGCGCACATCGAAGCCACACTCAGTCAAACAGCACCACAAGCCAGCCAACCCACATCACCACTAACCAGCGACCAACTACCCGCCTCGTTAATCCAGCAAATGGCCCGCGATCCGGCCACCGCTTGGCCCGGCGCTCCGCCCGCCATGGGCCGTCTGTTCCCGTACCACATCTCCACCATCAGCGGCCGCTACGGAGCACAAGGCCGAGCCTATTCGTTCAGCGACGAAGCGCTCCGCCACAACCGCGACAACGCTCAACTGATGCGCACCGAGTGCAGCATCATGGAATGCCTCGAAGCTCGGCAGCGTTGCACCGCGCTACTCAACTGGCACCTCGTCCCCGAAGACGAAAACAACGCCAACCAACAGGCGCTGGCCGCCGAGATGACCAAGATCTTCCATCGCATCCCGCGTTTCGTCGAAATGCGGCGCTGTCTGCTGGAAGCCGTTTGGTACGGCCGTTACATGACCGCCCATCGGTTCGGCATCGAAACGATCGGCGGCCGCCAGCGCACGGTCATCAACAAATGGGAACCGCGGCACGGCGACAAGCTAGTCTTCCGCTACGACGACGGCAGCTTCCAATACAACCCCGACCAAATCGGCATCCGAGTCGGCCCGGCCTACGACTTGGAGCCCGCCACAGTCGCTGATCGCTCCGCGATCAGAACGTCCGCAAGCCCGGATCTTCTCCAAGACCCAACTTCCGCCGCCGATCACCAAGCCGACTACCTACTCCGCGAACTCCAGCTCACCGACAACCAACGCCGCAAAGTCGAATCAACTCAATACGGCCTCGCCTATTGGCTAGACGATTGGCAGCGCCGTACGGTCGCCGTCCACAAACACATGATCGAAGACGGCCCGTTCGACGACCCACTCGCCGCCGGCAGCATCCACGGAGTCGGCATCCGCTCGCGCATCTACTGGACCTGGTACGCGATGCAGGAATGCCTGCACATGCTGCTCACGTTCCTAGAACGCTCGGCCCTAGGAGTAGAAATCTGGCGTTTCCCGATGGGCAACAAGAAAGCCGAGACCGACACTCGCGCCGCCGCCGAACAACGCATCGGCAACGGCCGCAGCATCGTCTTGGTCCCGGTCCCACCCGGCGAACAAGCCGACCTCTACGGAGTGCAACACATCGAACCGGGCATGAGCGGCGCCGACGCCATCAAAAATCTGCTCATTGAATACTTCGGCCACAAGATCAAGCGCTACATCCTCGGCCAAACTTTAACCAGTGAAGCCGCCGGCACCGGTCTCGGCAGCGGAGTCGCCGACGCCCACAAAGCAACCTTCGCCGACATCATCAAATACGACGCGATCAACCTGCAAGAGACCATCACCAACGACATCGTCCGTCCACTACAACTCTTCAACTTCCCCAAGTCGGCCGGCATCCACTTACGCTTCGTCATCGACACCGAAAGCGAAAACGCCGAGCAAAAACTCAGCGCCTTATCACAAGCCTGGTCGATGGGCCTAGAAATCCGCAGCGAGGACTTATACCAGCTCATAGGAACCAGCCGCCCCAGCGAAGGCGAAGACGCCCTCCAAAATCCACAAATCGCCCAAGCCAAACAACAAATGAAACAAGGCGGCGGCCCAGGCGCGCCACCACCTGGTGGCCCCGGCGCTGGCGGCCCCATGCCACCAGGCGGACCCGCGGGCGGCGGAGTCGGCGGGATGATGGACCTCGCCGCCATGATGAGCGGCGCACAACAAACTAGCAACGCGGCGGCATCGACTGCTTCGTCCAAGGAAGAATACTGCGCGGGCCAAACTTGCCATCAGTGCGGCGAGGATCGCGACGACTACCATGCCGTGGCTCAAGACCAGCCCGTCCGCTATTCCGAATGCGGAGCTGGCGAAAAAGGCAATCCTGGATTCGAGCTTGACAACACCTGCGGTCAGAACCGCCGCGCGACCCACACGCCTCGCAAAGGCAAGTCTTCAGTAATACAACCTCAGCCCACTCCAATTACTCGTGCCCCAAAGGTGGAGCGCCACGATCCCAGCAGTCAACACAGGCCCGCGAACGAACCACCGCCCGACCAGGACGATCAACCCATCACGGGTCGACCCAATCAAGAAACTCCAACTCCGGAACAGCCACCGCTGCAACCGGGGCAGGACATCCCTCGCGCACCGGGGAAACCACAACCGGTTCCAAGACAAACACCGCCATCCGGCGGCCCCGTACCGCGGCAGCCCAATCGTCAAAGGCCGCCGAATCTAGGGCCAACCGATGTTGACCCAAAAGACATCTTGCCGCCGACACCCAAGCCGCCGCGAACGACGCCCGACCCCGGCGCACGTCCACCTGAAACAAGGCCACTCCCCTGGACCAAGCGCCCTCCGAGGAAACCCGACGGATCAACTCCGAAACCGAAGCCCAGACCATCGACACCGGGCAGGCCCAAAGAACCGCCAGCTCCTGGACGACGTCCGACCCGTCCGTCCGATCCGAGCGGAGGTTCCCGCGAAGGAGGTGGTGGCGACACCAGACGTGGTGGTCAAGGAAGCTTCAAGACTCCAAGCTTCGGAGAACTCAGCATCAAAACCCAGTCCGAGTTGGAGGAGATTCGCAGAGAGATACTTTGGACCATCCCGCTAGAGCTGGTCGGCGGTGACAAAGTCCTTGATGAAATCGATGCCCTTCTCCAAGAGAAGGAAAACGCTGCGGAGAGAATCGGGGAACGATGGGCGGAAGAGCGGCGGCACCAACAACAACTCGATGAACAGTTCGCGAAAGCACAGCAACGAGCCGCGGGCGAAAAGGACCTTGATGCCTTGATTCAATTGGTGAAGGACGCCAACAAAAGAGGGGAACGCGAAGTTGCCGATGTGTACCGCGAGCGACTCAAAGAGGTGTGGGAGAAGCAGCAGCAGGCCCAGTCCAAGCCCCCTTCAGAAGCATTCAGCGCATTAAAGAAGACGGACTGGTGGAAGAGAAAGCAACCATCTCTTCGTGAGATCAAGCGACGAAACACCCTTCATATCTTGCGGAATGACCCTACATTGCTAAGGATCCGCGAAGTTATTGCGGAACTTGATCGACAACGTAAGTACGAAGGCGAATTCGACGCTCATCACCCGACGATTTCCGAAGCTGGACGACCAGATCACAACAGCTTCACCCGGCCGATGAGGAACTGGCTTTGGAATAAGGGAGCTCGTTCCCCGCGCCGCAGCGATGACCTAAGCACGTTTCAATCGGGCACCGAACATCTTTACAAGCAGCTCGCCATAGCCGAACGCGAAATCGAAAAGCATACCCAAATCGGTCAAGAGGTTACTCCGATATGGGATCGGAAATGGGCTGCACACCGGGGCGCTGAAGCTTGGTTGAAGCGATTTCGGGAGTCTGATCCGGCAACCGCATTCGTGCAAAACGGAGTCGATGTTGAATCCCAAGAATCCGAGTATCGCAAGCGGCTTCTCGTTGGAAAAGAGTTGGAGAAATACGAACTCCGGAACCGGCTTGCCAAGATGGTCAATAACCTCAGAGACCAATGGTTTGACCGCAGGTACAAGATCCTTTCGGAAATGAAATTTCGTGCGCAACTGACAGAGGCACTCGTGGATCAGTTCGCCAACGAAGACGCGCGAGATCTGTTCCTGGTGATTTCTTCTGAAGTATTAGGAGAGGGGGTAGGCGACGTGACGGCTGGAATGGCGCGAATTCCAGGAAGAGTTCTGCGATCCCTGCGGCCAGGTAAAGGACCTTCAAAGGCATTCAAAGAAAGCATTGGCAAAGCGATCGACGACGCTCCCGATATGACGGCTGCGGAGAAAAAGCTCCTAAAGGAAGTCGTAGAGACCGACGCGGAGTTACTCGAGAGCGTAGTTCATCATCTGCGAAGGGCGCGTCTGGAAGACGTCCAGCCACAGATTCGACCGAAGTCCGCATCAAGTGATGCGCTTCAAGACGCGGTCAATCGTAGCAAGCAGCCCGCAGCAAGCGATGCGTTTCAGGACGCGGCCAATCAAGGCGCTCAAGCCACACCACCGCAGGGCACGAGAAACGCAGCTTCACAAAGTGCGGGGAAGACCACAGAGCGTGCATCAGTTTTTAGGATAGCACCCTATGCAGAGCGCACACCTAATCTGCCCCATTCAGCGTCAGCCACAGAGATTTTGGAAAAGGAGTGGGTCCCGGGATCAGAGGGTATTACACTAAGTGATCGAACCGTGAAGTTCTCTGATCTTTACAAAATGACCGAGAATCTCGATATCGAATTTGGCTTGACACGCGAGATTGTCGATGGAAAGTCGGTGTACCGCTTATACAGTGGAGGCAAGAATGCCGTCACAATGCCAACGCGCGGAAACATGGCTCACACTCATCCATCTGGCAGTCGACTACCAAGCGCCACAGACATTGAGAACATAAACAAGTTGTTCCTCGACCTTTTGGAGGAAAATCCATTGGCTCCAGTGCCACATCGTCGAATAATTTGGGGACCTGGCCCCCAAGATAGCACGATCTACTATCCCACCGTTTTGAGGTGATTTCATGGTTCAGAAAGATGATATTCCGGAAGCCGCTATCTGCCCAAAGTGCGGTAATCCCATGCAGGCGGTTGATCTACACTTGAAAGCTGCAAAGCTAGGAGCGCATCTGCCAGAAGGGTCTTATGCAATTGGGTGCTGCGGCTTCGAGCTTACGATCGAGAATGACGATGTAGCGCAACAGTTGATCAATCTGCTCTTGGCGTATCATCGTGAGCATCCTTCAACTGCGTGTCCCCCAGAGTCATCGAGCTAGAATGCCAAAGGAAACCTGTGTATTCTACCGAGGCGAAAGCGCCACTCATTGATTAGCTCGGCTCGCGTTCGGCACCGCCACTGAGCCCTGAATTCCGGGAACAATCATTGTATGCGCTTAGCAGAATCGTGGACCTGTTTGTGGTGTCGAAGCAGAAAAAGCAGAATAGGCAGCCGGGCAATAGCACCCAAAATTGACACCTGGCCCTCAGCCTCTTCGATTCGTTGCAGCTCGATGAGCGAAGACAGGCCAGCTTGAAGCGATTCTGCCTGGACGACACTTTCCGCACCGCGACATCTCACCGGCAACCCCGGCAACCAGCGCCGCAAAGTCGAATCGACCCAATACGGCCTGGCCTATTGGCTAGACGAGTGGCAGCGCAAAACAGTCGCCGTCCACAAACACATGATCGAAGACGGCCCGTTCGACGAGCGGGCTCGCCACCGGCAGCAGCATGTTTCTAAAAGAGTGGCGTCGGCATCCGCTCGCGCATCTACTGGACCTGGTACGCGATGCAGGAATGCCTGCACATGTTGCTCACCTTCCTCGAGCGCTCGGCCCTAGGAGTAGAAATCTGGCGTTTCCCGATGGGGAACAAGAAAGCCGAAACCGACACCCGCGCCGCCGCCGAGCAGCGCATCGGCAACGGCCGCAGCATCGTCTTGGTCCC
>JAJDEH010000307.1 GCA_029259935.1 Planctomycetota bacterium
CAGCGAGTTGAACGGCAACTGCTTGTAGGTGTCGTTGTAGTTGTGCAACGCTACGCCGATCTGTCGCAAATTGTTCGTGCATTGCGACCGACGGGCGGCTTCGCGCGCGGCCTGAACGGCCGGCAGCAGCAGCGCGATCAAAATGCCAATGATCGCAATGACCACTAGCAGTTCGACCAGCGTAAAAGCTGGCCTTCTACGAGAGAATGATTTCATTTCGCTCACCTCAAAACATGAATAAGAAAAAAACAAAAACAACTTCGATATTCAAAACATAAGCACGTATGAGAATTCCAACAACGCTCTCTTCATGCATTCGTTCAAGAAGTGAAATGTTTTTTTCGAATCTCCCATTTCTTGTAGCTGGACAACTACACGCCTGGCTGTATTGCTACAAACAGCGTCGGCCGTGGACTACATGAAGGGCAAGACGCAGAGCTCGCGCAATTAAAATCTTCGGCGCGTGGTCCGCCATGCGGGAGAGTATTTTGGGGACGGGCGCGCTAGCCGTGGGCAACTCTCGTCGTCCTGACAACGTCGCTGCTAGTTGGAGAGAGGCCGTTTCCCGACGGCGAACCTAGCGACGAAATTCGCCCGCATCGTATCGCTTCCAAAACTGGTCGGGGCTGGGCTCCTTGCGATAATCGGTCCAACTGGTTCCGATCTTTTGCAGCGATTCCATTTTTCGAACAACCTGGATCTCGTCTTTCGACAATAGGCTTGGACTGAAATAGATCGTCTCGAGTTTCAGCGTGCCCACCGGCGAATAATCCTTGATTCCCTTGCAGGCGAAAAGGCTAAGCAGCTTGATCGGCATTTCGTTAAGCACCGAAATGTCGGTAACGCGCGGGCAGTTGTCGATCCGCAAGTCATGCAGCGGCATGCCTTGTAACGGAGAGAGATCCTTGATGAGTGGGTTGAGGCCAATATCCAAATGTTCCAGCGGCATGCCCTTCAACGGTGAAAGATCTTTGACGCTCGAACAGGCATACATGCGGAACCACTTGAGTGGCATCCCTTCCAGCGGTGAAAGATCGCTGATCTTGTCGCAGCGTTCCAAATTCAGCGACGTCAGGCGGCAGTCGCGTAGCGGGGAGATGTCCACGATGTTGGTCGCATTGTAGAGTATGACGGAGGTGACCGACGAGAGCGGAAAGCGGCTCAGTGGAGACAAGTCGGAAATGCCTTTGCAACGCATCAAGCTGATCCTGATCAGCCGGCCTTCCTTGATCTTAAAAGTCCCGCCGCTTTTGTAATCGGGATTGGCGGCCTGGAGCGAAGCTTGCAGTTCCGCGAGCAACTTCGCGTCGTCCGCATTTTCTTCGGCTTGCACGGATGAAAGCGCAACGCCTGCAACCATGAGCATGATCAGCCGCCGGACAAGGCCGGTGCGGCCGTGTGACGCGACGGGATCCATGAGTCTGCGAATGAACACTTTGATGTTACTCCTTTTCAATGGCGACGGCACAGAGCAGCGGCGGTTTATTGTCGTCGGCCGATTTGAGCGCGATCGTCAGCAGCTCTCCCACGGCGATGTTATGAAAGACGCGGGTTGTTGAGGTTCGGACGTCACCGGCGGCAGCGACGACGTCGAATTCCGAGAGCACCGGCTTCCCCTGCAGCGAAACGTCGAAGAGGCGTTGGCCTGGCCGGACGTCCTCCAGTTCCGCAAAGTAGAGCGTAATCGTGTAATTCGCTTCCGGTTGCCCTTTTTCCTGTAGCCGAAACGCGAGTGCCTTCGCGCCGTGGTAGCCGGAGGTAAGGAGCCAGGAAAGTTCGTGCCCTTTCACCGCAACGACGTCGGGCGACCGGTAATAGAACATGCTGGCATCGTGTTGGTAACGGGGCAGCCAGGCTCCCGTGAAGCCATTATCGTTGCGGGTTGGATAGGGTACCCAGAGCCGCGATTGCTCGTCTTCGCGAAAGCCGGGAGCCCCCAAGTTGATGAACGCGTGCTTGACCGGAAGCGACTTCACCGCAGCGATTCCGCCCGTCACTCCGCCCGCCCAATCGCGCGCAAAGGTGCGTGGATAAAGAGCCACCGACGTATGAATCCCGCCGCCCGCGCAGGTACAGCCGGATCGGCCTTCCGGAGCCACGAAGACTCCATTGGCCGGCGTCGCGCCCAGGCCGCAGGCCAACGACAGGCCACGAAACGACGAAAAGCCTTCGGTCGAATCGAGGTTGCAATAGCCGATTCCGTTCTTGTTGCCGAACAGGGCCGCGCCTGATGCCAGCAGGTGGCTGCAGCCGATATACCCGCGATGAAAATCGAGCGGCTGCGGCTCGCCCGAGAGCGGATTGACGATTGTTTTCGGCTGGCCCGTTTTCACGTGCCAGGCAAAGGGCTCGGCGTAAATAAAGTCGCCGGCAATGATGGGACGTTTGCGGTATCCTTTCCGTCCGCCCCACAGGAAGCCGCCGTCCTTACTGGAGAAAGCGTAGATCGCGCGGCGGGCGAATTCGCCTGCCAAGAATTGCCGATGCGGATGCCCCAGGCTGCCGGTTCCATGCACGACCACGACGCCGTCCTTGACCATGCACGAGACACCGGATCGGCCGTCCAGAATGGCGTTGTCGTCGAGCGTGATATCGCTGGCGTCAAAAGGAAGTTCCCACAGGACTTTTCCCGTGTTCGAATCCAAAGCGACCAGTTTGCGCAGATCCGGTTCGATCGGTTTACCGCGACGATCGATGGCCTTTCGCGAAGGGACCGAGTCGTCATCGCGGGGGATCGTCTTGCGCGCGGCTTCGCGTTGCTCGGCGCTGAGAACCCGATCCACATAGAACAGCCTGCCATCGCCAATTGCAATCCCGTCGTGCTCGACGCGGCCCACTCGCTTTTGCCATTGGAACTCGCCCGATTGAAGGTCCACGGCAAACAATTCGTCGCTGTGCTTTTTGTCCGGCCTGACACCACGGGCGTCCGGGATCGCGCGGCTGCCGCACAACAGCGACTGTTCACGGGCCAGCCAGCCCCAATACGGGCGTGACTCGTCGTCGCGTGACGGTGTCGAGAATTTTCGCAACGTTTCTCCGGTCAGCGCGTCCAGATGCCGGCACTCGGTGTTATTCACGATGATGAACAGCCCCGTTTCATCGGCCACGATATTCGATGTGGCCAGCGGCAGGTTCGACCGAGTGGCCCCGTGGATGAATCGATCCCAGTATTTGGCGCCGTTATAGACGTCGTACGCCATGGCCCGGTCGTAGCCGATCGTAAACATGATGCCACCCACAACCAACGGCATGGGACCGGTTGCATGTCGATCGATTCGTTGCCGGGGCCCCGGTTCGCCGTACCAAAGAATGCCGAAGGGGCCTTTTACTTTTTGATCTTCACTGCAAGACGTGTTGGCCGGCGAGGCATAGTTGTGGGACCAGTCTTGAGTGCCGGGAAGTTCGCCGCGACGGACCGTCACCTGGCCCGCATTCCGCTCGACTTGGGCTCCGGACTCACTCAGCGCGTCCAGCGTCTCTTCCAGCGACGAGTTCCCTTTCTTGCCAGCAATAAGCGCGATACCGCCTTGTGGCCGCGTTACCCGAAACAATTCGCTTGTCGGAGTTGTCGATGCCCCGCCCGAAACTCTTTTGGCGTCGATGGCCAAATTGAACAAGTAGGGAGCAAACGGAAGCTGCGTCAAATCGGCGGCCCGCACGGTGATTCGATGGCCGTACAGTCCCGTGCCCGCCAAGCGGGTGCGAAGATCCGCTAACTGGTGCTGCTCTTTGACAAGCAGTTGAATAGTTAGGCCCGTCCGCCGCGCGAGTTCGTAAGCCAATTGTCCGTCGCCGCCCACGATGAGTGCGTGGCCGCGTGGAAATTGTTGACGTTCAAGAAGTTTATCCACCAATTGTCGAGCCGCTTTTGTGCGCGAGCCATCCGCAAATGGCGGATCGCGTTTGGCAATTCGAACATGGATGGTTTCATCCGCAGACGTCGATTTCGCGTAACAACGTACCTTGCCGTCGACCGTGCTGACCGTCAGCCGGCCATTAGCCGCGGCCAGACTACGGACTCGGCTATCCGTCGTCGCCTGCCACAGCAACTTTCCGCCGCTCGCATCGATTGCGTAAACGTCGTTCTCGCCCCCGGCGTACAACACGTCGCCCGCGAGGATCAGCGACTCGGTGGCATCAAGCGGCACCATCCAGCGGCATTGTTTGCGGATCTTTTCGAATAGCGCGGGAGATTCCGCCAACCATTTGTCCCAAGCCGCTTGGCTGTATCGCAGCGATCCTTGCCGGAGTTCCTTTGCCCGCGAGTGCTCTTCTCCATGGGCAGCCACGATTCGTTCGTATTCCGCCATCCGGTCCAAACGATTCGCCACCCTTAGTCGTTTGTAGACTTCTTCAAACTCGCGGATTTCCGCTTCGGAGACGGCCGGCAAGCGATCTTGATCGATGGCCAGCAAATGATCGTCCATCGCAAAGTAAGCGATTCCGTCGCGCAACACGGTCTGCCGAGCATTGAACCACTGAAACCGCAATTGCCCGCGTTCCGTTTTGCGATAGCGATTGGTCCACTCTTCGTCGGGATCGTAGGAGAGCAGGCAGGCGCGCCCAAAGATGATGTGCCGCCCGTCCCAGATCTGAGCGTAGTCACCGCCGTTGTAAAACCGATACTCGTGCGCTTTGGGACGATTTGGAAAAGGGGTCGCGAACGGAATGAAGCGGCCGTCGCGTTTGTTAAAGCGCGATGGGGCGACGCGTGACGTTACGAAAATCGAATCGCGCGTCGCCAGCATATATCCCTGCGGAGCCAGCGAGCCGCCTCCCGCCAACCGGCCCACACCTTGCCGCCATAGGACGCGGCCATCCTGGGGATCAACCGCATACAAGTAGACGCCTTCGCTGGGAAACAATCCGGCGGTGAAGTACGCAACGCCTTCGTCGATCATCACGCCGGTGCGAATCGGCCAAACCGACGAGAAGCGGCCATAGCCCAGCATCGTCTCGGCGGTGGGAGCCGCGTTGTGCGTCCAGACAACACTGCCATCCTCGGCGTCGAGGCAATAAACTCGTCCGTCATCGGCTCCAAAAAAGAGCTTGCCCCGCCAAAATGTGGGAGCCAGCCGGGGTGCTGCATCGGTAAAAAACGTCCAGCGGATTTCCCCCGATTCGGCTGCCACGGCGTGGACACAATTTTCGGCCGACGAGCAGAAGTAAACCGAATCGCCGACGAGGATGGCTGGATGCGAATCGTCGTAGCTGACGTTGCTCTTGTTTTTTCGCGCGCCATAACCGTTGACCGGCAACGACCAACCGGCCGCCGGCGGGGCCGGCGCATCGTAGACCCACTGGAGGTGAAGCGGCGGCTTCAGCGCTTCGTCGGTCACGTAAGACCGCTGGCTGTCGTGAGCGAACGTCGGCCAATCAGCGCCTTGGCCGGGCCAGGGCCCGCACGCACAGGCGACTACGAAAACCAACCATCGTTTCATGTTTGACCAGCCCATCTCTTGTATCCGTCCGTTTTCTTTTGAAGTCCAACGACCCGAATCAACGATTCTGAAACCGACTCAAGCATCGGAACAATGCCCATTCTAACAAGCTGCCCGCCTCCGCTCCGCTCGACGGTTGGAAATTTCTTACCCGATTTGCTAGCGGCCGTCGCCGACGGGCATGGAATCCGAATCTGGCGGCCGGGTTCCGTTCGATGTATCCGGCCATAGGCGAGGTAAACATCAATGCTGCTGAGGCCAATGACACGCGGAACTTGGCCTCGACATGCCTCCATGAAGCCCGAGGCATCCTCCGCCGTGAACGGAATCATGTCGACCACCACATCGGGACGGCACTCCGCGACGGCTCGGGCAAGTGCGGTTGTGTCTTTTCGATCGCCGACGATCTGCCGTGCTGGATCGGAGCGCGGATCCCGCGTTTGTCCCCGATGGAAGACCGCCACCTCGTGACCTCGCTCCAGCAATTGTTGCACAAGCGCGGGACCGGTGAAGCGTGTGCCGCCGATAAGTAGAACTTGCATATCCATTTCCGTTTTCTAGCTGGCAGGCTTGGGCAATTTGCGAGGAAAGCGTGGTGTGCCGCAAGGGCGATCTTTCGCGGAACGAACGGCGACAAAATCGTTTGGCACCACAGGTTGTATTTGATTCTGAGATTTTCCATTCGAAAATACAATCCAAGTTACACACATGATGAACGCAAAATATGCCGCCAGAAAAAGAACGAGAAGACCGTGAGCAAGCGTAATACGAAACGCAACCGTTCGATCGTCAACACACCGAATGATCGCGAACATTGAAACGCACGCACACTTTACCGGCCACTCAACCAGGCCATGGTGTTTCTGGCCGTTCTAGAGAAGACTTCGGCACGACGACTCCTAGAAATCTCCCACCGCTCATGTATTGCTCTTCGCTTTGCTCGAAATTCGACCAGCGAACTTCCAGCAGCGCACGAATGGGATCGACGTCAAGCGAGTCGAATTCCACGAGAGCATAGACCGCATTGCACGGTTGGTCGTGCGTAAAGCCCAGGCCTCGAAACGAGACCACGCATGTCACACCGAACAGCGAGCCCTCGGTGGAGACCCTTGCCGTGACGCCGTCGAATTCGGCGGGCAGAATGGTTATCGGGATCTGTGCCGCCCGTCGTTCCTCGCTGCGCTGCTCGAGATAGTCCAACATTCGATGGTAGTTGCGCCGCCGAAAGAGTTTCAGCGGAGCAAGCACCTCGCTTTGACGTATTCGCGCAAGGAGTTGCCGCATGGTGGCGAAATCACGGCGCACCACGAACCCACGGGAAGCGTTGCTAACGATTGACATGGCACTCGAAGGAACGGATTTACGAACCGGAAGAGCGAAGGGGAGCGGATGAATTCGCAAGAATAGAAGAGCTACCGCCTCTCCACGAAGAGAGCCCCGAGCGGAGAAGCCATTAAAAGGTAGGCCACAATTTGCGATTCGTCAAAAGTGCGCGAGGTAAAAGGAAGATTTTTCGAGTGAATCGTCGCTGGCACCCTACGGAAATGAAGCGATCGGTCACGGATTCTTGACGCGAACCGTTCATTCTTGCCCGCAAGTGTGAGTACAATGGCCTGCTGAATCTAGACAAAAAGGAAATTCAGCCATGATCAGTCTCACTCGCCAAAACGGAAGCCCACGCCGGATAGAAGCATATCAAGCGACCACCCTCATATTCCTTCTGCTGCTCGCTTGCTGGCCGTTTGTGGCTCGTGGTGAAGACGGGCAGTTTCCGGTCGAATCGAACCTGCGGGCCGGCGTCGCGAAGGTCGACATCACACCCGCGCGGACCGACGGCGTGATGGTCACGGGACATCGACGAAGAGTCCACGGCGTTCGTGATCCACTGCGGGCCGGCGTTCTGGTGCTGGACGACGGCGAGACGAAAGCCGCCATCGTGACGCTTGACACAATCGGCGCCTGGGACGAAATGGTGAAGCGGGCTCGCGCGCGAATCGAAAAGGACACGGGAATCCCTGGGGCTCACATCCTGGTGGCGGCGTCGCACAATCATTCTGGGCCAGCCTTCGATGCCGACTCGACGTGGGGACGAGAGCTGATCGATAAACTGGCCGCCACCGCCAAGCAGGCCGCGGCCAACATGCGAACGGTGACGATCGGCTATGGCGAGGACCGCATCGGCTTCAGCATCAATCGTCGGAAAGTGATCGACGGGCGGGCGGTCGTGCGGCTGAACGCCGAAGGACCAAATGATCAGCGGGTCAAGGTACTGCGTTTCGATGACGGCCGTTCACTGACACCGCTGGCCGTGATTATGCACGCCGTCTGCCACCCGTGTTTCTTCACTTGGGGCGACAAGGGTTCACAACCTTACCCTAACGGCTACCCGAAAATGAGCGCCGATTTCCCGGGCGAGGCGCAGTCGTTTGTGGAAATGTGTTACGCGAGCAAGACAAGCACGCTTTTTCTGCAAGGATGCGCGGGGGACATCCGGCCGAATCTGCCGGGCTATCCTTATCGCTGCGCCGATGAAGCCGATATCCAATGGGCTGGACGCGACTTGGGCGGCGCGGTGGTACGATCGCTGGCATACAGCGTGACGCGCGAGAAACTGCGCGAGCGTGCGTCGTACTATAAGATCCGCGTGGCCAATGCAGTCGTTTCGCTTCCCGGGAAAGAGCAGCGCATGACGGCCGAACTGCAGGCGTTGAAGATTGGCCCTTATCTGCTGCTCACGATGCCGGGCGAGCCAATGGTCGAATACGGCTTTAAGCTGGAGAAAGCGATCGCGGATCGAGCCGTTCCGATCATCGTCGGATACGCCAACGGCAATCTCGGTTATATCGCCACCGCCGATGCTTATTCCGTTGGCGGCTATGAACCCAACACCTCAAAGCTTGCACCCGAGGCCGAGGCGATCATCCTCGGGGAACTTGGACGGCTGGCCGACCGCGTGGTGGGCGATGTCTTCGAATCATTCTCAAAACATCCGCAGGACGTCAAGAAACGCGAAAAGCTCAAGCAAGGTTCAACGTCAAGCGGCAAATCCAAAAGCGACTAGTGTTATGTCCCGGCAACTTCTAGGGTGCCACTGCTGGCTTGCCCGGCAGTGCCAAGGGCGATCCCGATAATCGAGGCTTGAATGCACTGGCGAAATGCTGAAGGTGGAAACCGTCTTCTTCGCCGCACTTGAGTGCCGACTCGTTCTGGTTCTGCTACAATCTGCGTTTCCACTTGGCACTCCGTGTCATACACCAGCCTCCCACCCCACGTCCTCCCATCCGACGAGATCCACGGAGACATGAATACTAATCCTATTACTTCCGATACGTTGTCCTCATCGGTCGTTTCCGTTCCTCCGCTGGCGCGCGATGAGAACTTGTCGTTGAATCGCGCGGAAAACGAAAAAGTGATCCGGCATCTGGAGGCGGGCGGAGTTACGACGTTGCTGTATGGCGGAAATGCCGTGTTGTATCACGTCGCGCTAAGCGAATTCGCCGAACTGCTAAGCCTGTTGGCGGAAACCGTGGCCGAGGAAACATTGGCCATTCCGTCCGTTGGCCCTGCTTTCGGAACGATGATGGACCAAGCGGCGATTCTACGTGACTTCGAATTTCCCACCACGATGATCTTGCCGCAGCGCGACGTCTGCACTTCCGCGGGGGTTGCTTCCGCGGTGCGTCGCTTCGTGGAAGCCGTCGAACGTCCCGCCGTGCTGTACATCAAGCATGACGGCTTCATCGATGTCGGTGCCGTCAAGCGGCTGATGGATGACGGCCTGCTGTCATGGGTCAAGTATGCCATCGTCCGCGACGATCCGGCCGACGACGACTACTTGCGCGAACTGGTCGACCACGTTGACCCCTCGAAGATCGTCAGCGGAATTGGCGAACAACCGGCCATTATTCATCTGCGTCAATTTGGCCTTGTCAGCTTCACGTCCGGATGCGTCTGCGTCGCGCCGCGACTTTCGACGGACATGTTGTCGGCTCTGCGAGCCGGTGATGTGGAAACCGCCGAAGTCGTTCGCGCGAAGTTCCGTCCGTTGGAGGATCTACGCAATTCCATCAATCCGATTCGCGTTCTGCATCGAGCTCTGTCACTTGCCGGAATTGCCCAAACCGGCCCCATGCTGCCGCTGTTGAGCGAATTGGACGACGAGTACCTACCGGCCATAGAGGCCGCCGCCACCGATCTGTTGGCGATCGAGAAGGATGCAGCCCACGTCGCGTAATTCCGTGTTGATGTGAATCCACGGCCGGATGCCGCCGATCGTCATTATCTTGTAGGTCGGCCCCTACAAGAGGGCGTTCAAGTCATCACCCAGCAAGACCGCCGCAAGGTCACCTTCCGTTGGCAAACGGCGAATCCCGTCGTGCAATGAACCGAGCATGAACTGGTCCGAACCCAAGTCCGTATGATCGTCGGCGAGGCCCAAAACATGGCCCAATTCATGCAGTACCACGCTCAACAAATCGATTCGTCCGACGGCTGCGTCGTCGCCCAATGCCAACAGCCCTTGATCGGGCGCCACAACGAACTCTTCATCGGAATAAGGCGTCGTGTCGACATACCATCCATGTCCCGCGGCGTCTCGGTCGATCGTGATCGAGTTTCCTAACGCCTGACCCAGCACGGCGCCGTCGAGATCCGCGATTCGCACCTGGACCTGCTGGAGCCTCGCGAGTTGGTCGTCATCGAGCCCTTCCGCAGCCAATCTATCGATTGCCGCGCTGATGATTGGCGTTAGTTCATCCGCTTCAAGCGTCGTTGCGTCTGTTTCGGCAGCCGCGACTTCACCAGACGCCGCCCTGACCGATAGAGCCGACTTCCAGCGGCCCGCGATTCCGGCATCGGTTGGAATGCCAAAGTTGTAGCTGCGATCATCCGCACCATTCCACCTGCCGTCGCCGTTGTACTCGAGAAAGAAGGTGCGGCCACGATGGACACCAATGTTATCCGTTCCGTCGCCGTTCCAATCGCCAATCAACGGCGTGTCGCCGGGGTTGCCAAACCGATGGGCAACATCACCAGAGTTCCAGGCTCCGTTCGCCGTCGCATCCAGGAAGAAGAAATTGTGGCGATGGACGCCGATGTTGTCCGTGCCATCACCATCCCAGTCGCCGATCAGGGGAACGTCTCCGTTGATGCCGAAGCGATGAACGACGTCGCCAGTATTCCAAGATCCGTCGCCCGTAAAGTCGAGGAAGAAGAACCGGCCACGATGCACGCCGATGTCGTCTGTTCCATTGCCGTCCCAATCGCCGACGATGGGCGTATCACCATGGATCCCGAACCGATGGGCCACATCGCCCGGCCCCCAAGCACCGTTCCCACTAAAATCCAAGTAGAAAATATTTCCTCGATGCACGCCAATTTCGTCGAAACCGTCGCCATTCCAGTCTCCGACAATGAACGTGTCGCCGGGAATACCGAAGCGAAAATCCTGGTCACCAAAGTTCCATCTGCCATCACCGGTGGCGTCAATATAGAACTTTCCTTCACTAGAACGATGGATGCC
>JAJDEH010000308.1 GCA_029259935.1 Planctomycetota bacterium
TGGTTGACTTGACCACGAAGTAGCCTTCCGGCACGTCGCCTTCGTAGCCCGGAGGCAGCACCAGGTATTTCCCGCCCTTGCCCTTGTCCGGTCCGGCGGCTCCCATGTCGCTGAGGTAACGCATGTCGCCGTCGTCGAGGATTCCCAGCACGTCTGGTGGAATCTCAATCACGGTCGGGCCGTCCTTCTCAAGATCCAGAAATCCCCAGGTGTACAGCGATGTGTTGTTGTAGGTGAGCACTAGCGACTTCGAATCGCCCATCTGTTCCCAAATCAGGATTTGATTACTCTCTCCCGCATTCATGTCCCGGTTTCCCTGCAGCAAACTGTACGTAGAAACCGCAGGGATCATGTTGACATAGACCATCACTGCGCGGGCCCGGTCCATATAGTCGTAGACGCTTTCCCTGGTGTCGCCGATCGGAATGCCATCGAAGAACTGCAATTCGCCAATCGGCGTTTGCACCTTGTCCGGAGTCGTGATGTTCTTCGGGATAGGAATGGTCATCTTCATCTCTGGCTTCTGCGTCACCATCGCTTCTTGAGCGACAGCCTGCCCGGTCGTTGCACACAGAACGCCTGTCAAGATGAGCACTGCGACAACAGGTTTTAGCTTCGTCTGAGATATTTGTTTAATGTTCATATTCTTTGCTCTCGAATGAGTTCTTTTGAATTCGTTGCCTTTACGTGGCTGTGGCTGGAAGCCACAGCCACGTAAGTTTCCGGTATTGCCTATTTCACTTTCTCGATCTTGCTCATCGGGAATGTCTGGTCGAAGTAAGCTTGCTCGGGGCCGTAGAGCGTACTTTCCGCACTTCGCGTGTGACATTTGACGCCATTTTCTGAACCGACCGGCGGTTGTTTCATGGAAGGCACTGCCTCATTTCGTGAAGGAGGTGGGTCGTCAGGTTACGCAGTGATCATGTCGCAGTCGGCGCGGACGAGTCATCGGTGGCAATGCGTGGGTCGCCGCTAGTATCCGTAGTTCGTGGGGGAAACTCGTAGCAGCTTCAGGATTTGCTTCTGCAATGGCGATAGCTGAGTCAACATCACTTCCGGTTCGCGATTGGGTAGGCCGAGTTCGTGTCGTTGAACGCCGTCAAACAGGTCCACGATCTTGCGCGTCGTTGGGCGACGACAAGCCCGGTCCTCAGGATAGAGTGGCACGGATTCGATCTTCTCGCGTTCCATCGCTTGCCGCAGTTCACGCTCCAATAACGTTTGCACGATCAGCACGAAGAAGTAAACGGCCAACAGGCCTTGAATCCGCGTGACCGATTTCAAGTAGATCGGAGCCACCGCGAAGTCCGTTTTCAACTGCGAGAATCGCTTTTCGATGATCGGCTGACGTTTGTAGGCCCGCAGTACTTCCTCGGCCGACATCTCCCTCACGTTCGTGATCAAGGGAAAGATGCCATCGAGCGACTCCGCCTCGGCCAAGCGGACCGAGTCGACCGTCCAGGAGATGTCGAATCGTTTCTTCACCTGCTTGACGTACTTCGTGTTCTTGCTTGGGCGGCCCTTGCTGGCTTGCCGGTAGGTCGCTTTCTCTTCCTCGAGAACGTCCACCCGCAGCAGCGAATCGAGCTCGTGCTTTCCCAGAATCTCTTGTACGGCCGCGTCAATTTTCTTCCGCTCGCGGAAGCGACTCTTGGGACCTCGCAGGCGATCACGGAGTTCCGTCAGTTCTTGGATCGCTCGTTGCAACTGCCGTCTTCGCCGCCGAGAGTCGAGTTCGACTTTCCTGGTGCTGTGATACCACAGCAGGCGATAGCCATCGCCGCCAATCATCTCCTCCGTACTGACCGACAGGCGATCCACCGTTTGCGTGAACAGCTGTCCCTTGGTGACGACCTCCTTGGTCACGGTATACAGTTCGGTCCAGCGAACCGACTCGGGCGTTTTCAACAACCGCTGACGGAATTGTTGATCTTCCTTGTGAGTACGCGGCAACACCGTGATGAAACGGCCTTGTTGACGCGCGATGTAGTTCATGTTGTCGCTGCTCGCCAGTTTGCAATCTGCCACGTACAAGAAATCAGCGCGCCCCACCAAGTCACGCAACAAGTCCCACGTTTGTCGATGAGTGGTGTCGTCCGCCGTGTTGCCGCTGGCCGAGGTAAAGTACACAGGGACTCCCCCGTCATTGGTCACCGTCAGAATGTACAGCAACTGCTTCAGGTCGGGGCGATGATCCTTGCTGTGACCGAACGTGATCGCCAGGGTTCGCCGGCCACGCGCGTGACCTTCTTCCTCGGCTTCTGAATAGGCGCCGTAAACCGACACGCTGGTCGAATCATTGTGTAACTCGTCCAGGTTGATTTGGAACTCTTCGATCACGTGTCGCACGATCTTCATGATGAGACCGACGTCTAAGGCGTCGAACAATTGATCGAGGCAACGACCCATACGATCATCGTTGAGAAGTTCCACTTCCTCATCCCCCAGGTCCAACTGATCGGGAGCGTGCCGCGCGGCCCATTGGCCGACGCCGTAAACCGGCTCGCGAGCGATGAGGATATTGCGAACCAGTATCAACAGTCCGCGATGGGTCGACAGTCGAGTTCGTGAATCGTCGGGTGGAAGGCACTCTTCCAGGATCTCCGACAGACGCATGCGTTTCAGGATCCGGTTGATGATCGGCAACGCCCCCACGTCGTACGTGCGGAGGGTCTTGCCACCGGACTTGGCCAAATGCCCGGGTTTCACGGGTCGCTTCCTCGGGCCTTGCTTGCGTTTCTTGACCATGGAGATCTCCCTTTCTCAACCATCCACGATTCGCGCGAAAAACGATGCTCGCGGAATGAATACCCACGGTGGGCTGTCCAGAAAAGGGGCCAAAAACGCCTCAAGCAAGTTACGACGAACGCCTTTGACGTAAGTTGAGTCGAACTTGACTTACGTCGATGCAAAAACTCGCAACTTTTTTCCAGCGCGCGCCGAAATGAGCCGTGGCACTTGCTCCAGCGCACGACGAGAGAACAATATTCGCGGTCATGAATGCTGGCAACGGCCAAGCATGCCAAGATGAGAGGCGCGACGCATCCAATCGTAACACGGCCGGGACGGCCGCGGCGAGAAAAATCAAAGGAGGTCCACCACGCGCTCAGGCACATGCGACCGCAAACTCGCGAGAGCAAAATCGCCGCAAATCAAATCCGGAAGTGCGGAAAGTACGGTAGAGCCTTAGGTACACGAAGAAGGATTGACCTTTGTTCGTCTGAATCCAGTTCACTTCTTTGCCCT
>JAJDEH010000309.1 GCA_029259935.1 Planctomycetota bacterium
GCCCGTGACGCCACTGGGGGTCGGCCCTTTCATTTCGACGTTCTCGTGCAGGACTTGGCCGTTCAGCGAGACTTTTACAAACGTCGCGTTGGCGGTCTTCTTTCCTTGGTCGTCGAACTTGGGCGCGCGAAAATCGATGACGTACTTGTTCCATTCGCCGGGCGCCTTGATGGCGTTGACGCGGGGCGGCGCGGCTCCGTAAATGGCTCCCATATCTCCGCCGCCTAGCTTCTCCTTGCCGTGGCTGTCGAACACTTGCACTTCGTACTCGCCCATCACATAGATGCCCGAGTTGGAACCTTGCGGCACGAGTACTTCCACTTCGATGACGCAATCGCCGAACTTGGCGTCGCTATACGCGTCGACGCCGCGGCCTTTCGTGTTCACCAAATCATTGCCGGTTTTTCCAAGGGCGATTTCACGAGCGTTGGATTTGTCCAGCGACGCGCTGCCCACCTTCCAGTGGTTTCGTTCCGAAGGGGCCTTGAAGCTCCACCCGTCTAGATTCTTTCCGTTGAACGGAGTGCTTGCTTCTTCGGCAAGAGTCGAAGCAGCAACAAACAGGCTCATCACCGCCGCTACCGATGCAGACAATTTATTGTTCATGACAGATCCTTGAATTGAAGATGCGATGGTTGAAGGCTATGCCTCTAGGATTCCGCTCACAACTTTCCCGGGCTGGCCCGCGAGCAGCGATTCTTCCCGATTGTTTCGTTTGAACACAAGCCGCTCCGGATCCAAGCCAAACAGATGCAGCAGCGTTGCATGATAGTCGAAATGATGGACGATGTCGCTCACCGCATGGTGTCCGAATTCATCGGTGGCCCCGTGGACGCAGCCGCGCCGAAACCCGCCGCCGGCCAGCCACATACTGAATCCGTAGGTGTTGTGGTCCCGTCCGACTTTCTTCGCTCCCGTGTCGTTTTGAATGACCGGCAAGCGGCCCATCTCGCCGCCCCAGTGGACGACCGTCGAATCCAACAAGCCGCGCTGCTTGAGGTCCTTGACCAGGGCCGCCGAAGGCTTATCAACCTTGGCGCAGGAATTGGGCAGGGCCGAACGAATCGAACCGTGATGGTCCCAATATTGGTTCTTGGTAAACACTTGCACAAAGCGGACGCCGCGTTCCACCAAGCGCCGCGCGATCAGGCAACGCGCGCCGTATTCCTGTGTGACGGGATCGTCGAGCCCATACAGCCGATGCGTGGCCGCCGACTCGCGATGGATATCGAGCGCCTCGTGGGCGGCCGTTTGCATGCGGGCCGCCAGTTCGTAATTCGCAATCCGCGCCGCCAGTTCCGACTCGCCGGGCAACTCTTTCAAGTGCTCGCGATTGAGTTTGCCAAGGAAGTCCAGATAGTTTCTCTGCACGTCTCCCTTGAAGTGCGCGGGTGGATTCAAATTGAGAATCCGAGGTTCCTTGGAACGGATCACGGTCCCTTGAAACAGTGACGGCAACCAACCGTTCGACCAATTCAACACGCCTTCGACCGGCAGGCCTTTCGGATCGGTCATTGCGACAAAGGCCGGCAGGTTGTCGGTCTCCGCTCCCAGCGCGTAGGTCATCCAGCTTCCCAGCGACGGACGTCCGCGTTGCGTGCGGCCACTGTTGAGCGCGTGAATCGACTGGCCATGATTGTTGACGCCCGTGTGCATGGAACGGATCAGCGTGATGTCGTCGACCACTTCACTAATGTTCGGCAGCAACTCCGAAACTTCGGTTCCGCACTGCCCACGCGGTTGGAAACGCCACGGACTTCCCAGTACCCGGGAGCTGGCCTGAGCCGCATTGTCATACTTGATATTGCCGGGAAACGCCTGACCGTCCAAGTCGTTCAATTTCGGCTTGGGATCAAACAGATCGACCTGGCTCGGCCCGCCTTGCATGAACAGCGAGATCATGGCCTTGGCACGCGGCGGATTGTGTGCCGGTTTCGGTTTCAAATCGAAAACCGGACGCTCCAAATCCGGCTTCAGCGGTTTGGCCAGCGCGCCCTCTTGCTTGAGCAAACACGCCAGAGCCAGCGGCGCGATATTCATCGCGCTGGCGGCCAGGAAGTGACGACGGCTGGCGGAGAAGTTTGATTCGGTTGCCATGGCTTATCTGAGTCCGAGGGACTTATTCGACGTAAAGAAAACGATTGGTACTCATCAGCGCCTGACACAGCGATGTCAACGCGTGCAATTCGCCCGACTTGGCTTCGTGCTTTTCAAATTCGACCTGCTGCTTACTCAAATATTCCCGCGCGCCGGCGATCTCGGCGGTCGAAGCATCCCGGCCCAAAGCCAGTTGCCACATCCGCCGAATCCGCGAAGGAGGATCGTCGCCCACGTCGGCGATGACACGCCGCGCGAAGTGCTCGGCGTAGGCCACCGCAAAGTCGCTGTTCATCCACAACAACGATTGCGGGGCGACGTTCGAGCTGTTGCGCGCGTCGCAGTTCGGCGTCATGGCCGGCGTGTCGAAAGTTTCCAACACGCCCAGCGGTCGGCTGCGGCGAACCTGGATGTAAACGCTGCGGCGGAATTCGTCACCGTTGAGCGAAACTTTCTTAGTCGGCTTGCGTTCGCCGTCCAAGTTCTCCTTGCCGATGACGATTTGCCCAACCTCGTCCTCCATCACCGGCACCGGCTCGCCCAACATCTTTTCAAATAACCGGCCGCTGACGGACAAGACCGAGTCGCGAACCGCTTCGGCTTCCAAGCGCCGAAGCGGCATCCGCGCGTACAACAAGTTGTCGGGGTCGACCGTATTCAGTTGATCGTTGCGGCGAGACGATTGGCGATAGGCGGTGGATGTCATCAACAGCCGATGCAGCCGCTTCAGTTGCCAACCGTGCTGGGAAAAGTCTCGCGCCAGCCAGTCGAGCAGTTGCGGATGCGTGGGCCGCTGGCCGAGAAAGCCGAACTCGCCCGGCGAGCCGACAATGCCGCGGCCGAAGTGATGCATCCAAAAGCGGTTCACTAACACGCGAGTGGTCAGCGGATGCAAGCCGCTGGTCAGATGACGCGCGTAAGCAAGCCGTCGTCCCGTGGTGGCCAGTTCCGGATCGTTCGCGGGAAGTTGGCCGCCACTCGAATGGTTCAGGATCGTTAGTTCCGCCGCCGGCACCGCTTGCTTGGGTTGTTCATGGTCGCCGCGGGCAAACAAGAAAGTTTCGGGCGGTGTACGCCCCGTCGGCTCGGTCAATACTCGAATGAACTCTTCCTTGGGCTTCGTGCCGCGCAGCTTCGTGGCTTGTTCGACCATCTGCTTTAAATCTTGCGCGGCCTTGTTGTCGTACAAGTAAAGCGAACCGGCCGTGACATTGACACTCGGATGTTTCTTCAGCAGACTCTTCTGCTTTTCCGTTTGTTCCTTCGCCGGCGTGGCCCGCGCGGAGCGGATTGGCTCGCGAAGTGCTTCAGGTAGCTTGGCCAACTCTTTCTCAAAAGTGCGAGCAATATATTCCTCTTGCTTCTTCGTCCGCTGCTCGTCAATCTTCTTGGCTTCTTCTTCGATTTGGGCGGCCTGAACGCGATCGTCATCGGTGTACAACGAAATGAGCCGCGCGCGGGGCACGCGCCAATGTTTCCAATCGTAAGCGGGTTCAAAGATGGCTCGCATGCGATAGTAGTCACTTTGATCAATCGGGTCGTAGCGATGATTATGACAGCGGGCACATCCTACCGTGAGCCCCAGCAGCGACGTCGATACAATCTTGATCGTGTCGGCCATCACTTCATTGCGAGCCACGTTTTCATCGACGCCGGCGGTTCCCGTTCCGTCGGGCGCCATTCGCAAGAATCCCGTGGCGACAAGCTTTTCCAGTTGCTGGGGCGCGAGGTTCTTGTGAGGAGGCGAAACCATTTCGTCACCCGCCAGTTGTTCTTGAATGAACTGGTCGAGCGGCTTGTCGTCATTGAGTGAACGGATGACGTAATCGCGATAGCGAAAGGCCCACGGCCTAACGGTGTCTTGGTCGGTGTACCCTTCCGAGTCGGCATAGCCGGCCACGTCCAACCAGTGCCGGCCCCAGCGTTCGCCGTAACGGGGCGAAGCCAAAAGCCGATCCGTCAATCGTTCAAAGGCATCGGGCCGTTCGTCCCTCTCGAAGGCGTGAATCTCGTCAGGAGTCGGCGGCAGTCCGGTCAAATCAAAAGTTGCCCGGCGAACCAGGGTCACGGCGTCGGCGGTCGGCGAGAAGGCCAAGCCCTTGTTTCGCAACTGTTCCGCCAAAAATAGATCAACAGGCCCTCGCGACTCGACCGCCATCTCGGCCAGTGGCAACGGCGGTTGTTGGATCGGTTGAAAAGCCCAGAACTGTTTTTCCTCGACGGTGAAGATCGGTTCGTCGCCAATCGTTTCCGGTTCGGGATGAGCGGTCGGAGCGCCTTGCTGAATCCAGGTTTCAATCGTGGCGATGTCGTCGTTGGAAAGTTTTGCAAGATCGTCGGGCGGCATTTCTCCGTCGCGTAACCGGCGCACCAGCAGGCTATCGGCAGGCTTGCCGACCGCGATCGCCGGCCCCGATTCGCCACCGTCCGCCAAGAATCGTCGTAACCGCAAATCCAAGCCGCCTTCGCGCAACTGCTGTTCGCCATGGCAATGCAAACAGTGCGCCTTCAAGATTGGGTAAACATCGCGCTCGAAATGCAATTCTTTCGAGCGAAGGACGTTGCCGCCAGCAAGAACGAGTAGTGCGAAGGTGAGGACGCGTAAATAGAGCATCATGAACCAAGGAGGGAAAGTTGGAGGGAGGACTACTTCAATTTTCCGCGATCCATGAACCCGATGCAAGTAAACCTCTTCTGAGCCACTTTGTGTAGGCCGGATCAAGCGAAGCGCTGCTCCGGCAGTCCGCCGCCTTCCATTTTGCCCAAACCAAAGCGGGGCACGTCGACGAGTGTAACATACAAGCGATTGCCATGCTGATGCCGTTTGGTTGTTCATGATTCTGCCCTAAAAAAAGACTCACCAACGAGTTACCTCAACGCCGTGTCGATGCTCACGATGGCGAATCAAAACAAAAACGTTTGCAACTTTGCAGCCGTTTCACCGCCTCTCACCCCCGGTAGGCGCATACATTTCGCGCAACCACGAGCCGCGTTTCATAATTTCATAACCTGTGCCGCTCGCCGAACTCCATCCGACAAGCAGTGAAACACAAGAGCCCCGGAGGCGTGCCCAACAAGCGGCCGCGCCCCTTCCCATTCCTGTCCTCATCAACGAGGAGAGAGTCCAAGCTCAGGGAAATAAACCTGCCCAGCTATTCTTGAACATCACAGTGATGGAGATCACATGCTCCTTCCCTCCATTTTACAAGATCCAATGCAAACGGTACACCGTTAGTTTGCTGGACTACGGAACGTCGCCTCACGTTCTTGCGCCCGATCCGTGGAGACGTTTTCGCGGCCGGATATCGGTCAGTGGGCAAGCCGTCCATTTTGCCTCCACCCAATACACACCTTCGTTAAGGCCCACTTTCACCTGGTCAATCAATTTCGTGTCGTGGGACACGTGCCGTCGGTCGGACCTTGAGCCATGGTCTTTCCGAAGACCAACAAGACCTGCGCCCAGTGCAATCAGAATATAGGGGCGGAGTGCCCATTTTTTGGAAATGGTAATTCGCCAGTTTTCCGTCGCCTAACATTTTCTGAAGTTTTTTCCGGCGGACCGCGCAACTTTCGTGCTCAGTTTGCAATTCTATTGGTGGCCGAGGAACGGTTTTCCATCGGAAAGAAAGCAACCTCTCAGACGCACGCGATTAACGCCGGAACTCTGAATTCCAACTAAGTGGAGGACTTCCTATGACTACTACTACACTGCTAGCGCCTGTGGGCACTTTTGGTCCATGGCGTTCGGTTTATAACTATCTGGGTGGCGGGCGTGGGCGCTTTCGCCTGCGGATTGAGCAATCGACTATAGATGGCGTACAGGGACCTGTGGTAGAAATGCGATGGCCTGAGCAGCCAGGCCAATCCTCGACTAAATCGACGGGCAGCATGACTGAGTTCGAAGTATGTAATTGCGTAACGACCATTGAAGCGCGAGCAAAATCCGCTGGCCCGGCGCTCACCAATCAAGTGACGGTTGACTGTTACCTGGTTTAGCACCCGTGCAAGCTAACGAGTTCCGCATTCTTGAGTTCAACTAAAGGGAAATACATGCCTAATGCATCGGAAACAGGAGTAGACTCAGTCACGGGCAATCCAATTGGAGTCGGCGAAAGACGTCATGCCCATGATGTCATTGTGGGTACGATCGAGGTTCAAGATGGCCCAGACGTTGAACTGTACCAAAATCATCCTGGCGGCAAGGCTCTATACCGCACGCTTTGTCCAAGAGTTGTATTGCACAGGATCCCCGTCTACAACGTCCAAGAACGCCAGATCTCTTTTCGTATTGAGTTTGGGAGTCTTGGAAACAAAACTCCGAACTTGCAGCCTGGATTCGGCCTGGAGGACTACACTGGGACTCCAGCGCCAATGGAATGCGAGTACTGCGAAGTCATTCTGGCAGTAGGTAATGATGAGCGCGTGGTTCACAAGGAAAATTCGTTTCGTAGTAACGGCAAGATAAGCGTGAGTCACACGGTTGATGATCAGCGTCTCCATGCCGCACTAATGAATGAGCCTCAGTCAGTTGTTGTGAAGGTCATCCCATACTACCGTTTCGAAGTCTACCGATCCGAAGAAGCATCGTGGCAGATCACCAGCCAAGCAACGAAAAAAGTAATTGAAACCGTCATTGGTGACGCTCACGCCGGACTCGTGACTCGCGATGTAAAAAACGAACTGCTAGAAAGAATGAGTACCCAACTCACGGTCGCGTTTGACGAGAACGCACCGGACCTCGCTGCGGATCTAATCGAACGTGCCCATTCTGCATTTTCAGATTTTAAGCCGCTCTCCAACGAAGAGGTGATAGGCGTGGGAGACCAATTGTATTATGGGCCGGAGAACGCCAGGCTTGAGTTAGCTCCGCGTATGATCAAACATCGGACCGACAGTCTGACTACGCACGAAAAGTTTAGAAGTGTGTTGGATACAGCGTGGAACATCATACGCAAGGTAGCGAAAGCCACGGAAAATGCAAGGGAATTCTACAAGGAGATTAAACACGACTACGACCATAAAGGAGATCATGGGGGAAAGTTTGATGTCTTTGAAGTTATCTCCGGCGGTGGGCACCACAAAGTGGATCAAGATGCGAACTGGTCGGAATTAAAGAGCGAGACACAAAAGCACGTTGAACAAGTCTGGAAGGATGCACAGACTGAAGGCAGCATTAAGCAGGAATACGTTGAGGATATATACGAAAACTGGACCGGCGAGCGTTTTGTGGAGGATGCTGAAGCGAAGCCTATTAAGATCTTTCGAATCGAAAGGGCCAACCTGATGCGATCCTTAAGAGAGGTTGCAACACGCTATAAGGCTCTCAGTTCGCGTGTGACGCCGATTCCCGTACACCTGAGCCTAGAGGGTGAGACTTCGATCGTAAGCATCGGGTCAATTGTTCACAGATTACGTGAACTGGCGAACAAAGTTGACTCGTTCACAACGAATGGAGTAATTAAGGCCTTAATCGAGAAAGGAAGGTTTACTCAGGACCATGATGTGTTGTATTTTCCAGCAATCGAGACAGATGTGCTGAATGCCAACGCCGTCAAGTGCTGGAAAATTTTCGCAAGGCACCGATACGGAAACGAAAACGTTAATGCCTGGAGTGGGGATGTACGGCGACATAGTCTGCCGAAAAAAGACCACGGTGCAGGCACGAGCAATCCATGATCAACAGTGGCATGCAATCAGGTCCACCACCGGGCCCCCCATAATTCGATTGCGTTCTATTAAGGCACGTAGCCGGCGATCACGGAGGGGAAACGTGCTAAATTTTGGCCGTTAGTTCCGCCGCCCGCGACGGGGCGAGCAGTCATTTGGCAGCCGAAGTTCAGCCTCACTCACGATCGGCATTGGTTGCACGGCGTCACGTGCAGCCGCAAAGCGTTCGCTTAAATTGGATGTAGGCAGAATGATTTTCTATCTTTCAGCTTGAGTGATTCGGGCATTTCTTCCGCGATAGCGCCGCGGTTCCATCCACTCTCCCGTGCCACCCGTGCCACCTCTGCTCTTTGGCTGCCGACCGGAACTTTTGGAGACGCTCTTCGAATAATGCCGTCTGGCCACCTCAACGTGAGTGGTACTCTTCAACGCCGTACTTTTCAACGCCATGACGTAGCCCTCCCCGGCTGCGCCGACCCTCC
>JAJDEH010000310.1 GCA_029259935.1 Planctomycetota bacterium
GGCCGAATCGCCATGCGTCCGCCATTTATCCTTGCCCTGACGCAACACATACGAGTTCGACGCCAGCGAGATTGCCTCGCCAACAACTTCCGGGTCGATCCCTTCCGCCAACGCGCCGGCGACGGCTTCGGCCGCGCGGTGGCGGGGCCCCAAATAAATGGCCTCGCTCAATTCCCTAACGGCGTCGTCACCCGGATCGCGCTTGCCGAGCTTTTTGCCCACCAACTTGTACTGATCGAGCAGTTTCGGCACCAATGACCGAATCGGCGACGGGGGACGTTTATTCGCGATACGGCTTCCCTCGTGATTGGCACAGAACCGAACGCACTGCCGCAGCATCGAATAGCAATACTCTTTTCCCAACAGACCGACTAAGCCGTAGGTCCGATGAGCAAACACAAAACGATGCACATTGAGGTCGTCCTGCATTGCCGGTTGCAAGGCGTTGAAGGCGTCGAGCGGAGAATCACCAACCTTGGCCAGCAACGTCTCGCCCAGGTCAACATCGACATTTCGGCAAGCCTCGCGAATCCGCACTCCCAGATCGCCGTTGACCGAAGGCTCTCCTTCCGGCAATCCCTTGAGCGATGTTTTTGAGGGCCCCCCGACTTTCTGAATCTGTTGCGAGTTGCGGTACAGCACCTTGAGTACTGGCAGCGGACGGCGTTTGGTTGCAAGTTGGTTGGTCATTTCCAGCGCCGGAAGCATGGCCATCGCCGTATGGAAACCGACATAGTCACAGCCTCCAAACGTAACGGCGTTGGCCAACGCGCCAGCCGCGATCAGCTTCTTCAAATCGGTCTCACCCTTCAAGATCTTTCCAGCCAACAAGGGCTGCAAATTTTTGGCCGGAGTGTTCCGCATCAATTCCACGAGTCGGGCGTGCTCGCCCAGGGGGATGGCATCGCTACCCTGCTCGGCGAACGCGGTCGAAAATCCGAGGTCACTGGCCAACGACGCACCCAGTCCGGCGGCCAGCATCCCGCGGCCAACATCCGACATAAACGCGCGACGATTCGAGGAAATCATGGAATTCTCCGTGGAATGAGAAAGGGGGGAGATACTACGGCACCGCCCCGGGCGATACCGCCGAGCCGACGGAACTATAGAACGCCGGCGCGTTACACCGCTCGCGACAACCCCGTGTCTGCATTGTACCAATTCGAACGGCCATGCTGCCAGTTATTATTTTCATCTGCAAATCAAGCGGGGCAGTCGCGATTTCGTAACATAAACCGCGATTCTTGATTGCAATATTCCTCGCCGAGCCATAAAAAGACTCACGCACGCAAAGCCAGCAAGAGCCGAGCCGCCGTAGCTGAATTCGTTGTGTACTTTTCGGCAACTCGATGAGTCCGCTTGAGACAATGAACCCGGCCGCAATTTTGTGGGCGAACATAGGCGCGTAAATCATGGCCGAAAACAGATCCACCAACAGCCGATCGCGGATTTTCGCTCACGTCGCCGTTTTTATCCTGTTCGGCTTCCTGACAGGATTCACATGGTTTGCCGCGTTACTGCCCGTCGGAGTGACGGGTGTCCTCGGCTACGATGTGTCGAGATATTGCTTCGCGCTCAGTGCTGTGCTTGCCATCGTTGGCTTGTTCTACCGGCCATGGAGGAATTATGGTCTAGGCCTATTCCTCGTGGGGCTAGTTCTTGGCATCGCCTGCTGGCCGACCTTGGTGCCGATGGCAGTGCGCCCCAATCCGCGGCTAACACACGCCATGATTCTATTCGGCGGTCCCCTCGGCTTAGCGGCCGTATCGGGCATGGTGTTTTTCCTGGCGTGCCTTGGAAATAATCGCAAAGGCAGCGAGAACGGACCGGCCACCACACCTCGCCGGTTTGGAATGGGGACGTTGATACTGGTCCTTGGCGTTGCATCGTTATTCTTCGGAGTGGCAAGATGGGTTGGGATGCCGCCGGCGCTGTCCGTTTCGATGGGCACGTTCTTGGCTCTAATCAGCGGCCTGCAAATGCTGATGAATCGGGTACCCCGCGCAGTATCGGTCGGAACCGGTACCGCCCTGCTGCCGACGGCGCTGGCCATCGTTTGGATCACGAGCGGGAGGAATGCGGGCCCACCTTGGGCGGCATTCGTCGGGACCCCCGCGGACATCGCCTTCGTGGGGGCTCATTCCATTGTCCTTGGAGCCGTCTGTGGCTACATCGGCGGCGCCCTGGTGGCGGGCCTTTTTCTGATCAGTGATCGGACATCCCGTATGTTTGGAAATCCTAGCCATACGGATCCGGCGTCACCGGCAGGAATTGGCGTTGGAACCAACCACGAAACCTAACCGAACTCCCCGATCGAACAATCCATCTCTCCAACGACGGGTCCGCGAGTCTGTGCCGGCCAATCACCAGATCGATTCGCAAGACACTTAGAAGCAACTCTCGTCCGCGTCGCGGTCGGTCCATCCAAACGGTTAACTATTCGATCTCACAACGCGCCTCATCGGCGTAGACCAACGCCGCCCGCTGCAAACGCCGGTTGATACTGTCACCCATGTAGGCATATTTGTCAGTCACGCCCACTCCGATCAGCCAGGCGAGAGGTATCTCCTGCTGGCCGTTCTTCACCGGCGCATCGGCGTTACCGTACTGGCCGAAACTGGTGAGTTCATTGCCGTTGGTGTCCAACACACACACTCGAAAGCGGGCGAGGTCCGGATACCACACTCGACCGAACTCGTCGACGTCGAAACGGGTGTTCTCGCAGTTGCAGTAGAAGAGCGGGATGTGGCTGATGCCCAACTTCATCCACAGTGCCCCGGTCACCTTGGCGGGCCGGGACCACTGCCAGTTGTCGCCGCGGTGCCAACTGGCATCGACGGTCTTAAGCGAAGGATCAAGATTGGGTTTACCCGTGAAGGGCTGCGGCACCTTCTTGCCCCTGTCCATTCCGCTCGGGTAATGTTCGATCATTCCGCCCTTGGGCGAAAACTTGAGGATGCTGCCGTACATACTTAGGATCGCCCCTTTAGGCTTGCCCTGACTCTTGGAATCCTTGGCACCGAGTTCGACCTCGCCAACGATCTCTTTGAATTCCTCGGGGCTGAACGCACCGGCCGGCTTGACCTGTTCGGCAACGTAGATATTGCCGGCCTGATCGAACTTGGGGCCCAGAACGTTGTCCGACGCCTTCCAAATGATGGGGCCGCCGATGCGCTTGCCCGTCTTGTCATATTCGTGCAGAGCTTTGGCACTGCGGAACGGGTTGGACGGCGGGCGCGAAAAGACGAAGTGGTGGCCATCGTGCCGAACACCATAAGCATGCATCATGAACCCCATACAAACAGGCACGAAGGTGCCATGCGGCCGGGCGACGTACTTGCGATTGAAGTCCTTCGCACCTGGCTCGGGGTTTTCCCAAGGGATTGGCTTGCCCCTGCGACTCCACTTGAAGAGGCCGGCTGGCCACTCGGTGCCGTAAATGCTTCCGTCCGGGCCGGGCAGGATGCACAGCCCCTTCGAAATCACATTGTATGTGACGGGTGTGATCGACCCGGTCTTCTCGTTGAAGCGTACCCAACGGCTTTGGAGGGTGCGGGTGTAAACTTCCTTGTCATCGCGCCAGCGGTCGACCTGCAGGTCCACAAAGGCGGCACGACCAAAGTTCCTCGAGTTGACACTCTCTGATTTGAACTTCCCGTTGGCTTCGGTAACTCTCAACAAGCTGCCGGCGTCGCCCCCCATCCAGACGATCGGCGGATCCACGGTCGCGTCGAGAGCCATCACCCAATACTGCGTTCTGTCGGCCTCGTGCTGTAAGGACATCGCCGCGATCCGCGTGGAATCCGTAACACCGCGAAACTTGACCAACTCGACCATCCACCGATCGAGAATCCGTGTCACGTAAACGCGCCCGGTCTTCTCGTCGACCGCGACGCCGTCCGGTGCCTCAACTTCAAACTGGTCGATAACCTTGGCGCCCTTCTCGGAAACAACCAACACGCGGTTGTTTTCGGTGTCGGCAATCAACAAATTGCCCTTGCCATCGAGGGCCAGGCCCCTGGGCATCCCACCCAAGTGCGCGTCGTTCTTTCCGGCTGTCTTGAGATCTCCGAAGAAAACCTCAATTTTGTCGCGGCCTGGTAGGGCGATTCGATGAACCGCGGGAGTCTTCTCGTAACCGCTAACGTAGGCCCACCGACCGTCGCTGGAGACGCAGACCGACGGGCGTGTGAGCGTCGGGTTCCGTTTCTTTGTCAATTCGGGTCCCTGAAAATCTCGCCAGGGAATCGACGAGTCGCTCTTTACCGCGTTCACAAATATGCCGTACGCGCCCCAGTAGCCGCCCGTAATGCTGACAATAACGCCGTCGGAGGTGATGCCCAAACCGGTCTTGCGACCGGCCGGGACGCCCGGATAGAAATTGCGGCTGGCGATCCTGTGAACCAGCGGCGAAAGCCGTCCGTCGAGCCGGATCGTGGGCAGCCTACCCAACTTCTTCGGATCGATGTCGGCCGGGAAGGGCATGATCGTGCGAAGATATTCGCCGTCGCGGTTGAGGGCCACCAGTTGTTCGCTGCTCCAGTTGGGGATGTTGGCACCGATGGCGCTAAGCACATACAGTTCACCATTCTTGCCGACGGTCAGGCCCTTGATGCTGTAGCCGAGGTTTTGCTTGTCCTGGGCAATCACACCACCGAACTTGGCGCCCAGACCCAGTGCCACGCGGACTCGAAAAGGCCCCTCGCCCGCCAGCTTGCCATAGTCGGCTTTGCCATCCCACTCAAAGCTCTGCGACAGCGAATTTGGCTTAAGCGGTGGCGGCGCGTTATCCCCCAGGGCGCCGGCGACGAGATGCCGAACAATTTTCCCGCTGGCATCTTCGATGAAGACAGCCACGTCCGTCTCACAATCCACGCTGAATTCAATTCGCACCTTGTCGCCGACTCTCTTCGCCGTTGGCATTTGGGCGAATCGCGGAGCCGCCTGCACGGTGATTGTGCATGAAATCAAAAACCAAATGAAAGAAACAGCGATGGTCGTGCGACTCTGCATGGCGTTTCCTTTATGTTATTGAATCGATATCAAGTACTTTCGTTGCAAACGCGGCTCAAAACAAGGGAATCGTCTATGCCGCCTGATTCGCGGCAGCGGCTTGATAGCACGTTGTGCATATCATAACTTCCTGGAAATGCGAACTGGGTTATTATCTCTCTCGTCATCGTCGCGGATATCGCTCACACCGGCGGTTATTTCCGGGTCTTGCGGGGGACGAGCCGCATGACACAGACGTTCGTTGCCCGATTGACTGTCCACAGTAGCTCGCGTTTTGGATCGTAGACGAGTCCCTGCGAGTTACCGGCAGTTTCACGTGGAGCCCTATGCGGCTGGTTCAGCGCCGTGCTGTCGATGTCTAATTTGATCCACCCGTTCGCTTTGGGGTCCCAGGCCATGCCCCTCATTTCGAAGAGCAAGTCCGCCCCGGGTATGTACTCCACTTCGCGCATGTAATTCGGTGCCAACTCGCGGTTTTTCGGCTCGTGGCGATCGAGCGCGGCAGTCTTCATGTCGTAAGTCAGGAGAGTTCCTTTTTGATCTTTCCGATTCGCGCCGAAAGCCAGCACCAGCAGATCGCGTTTCGAATCGTAGGTCATGCCGTCGTAGTAGTCGGGCGCTGAAAGTTGGCTGTTTCCACTTTGAATGGGTAGCGCAACCCACGCTTTCTTGGCGGCGTCCAAGCGATAGAGTCTAACCGGCGCGCCACGGCCGCCGACCCAGGCGCAAGCCCCGTGCGGAGTGGCGCAGGCCTTCGTCGTGGGGTTGCCGCCGCCGCGAGGCAGCAACGCCCAGGGGCGCTCGTGGTCGCCAACATCGGGGTTGAAGACATGCGTAAACGTTTCGCATCCGGTGAGCAGGACGAGCTTCTTGATCGCTGGATCGTAGGCATAGCCGGCCCACGGATGTACGCCCATCCAAGGCCGGAAGCCGTAAGCGTAATTTCCACTGGTGGCAAAATACGCGAACGACAGAGGAAATTGGGCGTGATAGTTCGTACACCAACGATCCGTGGCCAGCGCGTAGCGGGTGATCTCCGTGCCGTGGTACGAACCGTGTCCGCCCGCCCAGAGGACGATCTCGTCACGATCGGTATCGATGGCGGCGCTGCTGTAGGAAAGAGGCATGCGGGTGAGTCCACCCGTCGGCCGCGGTATCCACTTGTTGGCCGGCAAATTCCGCAATTCGTTCTCCACCTTCCGCGGGTCGGGCGGAGCGGCGGCTGTGTGCCAGTAGCGTGTGTGCGTCTTTCCACCAGCGAAGTGTTCGGTGCCGGGCTGTACGCCGAGATTCGCCGTACCGTCGGTGTCGGTCACGGTGGCGTCAAAACGGCACGCCCAAGTCGCCGGAGTTTTCCTGAAGGGTTCCGCCAGCGTGAGGACCACGTCGTCCGTGTCGGCGGCGAATACCTGCGGATCGTTGACCGGCGGAGGGAACGGGCCGGTTCTATCGTTGAGTTCCGCCGACCACTGCTTGACGAGAGTCCACTTGTTCGCGACGACGTTGTAAGTCCATGCTTCAGGAATCAGCGCGTCGCCGTAAAAAACATTGCAGCCCGTGGCGACCTTCGCTTGCCATCCGCCGATGAGTAGGATTTTCTTCGCTTTAGGCAGAAAAAGAAGACCGTGGCTGAGGCGCGGCGACGGGCCGATCGCTGGCCGCTGCTCTTGCCACGACCGCGTTGCCGGATCGTAGGTCCATGTATCGGCCAACGACCGGTCGAGGGCGAAGCCGCCGAACAGGACGATCTTCCGGCTCACCGGATCGAACGCCATCGGCGAGTAGCAGCGCGGAGGCGGTTCCGAAGCCATCGCCAGCGCCGCGCGGCGGATCGCCGCCTCCACCTCTTCGGCGGCCGTTAAGTCCGCTGGTGCAACGGCCTCGTCGATTCGCTCTAGCAGCGCCTCGTAGACCGCGATCGCTTCGGCCAGCGGCTTGCGAGCGCGCACGGTCTGCGTTTTTTCGTAACCCTGGACGTCCGCGGCATCGACGGCGGCGGCCAGCAATTCGATGTCGACCACCGCGATCGATTCGGTCAGCAGTTCGGAGAGTTCTTGTTCGGCATGCGCCGGCAATTCGGTGCGGTAGAAACGATTGCGGCAGCGCGTCACCATCGCGTGCGCTCTTTGCTTTAGCGCCGATGCAGCCGTGGCAAGTTTTCGGATCACATCGCTGCCGAACGTCAGCTTTCGCCACTCATTCTTCTCGGGACTAAAGACCCACGTGCCGGGCGAACCGGTTTCGGTAACTGTCTTGGCACCGCCGCACAACAGGAACTCTTTGTTGATGGGATCGTAACACATCTGGCTCCAGGCCGGGCGGTCAACGCTTTCGATGTCGAAAGGCGCGAGGCTCGACGTGCCGGGGTGTTTTTCAAAAGAGAGCTTCTGCCAGGCGCGGGCCACGGGATCGTATTGCATGTCCACGCCGAAGAGCAACTTGCCTCGGTCACGGTCGTAGGCGTAAAGGTGATCGACGCGCGTTCCATAGCCGCCGCGGAGGTTGGGGCGCAGAATTCCGGTTTCATCCACCTCCAGCCCCGTGCGGCCCTTGAAGGAAGGTGTTTCGACAGGGCCGGTGACGATGCCCCAAGCCTTGCCTTTCGGCAACCAGTTTTCCCACTGCCGTTTTTCAAAGTTGAAAGTCGTTTCGCTGTAGGGCGGCGTCGGCTTGAGGTCGTAGCGGCGTTGCGCGCCCATGGCGACGAGGAAGCGATTAATCGAAGGCACGTAAACCAACGCCCCTCCGCGGCGGCTATCCAGTCCGCCCTGTTCCAGATTAACCCACCGATTGACAGGAAGTTCGTCCGCACGCGCCGCGAAGACGAGTAGCAATACGATTCCAGCGCCGACAAGTTGAAGTTGTTTGGTCACGGTTGCACCCCCACCGGTTGAAGCGGAAAAATGTCATTAATAGGGTCGCGTCATTTCACTTGAACTCGAAGGCGCCGATGTCGATTCTCTCGACCCGCGGGCGTTTGGCTTTCGAGTGCGGATGTGCGTAATGGAACGCCGGTTCGAGTGACGGGCCACCGTCCTTGTTGGGCTCGATACCTTGGTCGATGCAGGGTGACCCGGCTTTGAGCCGGAAGTCGAAACCGGCACCATCGACGAACAGGGGGTCGCCGCCGGAAAAATTCCCCCGCAGCACTGCCGTTTTCAGATTCGTCAGCGTACCGCGACCGGCAAAAATGTTGTTCTTCGCAACCAATTGAAACGTGGCCCCGGTCTTGCGAACTTGAATGAAAGTTCCGGTCCGGCGGTTGTTCACCAACGTGTTGTTGATCAGAAACAGTTGCGGGTCGGGGTTGCTGACCCCTTCTTCGCCGTAGGCGATCATCGCGGAGTTTTGCGTTTGTGGACCCTGGCAGAATACGTTGCCAACCAGATGGCATTTTCCGCCGTTGGGCAGATTGACGACGTAGCTCGAACTTCCGCCACTTTCGTCTGATAAATAGTTGTACCGGATGTCGTTCGTTTTGGCCCGCGACTTGAGCAGGTGGCCGGCCTTTGCGTGATGCGAGTAATTGAATCGAAAGATGAGCTTGTCGGCGCGGGCGATGTACAAATTATGGGCCCGCCCGTTGAGCCCGCAGTGCGAGAACTCACAATGTTCGATCAGCACAACGCCGGCACCGCCGAGAATGCCGTTCTCGCAATTGTGAAATTTGCAGTTGCGAACCGTCAGGTTTTTCCCCTGCGCCCGAATGCCCGCCCCGTTGCGGTCGCGCACGCGGGCGTCGGAAAACTCGATGTTCTCGACGGTGAGATCGTTCCCACTCACGACCCAGATCCCTTTGCCCGCGACGTTCTTTCCGGCGGCGGGGAATTTCGCCCGCCCTTCACCAACACCACGAAGGGTCAGATCGTTGGCGCGAATCGTGCAGACGTCGCCGGCATAATCGCCGCCGGAATCGATTTCGATGACGTCACCGTCCTTGGCCGTTCGGACCGCTTGAGAGAGCGTAGCAAATGGTTTGCCCGGCCCCACTTCAATCTTCCTGCGCGCAGTCGTACGGCTTCGCTGAGCAAGAGCGGTCGTACATGAGGCCGTCATCACAACAGCCAAAACGACCAAGACTCGCCATGTCGTCGAGTGGAATCGTTGTTTCATAAGGTCTTGTCCTCTTCATCCAGTAACACTGATTCATCCAGCAACACTGAATCAACATCTGCTGAAACGTACTCGCGTCCGAAAACGCGCGTTCGGCTTTCATGCCAATTGATGCGTATACGTATTATATTGCCCTGGGACAGGAAGACTCAACCCAACGGGAAGACGTCCTCGCTGAGTGGCTAGACAACGACGTACTTGCGGCCCTTGCCCAACTCGGAACCCTCGTCAGAGCCGCGATTTGGACAATCTAGTGGGCAACCGCTATTACGACAGACCAGGCCTGGGATCGACGGATGCGGGCCGAAGGTGACGCCCACGACCGAGTTGGATCGGTAGCTCACAGGCACGGAAGTCCGGGAAAACCTACCGGCATTCTGTCCCGCTTCCGCTATTTACGACGTGATGGCCTGCCGCGATTCTTGGCACCAGGCCTGCCACCCGACGACTTGGCCGGCCCGCGTGATGCTTCGCCGCGTTGCTTGGGCTTCGAGCGCCGGCGTGGTCCAGAGGGTTGCGACCGGGATTCCTCGGCAGCCGGCCGCTGCACTTTAGGTGCTTCGCCCGGCTTGCCTCGGGGCATCTGCCGTACGTCCACCGCTTGGCGAATTAGCTTTTCAATTCGCGTCAAGTACAGTCTTTCATCGGCGCTGCAAAATGAGATCGATTCGCCTTCCGCGCCTGCGCGAGCCGTACGGCCGATGCGATGCACGTAAATCTCCGGAATCTCCGGCAGGTCGTAATTGATAACATGCGAAACACCCGCCATGTGCAAGCCTCGCGCCGCCACGTCGGTGGCGACCAGGACCGGAGGGCTCGCCGACGAGAACCTTTCCAACGCATTCTGCCGTGCGTTCTGGCTCTTGTTGCCGTGAATTGCCAGCGCCTGAATCCGCGCTTGATTCAGATATCGAACCACGCGGTCCACGCCACGCTTGGTACGACAGAACACGAGATGACGGTCGCCATCCACGCTGCGCAGAAAACGGACCAGCGTCGCCGACTTCTGCGACTTTTCCACAAACGCCACGGTTTGCTTGATCTTGTCGGGAGTCGATGCGACAGGCGTAGCCTGCACTGTCTTGGGCTTGTCCAGCCATTGCGACGCCAGCTTCCGAATCTGTTCGGGCATGGTGGCTGAAAACATCAGCGTCTGGCGATCGTCTGGCACGTTCCTCACGATCTTCCTCAAATCGTGAATGAAGCCCATGTCGAGCATTTGATCGGCTTCATCCAGCACCAGTATTTCGACATCGTGCAATTTCACGTGTCCCTGATTCATCAGATCCAGCAGCCTGCCGGGAGTCGCAATCACGACATCCGTTCCCGCGCGCAACGCGTTGACCTGGGGTTTCTGGCTGACGCCTCCATAGATCACGGTCTGCCGCAATTCAGTGCCACTCCCGTAGGTGGCGAAACTCTGATGGACTTGATTCGCTAATTCACGTGTCGGCGTTAGCACCAACGACCTAATCGGGCGGCGCCGTTGCGGGCGGTTCTTGTGGTGGTTGGGCGCGCGCTGGGGCAACAGGTGATGCAGCGTCGGCAGCGCAAAAGCCGCCGTCTTGCCGGTCCCGGTTTGGGCGCATCCCAACACATCGTGGCCAGCCAGAACCAGGGGAATAGCCGCTATCTGTATTGGGGTGGCGGTCGAGTAGCCCTGGCGCGTCACGGCGCGCAGCAACTTGGGGCTCAGCCCCATTTCATCAAAATTCATTCGTCATCTTTCTTTAGGACAGCAAGTTGCCGACCGGCTGACGCAGGTACAATTCCTGACGCGGTCGAACTAGGGGTTCGCCCTGAATAGAAGATGACTCAGAGATTGGCTGAGAAGTCGACCACACAGAACGATTCGCCGGCCGCCACAGCGGGGGGCGAAAGCAGGGGCAAGGTCATCCAATCGCGACCGAACACAGATGTCCCGCAACCATGGAAAGTGACGGGAAGACCAACTGGTCGAAAGTGAGTAAACGTCGGCAAGCTGGTAGTCGGCCGCCGGTATCGCCCCCTGGTAGGGAATACCCCAGAATAACGAAAATGGGTCGTTTGTCAATTCCAACGCGTCGCGCTTGGCCAGATCTTGCGGGAAGGCCAGCCCAAATACCAAAGATCATCCAACCTGCCGGACGGCAGCGAAATCAACAGAGTTGACAGCGTGACGGGGGCAAATACACTGATGGCTGCCAACAATTAAGTGACCACACTGCCCCCCCGCCACAAATTCCATGTGGATTTTTTATCCTGCTGGAGTGGTTTCGGTCGATCCTTAGCGAGCCTCCGAAACCTAATCACCCCTTACCCGGCGGAATAACTCCGCGTAGGACGGACTCTTGTTCCAACTTCGCAATCGTGCCGACCTGCGCACCATTTTGTGGGTCGCGTTGGCCGTGACCCTGGTATGCCTTCAATACGCTTGGCCCCAACTGGTCCTCTACCTGTGTCCCATCAGTTGCTACTTGGCGACCGCTTGTGGGGTGATTGCCCACAACCATAACCATCGACCGACTTTCGTTGGACGACGGATCAATAATGGCTTTGGGCATTTGCTCACCGTCTTCTATGGCTACCCCACACTGATGTGGATTCCCACTCACAACTTGAACCATCATCATTTCACCAATCGGCCTGGCGACGCGACCATCACTTGGCGCTACACCAACAAGCACAACCTGCTGCAGATTCTGCTCTACCCTTTTATCTCGGGGTATTTTCAGAGCCAACCGATCAAGAAGTACATCAGCCGCGCCAAGACGAATAACCGAAGCCTCTATTCGCGGATCGTGTTTCAGTACGTCTTCTGGATCGGTGTCTACTCGGTCATGTTGCTGCTGGCTGCCGTGCTGCACCACCGCCAGCAGTTGGGATTGGGGCTGTACGTCTGGTTCTTTTCCCTGATCCTGCCGGCGATTTGTTCGGCAACGATAATTATGGTCTTCAACTATATCCAACACGTGCATGCCGATGCCTGGTCGGAATGCGATCACTCACGCAATTTCACGGGCAAGGTGTTCAATTTCCTATTCTTCAATAACGGATTTCACACCGTACATCATGAGCATCCCGGCCTGCATTGGAGCGTGCTGCCCGACGCCCACGCGGAAGTCGCGGATCAGATCAATCCGCAACTGAACGAACGAAGCGTGTGTTGGTTCCTGACGCGACAGTACATTCTAGCGTTGCTGATTCCGTCGTTGGGCACGAAGCAGATCGGTCTCTCGCCCGACCAAGTTCCCGTCTCGAATGTCGCGGCCTCGAATGCCGCCGGCGACGAGCACGAAGAGACCGCCCGCGTGTAGGTTCACGCAAGTGGTGAGGCACTGTCGAGTGCCCGCCACGAACCAAGTTACGCCGAATGTCAACTACTGCCTGACGACCCGTCGCAGATTGATTTCGAATTGAGCGATCGTTTGCGAAGCCCGCGGCGACCGCCGCACGTTGTCATTCGCTCAACCCATACGCCGAGCCGCGCTGCGTGCCGAAGCAAACATACTCCAAACTTGCCCACCCAACACACCGCAGACAACGGATATGATCAAGAGAGTTCGCATGCTCAGACGAAGGCGATTGAAGCGAAAGCCTCTTTGACGTTGAGTGTGTCTCATCGTAGAAGTCCAGGGTAGACAATGACGCGAGGCCAATAGGTCAGATACGGGTGAAGCACGAACATGGTTCACGATAGCGACACCATCCTCGCCAGGGCCAATTCCAATTTCGTTCTTCACTCGACCACGACGTACTCCTCGACCACGACCTACTCGTAGCGGTTGGCCAGCCGCTCACATCCGATCGCCGCATTTGCAAAAACGTGGCGACTACTTCTCTTTTGGCAAATCGGAGTCGCTGCCCCATTGCGACCAACCTCGCATGAACAACTTGACTTTGGGGTATCCGGCAAGTTCCAAAGCAAAGGCCTCGACCGAGGCTCGTCCGCCCGTCTGTCAGTAACAGACCGCCGCTTCGGATGGCTGGATTCCCTTCTCGCGAAACAGCGTTTTCAACCGCGCTTTCGTCTTAAAGCGTCCATCTTCCGCGAGGAGTTCCGTCCATTCCAACTGGGTGGAGCCAGGAATTCGACCGCTTGCAAACTCGCGGTCGCTACGAGTATCGACCACTCGGACTCCGTCCGACTTCAGCGACTTCTTGAGCGATTCGATTTCCGCCAGCCGATCCGTCTGAAACTTGGGTTGAAACGACGTTGTCTTGACTTGGGGCGTTGTCGTTTCGGTGGGCAGATCGGCACCGGCCCATAGATCCCAGTTGCCGTTCAGCAGAGAAGCCTCTTTCACGCCAACATATTTCAGCAACCACCAGATGCGCGCCGCATCCGTGAGCCGGCCTCCATAAACGACGACTTGCGACTTGGATGTGATTCCCAGTGATCCGATCTTCGCCGCCCACTTTTTCCGGTCCCGCAGGCCACCGTCCGCGAATGCAAGGTCCTTCCAATCCCCGACATCCACACGCAGTGCCCCGGGAATGTGCCCCTGACGATACTGCTCGGGTGAACGCACATCGAGTATCCGTAAATCCGGATCGTTCAGCCGTTTCTGTAACTGGGCCGGTTCAACGAGCATTTGGTTATCTCGTTTCGGCTCGGCCGCTCGCAGTGGTCCTGGGCTACAGATGGACGCGAGGCAAAGCAACGCCGTGCCTATCAACACGCAACGCTTGGCCGACGCAGGTCTAGATTCCGTAAGTGACTTCATTTCAGGAATATTCCTTATTTTTTGGATGAGCCGCCAGGACCATCATCCCACGGAATGAAACTCGGATCAACAAGATCAACCTGCGGCAAGATTGGCCCGGTATCGCCGAATACCGAATAGTGTCACGTCACCTCGCTGAGGAATTGCCATGTTCACGCTCAGTCCGCCTGCCATCGCGATGGCAGTTGGTGTTATTGCCTTCATCGCCCTGATGATGTTGCTGATCTCTCCTCGCGACACGCTGCGGGGCGTGGGCGAATTCTTTGACTGGACTATTTTTCGTCGGCTGTTGCGTTCGGTGCGGCGGTCCGGCCGGTTTTCGCTAATGACACTTGTCGTAGTGACAGCCGTGTTGCCGCCGATCCTAGCGCTGTTCGTTAGGATTAGCGGACTGTTTGCATTACCCGATGTTGCGCTAATGCTGCTCGGCGCGTTATGGGTGGCCGCAGTTCTCGTGCCGCTGATCTACTGGTTTTTTGGCGACGCGTTCGGCCGCGGTCCACGAGAGCAGTGGCGCAAGTACCTTGATGACGATCCTCGTTGACGATGCGAGGTTGACTATGCGAGCCGTAGGAAGGGCCTTCATTCCTTCTTCTTTAAACCTTCGCGCTCCAGCTTGCGGAATGCGTCAATGCCGAAGCCGACATCCGCGGCGGAGTCCATTTCCTTGATAATGTCAGAACGGTTGAGCCGGATGCTTTTGTAAACGTCGTCGGAAATGACGTAGTACCAGGGGCCAAAACGGCCGTTCAATTCCCGGACACGGACCCGCGCCGCGTTCAATTTCTTACGCCAGTTCTCCCGCGCTAGTTTATTTTCATTCTCTATGCGTTCACGCTCCTTCTTGATTTGCGCACGTTTGGCTTCTTCGCCGATCTTGTCTTTTTCCTTCTTTCCTTTATCTTTCTTTCCCTTATCTTTGTCCGCGTCCGGCTGGTCGCCGCTTGCCTCTTCGGGCAGTTCGGGCAGCGCCTGGAGTTGTGGCTCGGCGGACACTTTCTCGTCGACTTGTGCTGTCAGCAGCAAATAGCGTCGTGTCGCGCCGGTCCTGGGATCGGTCCCGGCTGGATTTCCAAAACGCAGCACATATTCAACACCGGCTTGGTCGCGGACCAAAACTTCTCCACTGCTGGAAACCAGCCGGCCATTTGGATCCAGGAAACAGCCCAGGCTCCCAAGCGATCGCCGCATTTCCGGATCCTTGAGCAACTCGCGATCCGCCTCCAAATCTCCAGACAATGTTACAGGCTTGGGCACGACGTCCACGATAGTCAATCCGGCCAGAGCTTGACGAAGAGCGCCCAGCCTCGCCTTGTCAAGTTCCTCCAGTCCGCCTAGCCGGCTGGTGATCGGTTGGTTTTTACTGTTGTAGATTATCAACTGCTCTAAGTTCCACTCGTTGTTGTCATCCACGCTGACGGTCGCTTTCATCTGCGGCCTTGACGTCGCTTCCAGTTTGCCGTCTTTCGTTTTGGAAACCTTAATGAGATAGTCGTCGAGCATGACTTCACGGACTTGCCGCGGGTCGATCCGCAGCAGATCTTCGGTGATCCAGTCTTGAAAGTCGGTGGAAAGTTCGTTGACGTCCACCTCGGCGATGAAAACTTCGTCCTTTCCCGACTCGCGGACGTATCTCTTGTCGCGCTCTCCCTTGACAAGATCTCCGATAACCAAAGCCGCGAGTTCCTTTCCTTGGGCGTCCTTCATCTTGACCAACGTTCCAATACCCGTTTGACCTACCTTGACTTTCTCTTGCTCCGGCTCAATCACGCCGAAATCGGCGTGATTCAGCGTGCTGCCGTCAATGGAAGGCACCGTGGCATCCTTGATAAGGTTTCCTAACAGAGTGGCCGCCCGCTTCATTTGCTCTTCGGCATCGGCCGGATAGTTGCCATTCCTCGGAAGACACCAGCCGCCCTTGGTCCGCTCGACTTTGAACGTCGTGATGGCCGCAAGGTCTTCATCGATTCGGACAATCTCCAGACTAGCGGCGTCGGATGGGTTCAAATCCTCGAAAATCGGCTTGCCAACCCCGGTGGCAACTGCAATCACCGTCGGCCAGGGGTAGGTCCACATGGCGACGATGGTCAGCATGACGGCGGCGATGCCATAGATCCCGGTCTTGATCCACTCACTCATCCACGCTTCTCCTACTTATGATCCGCCTAGTTTCTTGGCCGAATTCATGATTGACAAGGCAGCGCAATGCCACCCGAGTTGCACAGCTTCTAACGAGGCAGTGCCTCAGACCATACGAGCTACCGCTCGGGCTTGAAAACCCGCTCCCGCTGGTCGCTAAACTCGACTCAAGTGCAACAACTTTCATCCACTAAGTAACCCTAAACAAGCAAGCGTTCCTTGGAAACGCCTTCCCGCTCTCGCAGCCGACGGCGCACAAATACGATCAATCCCACGATCAGCGGCGGCAGCACCACCGACCAAATGCGAAACTGAGTTTGCAAGTTTTCGATTTGCTCTTCTTTTTTATCACGTATCGACTCGACCTTTTCATTTTTTTCTCGGGTCAAGCCTTCAACGACGACCTGCAGCTTGCGGTTCTCCGTATTGTCAATTTCGCCCATTCGTTGTTGGAGATCACGCTCCTTGAGCTGATCGTAGCGCGGGTCTTGGACTCGAGCCCAAGCTTTCATTTCCTCAAGATCCGTTTGCAATGGCAGAACAATGTCCCTCTTCTTTTGTTCGGCCTCGGACCTGGCGCTGACGTACTTGGCCTCGAAGTCCGCGACTTCCTTCTCCTCTTGTTGTTCCGCGTTGTGAATCGCCCGCTCGATGACGCGAAGGGTCGTGTACTTTGGTTTTCGCTTGCGGATTTCTATGTAGTCGTCGTCTCCCGAAAGCAAGTCCATGATGTTCAAAGCGAAAGTGATATTCTCGAATTTGTACTTAACGGCCTGTTCGGCTTGATCCGGTTTCGCGCGCGATCGCACGAACTGCGGCGTCAGCAAATCCGCGTCAGCCACATAGACCACGTTAACAAACGGTTCCCCTAGGCCCCCGCGCTTGGAATGGATCCAAGCGGCCAAGGTGTAATTCATTCCGGATTGGCCACGAGATTGAGCCAATCCGGCGGCGTTGTTGAAGTTCTTTCGCAGCATGTCGAAGCGAATTTGCCCCGCGTAGCCCGAGTCCACCAGGGGCACGAATTCTAGATCGCTGCCAGGTTTGTCTGGCTTGATTGCTCCGGGATAGGGAAACAGCAGCTCGTCCAGCCCGGAAGTAATAGGGTTTTCCGCATCGAATCGTTCTCGGTCCAGCGGCCCAAGAGTCTCCTTGCCGATAAAAACCCATTCCGCGGGCGTGCGTTGGTCGAGTTTGCGATAGGGATAGTAGGTGGACCAAACAACGTACGGATAGAAACTGTTGGCTTCGTCCTTGCCGCCGAGGATGTCGATGTTCAAAAAGTCGGCCAGAGCACCAAAGTTGCCCTTGGGCAGGCTTGGCTGAATCCGTCCTTGACGGTCCACGAACCGCTGGCGGCGCGGGTCGCTAGTAGCTGGGCAGGCGATCAACAGCGGAGCGGGATCTTCGAAGATCGCGGTCGGCTGTCCATTGCGAATCGCACGAAGCACGTTGTCCAACTGCGGTGCCGACAACGACGATGGCTGCACGATGAGCAAGGCAGCGTACCTCGAATTCTCCGGATCGAAGACGGTATCCAGAATGGGTTGGTCGGGAAGGACGGCCTCGATGTCATATTGCTTCGCCAATTCATCGATAATGAGTTGCCGGCGATGGAACTTCGGTTTTCGGTCCACCACTTCGACGCGGCCCAGCATGTTGGCATCCGTCTGCACGATGCCAATCGTTTTGCGCTCGCCTTTGGAGACGGTGTTAATGGAACGAATCAATTCATACTCGACAGAAATTCCATAGTCGAAAAACGGAACGACCACGCGCTGCGGGCCGTTTCGGAACGCGGCTCCCAAAATGACTTGCTCTTGCCGCTTGGCACCCCGGTGTTGCGTCACAACCAAGGCCGGTTTGATACCGAACTGCTGCTCGGCTTGTTTGGCCCGAGCGCTGAAGGGTGCCACGCCTTCGTTGATATTCACTTGAATGCGGCTTCCCGACTTGGCTTCGAATTCCTTGAGTCTTGAAATCAACTCGTTGCGGGTTCTGACATAGTCTGGCGGAATCGTATCGCCAATATAAGCGTCGACCACGACGGGCGGGCGGTCCGTGGGCAAGTTCTGCAGCAAGCGGATCGTGTCGTCATGCAAGGAACTCACCTTGTAACGAGTCACGTCGCCACGGATGGTGCGGTCCAGTGGACTGTTTTCAATAACCAGGATACATCCCGCCAGAAATGCCACCAAGCCGATCGTCCGCCAGAGATAATGCACCAGCATCGGAATGCCGCGATTCGAGGAATAATGAAACAGTACCGCCATGCCGGCAGGCACCAGGAAATACAGGCCGAAAAAGATCAGCAGAGGACCCACGACCGCCGCCCCGAGGATCGTTTGGATCAGTCCCGCGACAAACGCCGCAGTGCCACCCACCAGCATCGCCATCGCCACATATCGGTCGACCGGGTTGGCCAGTCCCACCGTCCGGTCCCACCAGTGACGACGGCCGATCAAGACCAGACTGACATAAATGGCAATGGCCGCCACAAACAAGAAATAACTAACGGGCGCGAGACTCAGTACGCCGCGTCCAAAACTGTCAAACCTCTCCAGAACGCCCCAATGAGAAATGAACCGGGCGAGTTCGGCATACGGGATCGCTTGGTCGGCCCAGGAGATAAGCACCAGCGGCGCGTTTAACAACAGGCCCAAGATGAATCCCACCGTCAAATTGTTTGTCAAAAACGAGGCGATCATTCCCACCGCCAACATCGCGAGTCCGATCATCCAATAGCCGAAATAGGTCGCGAAGAGCAGTCCCGTGTCGAGGTCGCCGCCGGTCAGAATGACTAACACGCAATAATTCGACAACTGCGAAAAAATCAACGACACGGTGAAAATGCAAACCGCCGCCAGATACTTGCCCATCACGATATCAAAGTCGGCGGCCGGCAGCGTCAGCAACAGTTCGTCCGTGCCCTGCCGCTTCTCCTCGGACCAAATGCTCATCGTGATCGCCGGAATGAAAACCAGCATGATGGCCGGCAGAACTCGATTCAATTGATCGAAGTTTGCCAGGTTCGACGTAAAGAAATCGGGCAAGCAAAATGCGAAGAAAGATGTCAGCAACACGAACAGACACAAAAACACATAGCCGGTGGGGTTGCTGAAGTAGCCGACAAAGTTGCGTTTGAGCACCGCGAAGGCTGCGCTGCGCCACATTCCCAAGGGAATCATCAAGAAGAACAGCACGCCCAGGAACAGCACATCACAGAGCATGATCCAGACCATTTCCACGATCATAAGTTGTCCTCTACGTCCCTTTCTCGGTGCGGATATTCCGCGTTACTCAGCGGAAGAAATCGGTCAGCTTCTGGCTGCTCCCAAGGTCATTTCATGGAACGAAGCCTCTAGGCCGCGTCCGCCGTCCAGCCCGGCGACATCCCCGTCATAGACCAGCCGCCCTTCATTGATCAGTACGACTCGGTCGGCCATCGCTTCGACTTCTTGCAAAATGTGCGTTGATAACAGAATCGTCTTTTCTTCACCCAGCTTGCGCAGCGTGTTACGGACATCACGAATCTGATTGGGGTCGAGTCCGGCGGTCGGTTCGTCCAGGATCAGAACTTCCGGTTCGTGCAACATCGCATGCGCCAGACCAACGCGCTGCCGATAACCCTTCGAAAGCTTGCTGATCGGCTTGTGCAGCACGGTATGCAAGTTACAGAGGTCGACGGCGGATGCGATTCGTTCTTCCTGCAGCTTGCCTTGGATCCCGCGGGCTTCGGCGAAAAAAGCCAACAACGCGTGGGGCGTCATGTCGGGATAGAGCGGGCCGTTTTCCGGTAAATAGCCCAAGCGGCGGGAGCCGTCGATGCGGTTGGTCGACATGTCGAAACCGGCAATGCGCGCGATTCCCTCGGACGGGGCCAGATAGCCGGTCAACATCTTCATCGTCGTACTCTTGCCCGCGCCGTTGGGGCCCAAAAACGCCACGACCTCGCCCTTGCTCACACTAAACCGCACATCGCGGGTGGCCGCGAAGACGCCATAGAATTTTGACAGGCCAATCGCCTCGATCATGGGCGGCCCGTGCCGCTTTTCGTCGGCGGTCTTCTTCGTCTCAGTGCCCGAAGAGGCCGCCTTGGATTCTTTGTTTTTGCTTTTCTTCTTATTGGCCATGCGAAAGACTCATAACTAGTATTGTGCGACGGCTCGCCGAGGCCGCGATTTGCAACATTCTTTCAATTTTGGAAACTGGATAGTATAGATCCAGCTATCCCTCGCTCAAGTAGGACTCGTTCTGACAGAAGCAGACATGGCGTTGCCACTGCTGGTCGTCGGTTTTGGGAAAATCCGTTCGATAGTGCACGCCTCGTGATTCTTCTCGCGCGAGAGCGGCGCGGGTGATAATCTGAGCCACCGTCAGCATATTTTGTAGTTCCCAGCCGCGTGGATCCTCGAACTGGCGCACAAGGACATAGTGCTGCCAATTGGCGATCGTCTCGGCCGCTTCTCGCAATTCGTCCGCGTTCCGCCGCACGCCCACCGCGCGCCACACCAGACTCTGCAACGAATTGCGAATGTCGGCGACATCGAGCGGTTCGTCGTGATGTTCCGTGGCCGGATTTTCGATGGGAATGACCCGAAACTCGTCCTTCAGTTTCGCGGCCTCTTGCGACGCGGCGCGCCCCGCATGCGTGCCGTAGACCAGTCCCTCCAGCAAACTATTGGACGCCAAACGATTCGCCCCATGCAGACCGCTGGAACTCACTTCGCCCGCCGCCCACAGGCCGGGCAACGACGTGCGACCGTCCAAATCCACCGTCACGCCGCCGATCATGTAATGGGCACCGGGCCGAACGGGAATTTGGTCATGGGTAATGTCGATGCCGAATTCGGCACAGGCTTTGGAAATACCAGGAAATCTGCCCCGCACGAACTCGGGGTTAAGGTGGCTTAGGTCCAGATAAACACAATGATGGCGGCTCTTTTCCATTTGGTTGACGATGGCTTGGGAAACCACGTCGCGCGGCGCCAGGTCGCCGCGCTGGTCGTACTCCGCCATGAAGCGATGGCCGTTGCGGTCGATTAAGTACGCGCCCTCGCCCCGCACGGCTTCGCTGATCAAAGTGCGGCTGCTGCCGGCGATGTAGAGTACTGTCGGATGGAACTGCATGAACTCCATGTCGCGCAGTTCCGCGCCCGCGCGATAAGCCAGCGCGTGACCGTCGGCGGTGGCAACGGCGGGATTCGTCGTCTCGCGATAGAGTTGGCCGGCACCGCCAGTGCACAGGATGGTCTGCTTGGCCCAGACCATGGTCTTTCGCCCGTCTTGGTCGGCCAGAATGGCACCGCGGCAAATGCTATCTTCCGTCAACAGATCAAGCGTGAAGGTGTTCTCCCAAATGGAGATGTTCCTCAATCGGCGAGTCCAATCGATGACGGCCCGCATGACTTCCTTGCCCGTGGCATCCCCCAAGGCATGCACGACGCGATGGCGACTGTGCCCGCCTTCCATTCCCAAGGATAGCGAACCTTGTTCTTCGTCGAACTGCGTTCCCCATTTGCGCAGTTCGTCGATTTGCGAGGGGGCTTCGCGAACCACCATCTCGACGACTTGGTCGTCGCACAGCCGGCCCCCGGCGATGATCGTATCGCGGACGTGGTCTTCGAATCGATCATCGGGATCGATTACGCCGGCTATTCCGCCTTGAGCATAATGACTGTTGGATTGCCGCAGCGCCTCCTTGGTCGCCACCAGAACCGACTGTTTCGGGCTGACCGCGTTGGCCGCCCGTAGCCCGGCCAATCCCCCGCCAATGATCAGAATGTCCGTAAAGTAGTGCGGCACCTGTTTGGGATGAAAAGGTGCGAGATATCTCGGAGCGTTGTCGGACATAGGTGAGGGAAAAAGCAGACAGAAAGGGGAATGCCGCGTAATGTTAGGTACGCTCAAAAGGGCATTCCGGTTCCGAGATGGAGGTCAATCTTTCTTTGAACGGGCCGTACCCTTGATAAAGGCATTAAAGCCCTCTAGGAATTTGGGTGGGGGCTCGTTGCCACGGCCTGAATCCCCCGAGGACTTAATGTCCTTGCTCGCCCCGCCCGCGCGACGCTTGTCGCGATCGGGACGCAATCCCAGGCTCCTCAGCGATTCGTCCAGGTGCCGACGTTCGGACGTATCGCCCTTCCCTCCCTTACGCTTCATGCTCTCCCAGCGTTCGACAAATGCGCGAAGTTCGTCTTTGGTGAGGTCGAGTTTGTCGAGCAGTTCACGATCAGGGCTTTCTTTCTGATCGCGCAAATACTCCAAGGCCAGATCGGTGGCCTTACGGGCGTATTCCAGGTTGGGATCGTCGCCCGCCGTGATTTCAGAATCGGATCGGTCGGGACCGTCAATGGTGTTTCCCATGCCACCACCGCCCCCAATGGGGCTTCCCTCTTTATCACCGACGCGGCTACCCGGTCGCTCCGTCGGCTTATCTCCGGTATCGCTTTTTCGGGTTTTGCTGCCCTCGCCGGCTTCAGTTCCAGACTGGCCCGTTTTTCGCCCGGCGGTTTGATCGTCGCCGGCGCGCTCCGAAGTGTCGCCTTGGCCCGATTCGTCAGCCGTGCCCGCGCCTTCATCCGAGGGGTTGGTGCCGCCGTCGCTGTCGTTGCCCGATTGTCCGCTGTTTTGACCGCCGCCCGCGCCGCCCGCGCCGCTACGGTCGCCTTCGCTTTCGCTCGCGGATCCCGACTTGCTCTTGCTTGTTCCGGGCGACTTGGCGCCGCCACCTTTCTTCTTACTTCCCGGACCGGGGCTCTTCTTCTGCTTTTTTTCGTTGTCTTGATTCGATTGTTGTCCGCCGGGTGCCCCGTTCTTATCTTCCGACTTGCTGCCGCCTCCCGGCTTGCCTTGTTTTCCTTGGCCTCCGGACTTTTGGCCGCCTTGCTTCGGTTTCCCGCCGCCCGCTGCCGACGACCCAGATTTCTGCGCCTGCTGGCCGCCCTGCCCTTGCTTCTGTTGTTGGCCACCCTGCGATCCGCCACCTTGCTGGCCGCCACCGCCGGACTTCTGTTGAGATTTCGAACCGCCTTGCGATCCTCCGGAAGATCCCTCGCCACCGGACGGTTTTTTGCCCCCGGACGATTGATTGCCACTCGACTCGCCACCGCCGCCCATCGGCTGACCACCCTTTTGCTGTTGCATGGGGCTGCCCGATGCGCCGCCGCCTTGCTGGCCTTCCTTGGGTTGCTGGCCGCCACCGTTATCATCGCCGCCCGACTGGCCAGCCTGTCCGCTTTGGCCGGTCTGGTCCTTTCCGGCGTCGCCACCGGGAGATTGCGACCCGCCGCTTTGTGATTCCGCCTTCTGGCCGCCTTGAGTTCCACCGCCGGAACTTCCGCTCTGTGATCCGGCGTTCGGCTGAGCACCTTGCTTCTTTCCTCCGCCGGCACCTTGGCTATCCGAGGCCGACTCACTTCCACCTTGCTTTTGACCGGCGCCCGATTCACCGCCCTGCGAGCCCGACTGCGCGCCTCCCTTGGCGCGGTCAGTGCCGGATTCCTTTTGCCCGCCGGAAGCACCGCCCGAGTCCGCTTTGTCTCCTTCACTTTCGCTCGAACTACCAGTCTTTGTTTCTTCCGCCTTCTCCCCACCGCTCTCCTTTTTGTCGCCTCCGGCCGTTTCGCCTCCAGGCCGTTCCTTTTCTTCCGTATCTTTGCTTCCGGCGTCTTTACTTCCCTCGGACTCGCCCCCACCACTAGTCGTTTCGCCCTGCTGGCCCGAACCCGACGAACTGCTTCCGGACTCGGTCCCCTCCGACTTTTCGCTCCCCTTGTCGCCGCTCGACTCACCCTTCTTTTCGTCCAAGTGCTTTAGTATTTTTTCAAACACTTCGCCGGGATGCGGCTCTTCACTCGACTTCTCTCGGCCGTCAGAGCTTTCGCTGCGTGACTCGCCTGATTCACTTGTTTCGCGCGACCCGCTTTCGCTTCCGCGATCCTCAGACGACGCACCACCATCTTCGCCGCTGTCGCCACTCTTTGAACCACCCGATTTCGACGTCTCGCCCGATTCGCCAGTCTCACTTCCCGTCGCATCTCCCGAGCCCTTTTTGGATCCGCCAGCATCGGACCCCCGAGGCGAATCCCCGCTGCCTTTGGACTTCGACGCGCCCGACTTGTCCACATCGCCCGCGCGCTTTTCGGCCGCGCCGTCCGCCGAAGGATCTCTTGGCTCGGGGCGGTCCGGCGGGGAATCGTCAGCGGAACCCGCTTCGCCCTTGTCGCCGCGAGGCCGCCGCCGGCTGGACGGTCTTTTGTCGTCGCCGCTGGGCGGAGGAAGCGAATCCGCGCTTTCATCCGCGGCCACGATCTTCAGAAAGTAACTGGGACGCGTTCGCGTTTCGTTGGGATCGGGACTGCCGTCGCCAGGCGAGGTGCGGTTATCGGCGGCGATGGCCCAGTATTCCACCTGATCGCCCGCCTTAAGATCCAACTCGCGAGGCTTGAACTCGTAACTGACCACGGTTTGTCCCAGCCGGCCCTTGGCATCGAGCATCAAGGTTTCCTTTAACACCGCTTCGCCGCCGGCAATTCCGCGCAGGCCGAGCCGAGTTAAACCATAGTCTGGATCAATGCCACGAATTTCAATGGTCGCGGTGCCGCCTTCGGGCACCTCGATCAAGTCGCGTCTCGGAAGCAGAATTTCAATCTCGGGCGCGAGATCGGGGACCACCTCGATTTGATGATCGTTCGGCTGCTCATTGCGATGGCCATCGTCGGTCAGCATGTGCACGCGGTAATTTGAATACAGCGGAGTTCGGCGGTCGGCCTGAAGCGAGAGGACAAACTCACCCTGTGCCAACAGGCTGTCCGCCGATTCGTCGACACGCATCGGGATCATTCGTGGCCGGTCCCCGCGCCGGGAACTGGCGCTGGGAATCAATTCGATCCGCGCCGACTGGATTGGATGATTCGATCGTGCGTGAACCGCGACCCGGGTTCCCTCCAATGCGCGAACGTCCCCCTGTCGTTCGGCCACCAGCGAGGGGCGGCCCGTATAGTCGGGATAATCGTATACAAGCCGTTCGACGACGATCGTCGGCGCCGCCAACACCTTCACACGATACTCTTCACTAACGGCATCGTCCGCTTGAATACGATACAGTGTTGTCTGTTGAATTCCGCTTCCGGTTTCGGGAAGCTGGCACTCGAAAATGTAGTCATGGCCCGCGCGCTTCATCGCGATTTCCGCGTCGACCGTTTGACCATCTTCGGTGGTGTACAGCAGCTTGACGTCGCCCTCCTCAAGCACGGAATCGACGGTGACCGTGACCTGGACCTGTTCGCCACGAAACACTTCCGTGCTGCCCGGCGAGACGTTGGAAATCTCGACGCGCGCTGGCCGGCTGATCTGGGCGAACGGATTCATGATCCGTGCGAAGGTCTGAAACGGATCCTTGGGCGACAGCACTTTGTACAGCCCGCAGACAACCATGACTCCCGCCAGCAGATACCCGACTCGGATCAACTTCGAGCGATCGACCGTGGACTCCACGGGAATGTGCGAAAGGTCGATCGCGGCCCGTTGTTCTAGTGCGTCGTAAACGACTTCTTGAACCGCGGTCCGATTCGATTGGAAGGTAAGAAAATTGATAATGCTGTTCTTCAGCGTCGGCTCGCATTCTTCGATCATGCGGGCGGCGAATTGCGGATTGACTCGGCGCACCAGCACTGGAGTCGCATACATGGCGAAGTACACGATGCCGCAAATGACCAACAGCGCAAGAGCCAACAACCGGCCCCACGAGCCAAGATCCAGAATCCAGGCGTCGATGATCGCGGTTACCAACAGGAATCCCAGCAGGCTGGTCGCCAGGATCATCAATCCGCCAAACAAGTCCACCAATTTGACGTGTAGGCTGGTCCGTTGAAGCTGGCGTTCGATAAAGCGCCGATTCGCCAACGATTGGCCCGAAAGTGGCGGCGTTGGAGGAGCAGACCGAGTATTCGCCGTTCCAGTAGCCATAAGCTGATCGCCTCAGCAAAGAAACTCTGTGTCCGTAGGGTCAATTTGGCCGTCGTAAGTAGTCCAGAACGAACCACTTACAGCGACGGAGCTGTGGCGGCAAAGGTGCCGCTTGGGTGCTGTTTTATTATAGACGATCGGTGGTGCCGATTTGATCCCCAAATTGCAAGATTCAGGGATGCACGCTAAAGTCGGGCATGCCGTGGCGTGCGGGAGCGGCCTGGGCCGTCAAGACGCCACCAGCCATTACAAGCGGCCCAAACCAATTGGAAATCGCGGCTTCCGCCCCACACTTCCCCCTTTCCACGCACTTCCATGATCACTCAATCGCACGCCGATACACTCCACCTGCACCCCCAAGACAACGTTTGCATCGCCACTCGAATGCTGGACGCCGGCACTCAAGTACAAGGCGATAGCGGTTCGGTGACGCTCGCCAGCCAGATCAAGCTGGGCCACAAGATCGCCCTTGTGGCAATCGGCAAAGGCGACGCAGTTCGCAAATACGGGCAAGTCATCGGCTTCGCCACCGAAGCGATCGGCCCCGGCGAGTGGGTTCATGTTCATAACTTGACGACCGGCGATATTGTGCTGGATTATGCCCCGGCGACCGAAACGCCCGCTCCGCCCGAGCCGATTCGCGATCGCACGTTCATGGGTTATCGCCGAGCGAATGGTAAGGTCGGAACGCGTAATTACATTGCGATAATTTCGACGGTCAACTGTTCGGCGTCGGTCAGCAGGTACATCGCCCGCCGGTTTGACGAGTCGTTATTAAAGGACTTTCCCAACGTCGACGGCGTGGTGGCCTTCACTTACGAGGGTGGTTGCGGAATTCAATTTGCCGGACTCAAACATCAGATGCTGAACCGCGTCATGGGCGGCATCGCCGAACACGCGAATATCGGCGCGTATCTTGTCGTGGGGCTCGGCTGCGAAACCGTGTCGATCGGCCACCTGCTTAGCGATCAAAAACTGGTGCATATCGAAGGCATGGATCGCGGCAGCGGACCGCCGGTTTTCTCGATGCAAGATCATGGCGGCACGGCCAAAACCGTGGAGGCCGGAGTACGGAAGATTGCCGAAATTCTGCCGATCGCCAACGATGTGCGGCGCGAGCCCGTGCCGGCCAGCGAACTCATTCTGGCCACCGAGTGTGGCGGTTCCGACGGCAACTCGGGCATCACCGCCAATCCGGCGGTCGGCGTGGCCAGTGATATGTTGGTCGCATGCGGTGGCACGTCGATCTTGGCGGAAACGACGGAAATTTACGGTGCGGAACATCTGTTGACCCGCCGCGCCGTTTCGCCCGAAGTCGCCAGCAAACTGATCGAACGCATAGATTGGTGGAAGTGGTATGTCGGCCTATTCGACGGCGAGATGGACAACAACCCATCCATCGGCAACAAAGAAGGCGGTTTGACGACGATCGCCGAAAAGTCATTGGGCGCGGTCGCCAAAGGCGGTTCGACCGCGCTGGTCGATGTGTATCAGTACGCCGAACCGGTCACCGCCAAGGGCTTTGTGGTCATGGACACGCCCGGCTTCGATCCTTATAGCGTTACCGGAATGGTAGCCGGCGGGGCCAACGTGGTGGTTTTTACAACCGGCCGCGGAAGTTGCTACGGCTGCAAGCCATCGCCCTCCATCAAAATCGCCACCAACACGCCCATGTACGACCGCATGATCGACGACATGGACATCAACGCCGGCACCATCCTCACCGGAAAAACCGTGGAAGAAGTGGGGCGCGATATCTTCGAACAGATTCTCGAAGTCGCCAGCGGAAAGAAGACCAAAAGCGAGCAACACGGCATCGGCGACGAAGAATTCGTACCGTGGGCCGTGGGGCCAACGCTTTAGTTTTTAGCTTAGGGTTCGCGCCGAATCAACTTTTGCAATTCTGGCGAGCGGCAGGCTAATCGGCCGAACCAATGTCCTCGGTGTAGACTTCTTGCAGTAGCTCGTTTTCCTTGCTCTCGTGGTGCATCAAATCCTTGCTGAATTCATGAAACGCGTCGTTGAGTTGCTGCCACCAAGCAGGCGAGCCGTCTCCGCCGCTTGTCATTTCCACCAAGCGATCAACCTCGGCCGCCAGTTGTTGATGTTCGTCGCGAATCCCGTTAGCGCGTTCGGTCACGCGAGGCGCGATGGATATCACTTGATCAAAAAAGCCATCCTCCTCTTCCTCACGAAAATGGGTGATCGCGTGTTCGCGAAGTGAGCCCATGACTTGAGCCACGTTGGCAACGGATTCCGATCGATTGACCAGTGTCTGATGCACATTCCCCAACAGCTCGCGCAGTTCGTCATGCTCGCGTTGGATTTGCTCGCAGAGGTCCTCGTTTTGACTCTTGTCGTCTGACATCGACGGTCTCCTTGGCAAATTGGTGGCCGACGGGCAAATTGGTGGCCGACACTTTGACAATAGCACCAGTTGATCAGAGCATTCGACGTGCCAATGCCGAACAGGAAGGAATCGCGCGTTTTTTCCAAACTGGGCCCGCTGGATGTGACAGACCGTCACGGATGCGCGCAAATATGCACACAGAAACTGGGGACATCTCGTACCCCTACCCCAACGGCGCGGTTACGGCTTCCGCGGCAGAGTCACTTCGATTTCGGCGCCGGGTCCGCCATCTCCGACAGCGATCAGGCCGCCGTGAGCTTCCACGATTCGCTGGGCAATCGCCATGCCAAGGCCCGTGCCTTTCGCCTTGGTCGTGAAGAATGCGTCGAAGACTTTTTCTTTGGCTACCGGCTCGAACCCGGGTCCGTTGTCGCGCACCATAACGCACAGGGCCGGTTGGTCGTTAAGCGATGTTTCACGGCAGCGGACCACGATCTTGCCCGGGTCCGCACAAACGGCGGTGGCGTTTTCCAAAATATTGCGGAACACCTGTCCCATCGCAAACCAATCGGCGTCGCACGTGACGTCGACGGCCCCCACTTCTTCGCTAAGCTTGATAGTCTTATCCCTTCGCGTCACTTCAAGGTGGGTCCAGGCGTCGCGCCAGATGTGACAGATGTCGCAGGGCTGGCGGTCTAGATTAATCGGCGCGGCGTAGTCGCGGACCTCTTCATACAGATGATGCAAATGATCCAGAGCGCGCTGCACTCGCTCGACAAGCTCCAATTCGCTCTGCCGGCCTTCCAATTCGATGGCCAACATTTCCAAGCAAGCCTGACTGCGCTGAAAGGCGTTGCGGCTTTCATGAGCCAAGCCGGTCACGGTTTGGCCAATGGCCGCCAAGCGTTCCGCCCGCAAAGCCCGCTCTTCGGCATGTTTCTGTTCGGAAACATCACGTACGACACCGGTGAACAGCTTCCGATTCGGCAACTCAATTTCGCTGACGCCAATGTTGCAGGGAAACGTCGAGCCGTCTTTTCGTTGGCCTTGGACCTCGCGGCCAATACCAATAATTTTCTTTTCACCCGTTTCTAGGTAGTTGGCCAAATACCGGTCGTGGTCTTCCCGAAAGGGCGACGGCATCAGAATGGAAATGTTTTTTCCAATGACTTCATCGGCCGGATAACCGAAAATCCGCTCGGCGGCCGGATTGAACGATTGAACAATGCCCCGCTCGTCAATCGTGATAATTCCGTCGACGGCCGTGTTGAGTACCGCCTGCAGTTGCTGATTGGTTTCCTTGCCGACCGTGATATCGTGCCCCACGCAAATGACGGCCGGTTGTCCCTGATAGTCGTCCAGCAATTGCGCGTTCCAGGCCAGCCAGCGGCGAGACCCACTACGACAGGTCACGGGACTCTCATAGCCGTGCGTCGGCCCGTCCCCAGCAAAAACGCGATCAATTTCGGCGGCCGCTTGTTCTCGATCTTCATCCAATAAGAACAGCGACGAGTAGTCCCTGCCCAGCACCTCGTCGGCGGCATAGCCCGTAAGATGCTCTCCAAACGGATTCAGATAGACGATGGAATGATCCGCCCGCAAGATGACAATCATGCAGGTCGCCGCTTCGACCAATTCGCGGAACGCGGAATCGTTGCTGTGTTTGTTTGACATCAGCCACCTTGAAACGCCACGGACATTGCTGTGGCCATCGTACCGCAATCCCAAGGACGAAACAGCCCCGCTGGCCCGCGACGGCCTCGCGCCTCCTAAAAAAACCGCGACAAGCTATCCGTAACGAGTGTACCACCCATCAAGCTCGCGGCGCAGCGCGTTTTCGACTTCCCGAACGAGCAATTGCAGGCGCTGCTTCGGGCCGAGCGCGGGATCAAACGGAGATTCAGAGTTGTCGTAGTCGTTGCGGACGGTTTCCAGTTCATCGGCCGACCGCAAATATTGAAAAGCCCGTTGCAAGTAGTCGCCGGCGTCGCGCCAGGCGATAATCGCCAAACTGACGGTCGTCGCCAGCGCGATGACAAGCAGGTTTCGTCCAAAGGCCCACGAGTACCCGATGTTGACCAAGCTCATCAAGATAATCAGCCCCTGGCAAGACAAGAAGCCAAGCAAGTACTTGCGTGCCGTGAGGATGTAGTATTTGCGTTGGTCTTGCAGGCGGCCTTTGATGACGGCCAATTCGTCAAACTTCTCGCCCGCGGCCGAATTGCCACCGAGCTTCGGGGAAATTCCTTTGCGCGGCAGACTTTCAGTCTCTTCATGCACGTCCGGAGGTAGTCGCAGGGCTTGAAAGATGTACCTAAAACCAAATTCCTTGCCCGTTCCCGCCTTGGATTCGATTTTGTCGATCCAGCGGCCGAGCCTTTCGTCCGCCGTGCCACGATCGTCGAACGGCGGTAGTTCCGCGCGGTACAACATACACACGTTGTTCATGTGTTCGGTCGCGAATCGGTACGAAGTCCACTTTACCGGAAATCGGAAGAAGACTTGCAACGCCGTGAACACCGCCACGACAATTCCCAAACTTGGGATGACGTAGTGGAGGACAAAAGGAATGATGTGATCGCGGACAATAGTGTCGAGCGCGAGACCGAAGGCGTGCACATCCTTAAGTTCGGAAACGGCGAGCCCAAGAATGCAAAGCAACAACGTCAACCAAACCGACGCCCACACGACAATCCACGAGATTTGGTGGCGGCGTTTGTAAAGCCTGGACCTCTTGCTGAACAGTCGCCTGGTGTCAGAGTATTTTTCGTTCAGCGTATCCTTGGCGGCGTCACTCATGATTGATTATTCCGTTGAAAGGCCCGCCGGTCCAGCGCATCCATTTTTCGCCTGCGGTGCAAAGCCGATGTCGGGCGGCCAAGTCTGAGAAAAACCCTTGCTCCCTCGCGGCGATTTGCCATGAGACTGCAACGCTAGACCTGAACGCGTAGCGGTCATTCGCCACCCAACTCCTGTTCGGTAGCCGGAACCTTCGGCTCGTCACGCGCGATCTGGGGATCGGACGGCTCGAGCAGTGCCAGTGGAAGTGTCCACAAACAGCACTGGCCGCTTTGCGAAGAGGCGATCAAGTGAGTTCCGTCGGGCGAAAGGGCGACGTCTTTAATGGCATGCTGACCGACGAACCAGGCGGCTTCCTTTCCGCTTTGCAAATTTCGCAGGCGGATAATATCGCCGCTACCGCCGTCCACCAAATACTGGCCGTCGTTGGAAAACGCCAACCGTACGTGCCCGAAAAGGCCCTTGAAGGCATGTTCCGGCGTCAGCGATCCGTCCGCCAGTGTCCACACGTGAATCGTGTTGCGGTGCATTTGCACGGCCACGGCGGCGACCCGTGTTCCACATGGCGAGAATTGTAGATGTCGAACCGTTTTGCCGGTGTGCATCAGGTCCAATTCCGACGCGGATTCAAGATCCCACAGCCGCACTGGCCCTTGAGCGCTGCCAGACAGCATTTGCGTTCCGTCATTGGAAAGTGCGATGGCGTTGGTCATGCTGTCCAGTTGGAAGCTGGTGGCAATTGTGCCGTCTTCTAGGTTCCACAACTGAAACAGTTGGTCGTCGCTGTACAGGCCGACGCGCGTGCCATCGCCGGAAACCGCCGCGAATTTGATCTGCCCCCGTCGCTCCTTCGGGCTTGATGGCGCGTCTTCAACTTCCAGCATGGTGGGCTGGAACGGCTGGTCGACATCATGGATTCGGAAGGTCAGCTTTCGCCGCGCAGGGTCGAATTCACAAAGCACGATGGCGACGCAAGTACCATCGGCGGAACGCGCCACGAGCGAGCGGGAAAGAAACTCGACCTTGTCCCGATTCCACAGCTTGGTTGTCGCTGCGGCACCGGTCGACCACAGATGCAGCGACCGATCTTGGCCGCCAAGCAAAGCTTCGTCGCCTGCATTGGAAAGCGCGATGCGATCAAAATGTTGTCCTCGGGATGGCTTGAGTTGGCGAATTGGTTTCACCACAACCGTGCCTTCCGGCAGTTTGGCGGAACGGTAGATCGCTTGGTTCATCTCTTCGCGACTGGCCAGTGGTTTGGTGAGCGCCATGGCGACCGCGCCCATCGCGGCGTCTTTGGCGAAGGCGGCATAGGAAAACCCCAACAGGCCCAACGCAAGTACGATATAGAACGTTCGAGCTCCACGATCACCCAGCCACTTGCGGACACCCCGAGCGCGGCGGCTATTGAAAAACCAATGCCACTCGAACAGTGCAGCGCCTAGGCAGAAGAGCCCAATCAAGAACAGCACCATGCCGAAGGGCAATGCGGGTGGAAAACCAAACATGCCGATGCCATTCAATCCCACGGCGGCGGCGGAGAGAAAAAAGCCCAACAAGATCGCTCCGCCCATCACCAGCCAACGGCGGAAATTCGTTTGCGCCGAGCGCGGCACGCATTGATACGGCGGCAGGTCGGGACCGCACAGCACATAGCGGATCGGCCCCGGCAGCGACATCCGCAGCTTGGAATACATCTCGCGAGCCCGGCAAAGATACTGCCCATTTCGATGGAGTTCATCGTATGGAGCGATCTGGCCGACACGCACCATCATGTCAAGTTGCTCGCGGCTGACCGGGCCAATCCGCGATCCGTCTTGCGCTTGCACAGACCACTCATCGTCGATCAGCACCGCGGCAACTGCCGGCTCGACCATCGCGGGATTTTTCATGGACAAGGGCTCTCGGAGTGTTTGAATAACCTGCTCATTTTAACGCGCTCGCCGCGTCCCGCCACGGCAACTATGACGACGTGCGTGGCCAGATTACATGGCGTGACTAACAGTTGCCATAACGAAGACCTGTGTCGCAACTTGACCGCAACCAATTGTCCGCCGTTCTGAAAGCCGTGAAACGGCGGCAGCATGTAGCTGCGGGCGTGAGCCCGCAGGTCGAGGGAAGTTCTTTCATCAAGCCGCGAAGGCGGCGACAGCAGTTCAGGGTTTGTTGCACAGTTCCTTGTGCTTTCGCCGCTTTCGCGGCTCGGTTCTCCACGACGGGCTATCCGCCGGCTCACGCCCTCGTTGTTATACATAAGTCAGTTCTTTCTTTTGGCTCCCCGGACCGAATGTTAGCCAGCAGTTGGCGATGTCGTGGGTGCGTTGGAGCCCGAGCCAAACTGTTTGGGGACCTGGCTCATCAGGGCGTTTGCGATTGACATATCCACCCAACTGGGCAACCAGGCGTACCATCTCCTGTAACGTCGGCGGAGTTGGTGGTGGTGGCGTCTTGCGAACGACATAGTAGACCGCCTTCCATTTAGCAGGTTCGAAAACGGCTTCGCAACAGATCTCGGGGAACTCGCGCCCCAAACGGCAAACGAATGAAGTCCGCCACGTCACAATCAAGTAAACCGCCAAGCATGGTAACACACGATCGATATGCTCAAAGCGTCGCTCTTCCACTCGACAGCCTGATTTCAAGGTCCTGAAGAACACTTCGATCATCCATCGTACGCAGTAATATTGAATCACGGTCCGTACTTGGTCCACATCGTCGATCGGTAAGCTTGTCAAAAGAACCCATTCGACCGGAGTGTCGCCTTCAGGTGGGTCGATTTCCGTGACCAACACGACGTTGACTGAGATATCGCCGAGCTTGCGGTCGTGCCGCCATGGCGCACGCAGAGTGACGCGCGTCGCACGTACTTCGACTTCCGCCTTGCGAGACTCGCGTGGTTGTCGGCGACCGCGCGTTTCGCAACTGACTTTTGCCTTGCGGCCACGTACGGTAATCGTTTGTGTGAACAAGACGTCGGTGGTCATCACTCGCTCACGCAAGAGATTCTCCGCGGTCTCGTCGTGTTTTTTGTCCTTTCGCAAGGCTCGGTTTTGGCCAGCTCGTACGATCCAATCCAGTTTTCGCGGTTCTTCTTGCGACTCCTCGAGTACTTCGTAGATGTCCGCTTCGCTATCGGCCACGCACACCAACTGCGTCTGAGGGATTTGCTCTGCCTGCTCACGAGCCCGTCGATAGGTGTCGAGCCAGCGAACACTTTCTTTTTCTTCGATGGGAGTATGTTTGCGTTCGCTTTCACGATCCGCCTTGGGAGTCGGTTCTTCGTCGGCGCGCGTCCATGTTTCGGCGTAAACGATTCCCAACGGCGTCCCATCGGGCGTGAAGCCCATCAACGGATGTAACAAGGTGCCGCGACGCGCACTGCCATCCAGCGGCCCGGCACCAACCACTTGCTGCTCGGGCCGAGTTAAATCGATTTCCGTTGTGTCCTGCGCAAGAATGACCACGGGCTGATCCGCCATCCGCCTGCTAGTGGCTTCAATGTGAGGTTCTAGAACATTTTCGAATCCGATTTTTTCGTTGTTGAAAAAGCGGTACGCCGCCATCGTCTCGGCGCAACCACCGCAAGCCGCAGGAATGCTTGCCGTGGGGTGTCCTCCCAACTGATCCAGAAGGACCGCCAAACGGTCGTTCAAGGATTGGCACGGCAGAGAGAGTTGCCGAACACATAATGCTCAGCTTGTGGAATGAGCTTGGCCTCTTACTCATGAAATCGCGCCGACCCGGGCAAGGCAGCCTTCCGCCGCTTTCGTTTCCCTGCTTTTCTCGGTAAAGTGGTCCGCGTAGCGTCTTGTTCCCACCACACCTCCAGCCAAAAGCCTTCCCAACATCATGTCCGTAACATTCAGCCAATTTGCCAGCTCCGTAGAAACCGAAACCGCCTTCGATGTCCTGGCCATCGCAAAAAAACTGAAAGCGGCTGGCAAGGATGTGATTGAGTTGGAGATCGGCGACAGCCCGTTTCCCACTTCGCCGTCCGCGGTCGAAGCGGGCATCCAAGCCATTCGCGACGACAAATGCCATTATGGACCGTCGACCGGACTGCCCGAGTTTCGCCAAGCGGCGGCGGACTACGTGAACAACGAATATGGATTAGGCGCGGCGGCGGAAAACGTCGTGGCGGGTCCTGGCGCGAAAACATTTGAGACCTTCTTCATGGAGGCCTTTGTCAACTCCGGCGACGGCGTGTTGGTCTTCAGTCCGCATTTCCCCACCTATCCGCCCAACATCGCTCGCCGCGGCGCTCGCATGGTGCTGTCCGCGCTTCAGCAATCGCGTGACTTTCGGCCCAACCTGGACGACGTCGAAAAGTTTCTCAACGAAGATCCCAGCCCCAAGGCCATCATCCTCAACAGCCCCCAAAACCCAACCGGCGGCATCGCCACTCAAGAAGACCTGCGAGGGCTGGCCGATTTGGTGCGAGGCAAGGACATCGCCATCCTCAGCGACGAACCGTACGATCAGATGGCTTGGAGCGACCGGCATCATTCGCCGCTGGAGATTCCCGGAATGATCGACCAGTGCGTGGCAGCCTATACCTTCAGCAAGTCGTACAGCATGAGCGGCTGGCGATTGGGATTCGCGGTCAGCAGCCCGGCAACGGTCGACATGTTCGCCAAGCTGACGAACACCGCACTCTCGTGCATTCCGCCATTCACGCAACTCGCCGGCATCGAAGCGATGAAGAACGACTCGGTCGAACGCGATCGGCGGATGCTGGAATTCAAAGGCAAGGTCGAGCTGCTCGTCGCCGGCTTGAATAAGATCGAAGGCGTCCATTGCCTGATGCCGGGCGGCAGTTTCTATGTGTTTCCATCCGTGGCTCCAATCTGCAATCGACTGGGCATCACCTCGCATGGACTGGCGCTTTACTTGCTGCAAGCGGCCGACGACAAGCGGGGAGTTGCCTGTTTGGGCGGCGAGTGTTTCGGCGAGGCGGGGCGCGGCTTCCTTCGTTTCAGTTGTGCGGAACCGGACGAGCGATTAAGCCAGGCGGTCGATTTCTTCGCCGACGCGATTGGCCGCGCCGACCGAATCGAAAAATACGTTGCCGAAAATGAAAAATATCGTCTCGCAACGCCCTACGGGGTGTAGCGCGACAACCGCCCGTATCACCCACCGCGAAAACAGCTACCCCTCCCCTCGCTAGTCTTTCTTGCTTTCCACTCGGCGAAACGGGTGTACCCAGTTGGCGAGCGACCTAGGGCTGCGCGATTGCAGCCAGATGCGTCCCTTGCCGCTGAATCGCAATAAGAGCTGATCGGAAAACAGGAAGGATCGCAGTTTCTTTCCGCGTGTGACTCGGTAAGTCAAAGTGGGCTCCCAGGCAACGGCGTACCCGTTGTCCACGACGTATTCGCCATCCACATCAATTGGGTGAATGTCGCCATAAGCATGAAAGAATAGCGTTCCCGTTCCTGTTACCCGCAGGACGAACATGCCTTCGTTAAACAAGCCCTTCAGTCCATCAAATTTCGCATCGCATTGGATCTGCTCGCTGGACGCCAGATACGCGCCCTTTTCCAACAGCAACTCGCCGCTAGAAAGTTCATGAGAGGCAATATGGCCAGCGGAGCCTGGCGCAAAGGTCACCGAGCCCGATCCGCCCTCTGCATAGTAGGTGTTTTGGAAAAAGCTCTCTCCGGTCAACAGCTTCCGCTTCAGCCCGGCCATCATCCCGCCCCGGGTGGAAGTTTCCGTTTTTATGTTGCTGGACATCCAGGCCATCGCGCCCGGTTCCGCCGCGAAACGGTCCCCGGGATCTAGACCGACTTCGACCGCCGTGTAAGTTGGATCGCAGATGATTTCGTAGTTCATGATTCAAGTTGTTGGTGAGAGCTTGGTAATCTTGTGTCAAATTTCAGCGACCATCGGGAGCGGGTTTTCGTTTCCGAGCGATAGCTCGTAGTGGTTCGAGGCCCTGCCTCATTAGTCTGCATGTGAGTGAAAGTTTGGTAATCTTACTTCAAGTTCTAGCGACCAACGGGAGCGGGTTTTCGTTTCCGAGCGATAGCTCGTAGTGGTTCGAGGCCCTGCCTCGTCAGTCTGATGATTGGTGAGAACTTGTAGTCTTGCGTCAAGTATTAGCGACCAACGGGAGCGGTTTTTCGTTTCCGAGCGATAGCTCGTAGTGGCTCGAGGCCCTGCCTCGCTCGTTATTGTTTTCGCGGTGGAAGGAGCGGTCCCAGTGTGGTGCCGAACTCTTTTGGGTTATGCGATTGCGTGACGATGGAGCCTTGTCCGGTAAAATTCATCACGATTCCTTCGCCAGCCAGCCAAGACTGGAACCACGAACCGCCTGCTTTGGTCATGCTGTATTGCATCGATTGTTCAAAAGCTACGAGATGCCCCGTGTCGACGGTCATGGCGTCCTCGACCGCGGATTCGACAATACGGCCGAAGGCATTAACCAACAGCTTTCCGCTGCCGGATACCTGGACAAAGTACAGACTTTCTCCCGTGATAAGGCCCTTGATCCCTTGGAACTGGGTATCGATTTGCAAACCGGACGTAGATCCCAGGTAGCTTCCTCCCGCACAGACCCACGGTTTCGATGGCTCGACGTCAATGACAAAAACTTCGCCCTGGTGCGTGGGTGCCAAGCCAACTTCTCCGGACTGTCCGTCGCTGGTCTTGTAGGTCGACAAGAAGAAACTGTCTGCCGCAAGCAACCTCTTGACGCCCGCGAAAAATCCTCCTGAACCACGGCTGCGCGTGGTCACGTCCACATCGACGTTGGCCGAGGCGCGGTACATGGCACCCGCTTCGGAAACAAACTCCTCGCCCGGGTCCAGGTGAACGAGCGCCGACTCAAATGCGCCTTTGCTTAGAATTTCAATGTTCATGGAGCGTGTTCGATCGTCATATAGAGAATGTGCCGGAAGTAGGTGTAGGCCGGATCAAGCGAAGCGCCGCTCCGGCATTCCTCAGTTTTCCTAAAATCGTGGATGCCGGAACATCGTCGCTTCACTCCTCGGTCCGGCCTACTCATTTTTCAACAGACCGCTAAGCACAATACGGAGTCAACCATCCGGCCAACCCGCGCATCTGTCGTGTTTGTAAGTACAACTTGCCCCGCCCGCTGAATCGCATCACGAGCCCTTCGCCCGAAAACAGAGTTTGCTTGATGCCCCCCATTCCGCCGATGGTGTACGAAAGTGAAGGTTCAAAGGCAACAACATGGCCGGTATCGACCACCATCTCACCGTCGACGTCTTTTTCAATCACACCGCCGAACGAGTTAAAAAATAAATCGCCCGAGCCGGAAACTTCGATCAAAAAACCACCCTCGCCCGAGAAGAACGCCCGTAGGCCGCCGAACTTGGTATTCAAATCCATATTGGGAGTGCAGGCCAAGAACGAACCTCCCGTCAGGTAGAAGCGGTCTCCCGTCATCTCCCGATGCAAGATAGTCCCCGGGCAGGAAGGGGTCAGCGACACGAACGCCATTTCCGGAGCGGTGTATTCAGAGATAAACAACGACTCGCCGCCCACCAGCCTGCGTGCGGCCGACTTCAGCAGACCGGAGACAAGCCGCGTCTTCAGTTCCATGTGACTGCTCATGCGGCTCATCGCGCCGCCTTCCGACCAAAACGACTCGCCCGGCGACAAACCAACCGTCAGGTCTCCGTAAGAGGGATTCCCGCTTATGTCAAACTTCATCGCAAATTCCAATTCTGCTTCGCGGCCGGTTGTTGTGATCCTTCAGAGAACCTTCAAGACTTTTCGAAACGACATTGTCAACCCAATGTCCAAGCAAAGTCAACTAGGTCGGCTGGACCCATAACGATGCCGCGGGTTCGAGGGTCGCCGTTTGTAGTTGCCTATGTCGCGTCGCTTGACCTACGTAAGGAAGTTCATGCGAAACAGTAGTGTAGGCCGGATCAAGCGAAGCGCTGCTCCGGCACTCCTCGGTTTTCACCAGCTAAATCCACCGTCGGCCCGTGTTGGCTACCCAGAAAACAACGCCGCCCAACCATAGATGGCGGCGTGGTACAAAAAGACGACCGTCAAACCGTGATAACCGGCTCGCAGCCATAACGACTTCAAATACGGCTTGGCGTCGAACACGAAAAATTGAACGACAAGCCTCGCTGTCCAGAACAGCGATATGAACAGGCACAGCCCTCGGGCCAGCAGCGTGCCGGCGGCAAGTTCGGCGGGCAACAGAATTGACAGCAGACCGAATCCCACGATTACCAACACGATGAACGCGCCGTGAACCCACACCAACTGCCGCGATAGTCCATCCAGCTTGCGCAACGTCGCCTGCCAGTCGAGCACTTTCGGCACCAACGCACTGGCCAGCAAGATGCCAAAGTGCAGGGCACCCCCAATCCAAATGTACAATTCTAGATTTCGCATGCGTATCACCATCCTCCCGTAGCATGTCGCACCGCGCCGAGCATCGGCACGGCGACCCGCTCGATAAACGGCGGATGGAACAGCAGCAGAACCGGCCCCAGCACGACCGCCGCGCAAAATAACCTCCCCGTCCATCCGCGGCCCAATCCCGTTCGCCTTCCCGCGGCCGACCGTTCAAACAGCACGCCGATTCCTTGCAACAGGAAGTAGACCGTCGGCAGCCCCCATCCGCCCCGCGCGGGGATCGAGATCGCGATGTCGTGAAGGATTCCCGATACGAAAAAGACGCTCATCGTGGCGCCGGCGATGCCCCACCGGCCGACGAGCGGTCGAAAGACAAAACCATGGGCCAGATCTCGAAAGGCAAGGTTCCATCGGCTGCCCCAAAAGTCGCTCAACGAAGACGCCAGAATCGGCGCGTTCATGATGGGGCGGGCATCGACTCCGGCGCTGCGCCAACCGCACGACAACAAATGGAACAGGCCGAAATGTAGCAGAACCAAAATCCCACCAAAACCAATGCATCCGCCCAACAGCAAGTAGTCGTCCGCGAGCGATGCGCCTCCGGCGATCAACAGCGCTCCCAAGACCATCTTCGCGCCTGCCCAAGCCCATTCCGAAACAACTGGCGACTCGACCGGTCGCGCCGAATCCAAAAACGACTTGGCATCCATGCCCGGCCACAGCAACAAAAACCCCAATTGCCTCCGCCAAGGCGGATTCCCGTTGGCCAACGCGGGGACAAAGGCAAGCAATTTCAAGCCGGCGTAAATCGAGAACGCCAACAGCCACATGAACACCCAGGCTGGCCATTGGTTAGTCAACAACCCAACACTGATCGGCAACGCCGCAAGCGGCAACCAGGACCAGCGGCTGAGCGGTCGGTCCGCGATGCGGTTGGTGGCAATCGATGATGCCATGGGTTGGGCCTCCAGTTTGAAACAACGTTGGAGCCTTAACCGCAATCAGCACCAGGGGGTTAACCAGTTCGCAATCCAACGCCGAGATACCTCAAGCCCGGGTCGCGATTGTCCGGACAATCCGTCGAAAATGGGGCGGACAGCCGCAAAAGAAGCCAATTTTCGCGGACCTATCGCGAAAAACTGGTCAGCATTTACGGCCATGCTAGAGTTTCGTACAGTCCGGCTAAAACTTTGTTGCCGGAGCCAACTAGCTGAATCATGTGTGGCTGGGGTCGCACAAAGGTAGCCCCCCGTTCCAAACCCGGGGCTTACGGTGTTAGAACCCACCCCCCCCAAAACAAACAACAGACAAATAAAAGCGTGGTCATTTTCGAAACCCTTTTAAGCTTT
>JAJDEH010000032.1 GCA_029259935.1 Planctomycetota bacterium
TGACCAAAGACCGGTTTCGCCGGGTCGGTCAGAACGACAAGCCGACGCGTCATGTTCCGCGCCCGGCCAATCGCGACCGCGCTGAACGTCGCTGGCGCAATAGAGCAGAAAGCGCGATCGGCCTGGGCATGTTCATCGAGGTCTTTCGCTCGCAATCGGTCGGCGTGCTTGCTCGGCTTTCTCGAGCGCCGGCCGGAGTCTCAACAGCTCCGCAAACGCTAAGAGCACGTGATAGAACGAACTCGACGGAATCTTCTCAGCCTTCGACGTCCCATCCGACCGCTTGTGATCATCCCAAGCGCCGCGCGGTTCGACGGCAAGGTAGCGATCAAGCAATGCCGACGTGCTCTGTGCAACGCGGTCCAATGTGTCTGTCGCTTCAAATTCGAACAGGGCCAAATTCGCTTTCAGCCGTTCGGTCTGCGGCCAAAGCCGTGAATCTAGATCGAGCGGCGCGCCGTCGTCGCGGACTTGATCTCTCGCCAACCCCGAAGCGGCGTCGACGCCGAATGCTTCCGCGAATTCGTAGAGCCCTTGGGCCTGACTCCGATAGTCCTTTCCGCAGACCGCCGAGAAGTGATGAAGCAGCCAGCACCATTCGAATTGATGGCCTGGCTCGATGATGCGTCCGGCCTCGCCTTTTGCGCGGCGCCAGTCATCTTCGAAGAATTCAGCTAGGGTTCGTGAATCCGAGTCGTAGAACTTGGCGTCGAACAGCCGTGCGATGCGGTCGGCGCGCTCGAGATAGCCATTGTTTCCCGTCACCTGGAAAAGAGTCAGCAAGGCCTCGAACAGATGCATGTGGGGGTTTTGCTGGCGCGGACCGCTCGGCGGCAGCCAGTTGTGAAAGCCGCCGGACTCGTGACGCATGTGACTGTCAATGAAATCAAGCGTGTGGTTCGCCAACTCCAACGGCTCGGCGTCTCCCGTCGCGCGGTGGAGCCATGCCAACGCAAAAACCACGAATGCGTTGTCATAGAGATCCGCCGTCTCATCGAGCACCGCGCCGTCGCGCGTGACGGTTCGCGCCCAGCCGCCGTCCGGTCGCTGCGCATGGTCTCTGAGAAACGTGAACCCAGCCTTGGCTCGGTCGAGGGCTGGGCCGCTCCAGTCCAAGATCGCGGCATGGGAGTACACGTAGACCTGCCGCGCCTGCGCGCGCACGCGCTTGAACGGAACATTCGCCGGTCGACCGTTTAAATCGAGGTGTTCGACAAAGCCGCGGCCCTCGCCGTCAAAACCGACGTGCGCCCAAAACGGCAATGCCTCGTCGAATACCCAGCGGCGTACGTCGTCGAACCGGATCAGCGTCACGCGACGGTCCTCGCTTGTTGTTCGGTCGGTCAGCCTTCTGTCACAGTGCCGACCCACGAACAACGATGTCGCGAGGACCGGCGCGCCGTCGACCGAATCGCGCGGAGGCGCAACGTCGATGTCAACGACCACGCCCATCGAGACGGCCTGGGTCGCATCCGGATCCGGCGGACTTGGGTCATCGCTCAGCCGAGCGCTTCACGATCGGGGCGTCAAGGTTTTCGCCCCTTCTCGACGCGAGCTGGATCTGTGCGATCTTGCCCGCGTGGCCGCTTACGTCTCCGACATTCGGCCCGACGTCGTGTTCTTGACGGCAGCCGCGACTGGGGGCGTGCAAGCCAATCTCGCGACGCCGTTGCCGTTTCTTGAGGACAACATTCAAATCCAAATCGCCGTCATGCGCGGCGCGGCGGCAGCAGGCTGCCGGAGACTTGTGTTTGCAGGGTCGACGGCCGTCTACTCTGACAGCGCTCCGCAGCCGTACCGCGAAGAGGACGCCGCGCGCGGGGTCGACGCCAGCTCGGAACATGCTCTTTACGGCCTCGCGAAATATGTCGGCATGCAGCAGTGCGCCGCCTACTCCCGGACGCGAGGTTGTCGCTACGTCACAGCCCTGCTGACGAACCTATACGGCGCGAACGGCCGCATCGACCCGACGCGATCAAACGTGCTGACGGGCGTCATGCGCCGCGCCATCGAGGCGCGCCGCGTCGGCGCCGAGGACCTCGTGGTATGGGGAGATGGCGAACAGCGTCGGGATTTCCTTCACTACGACGACGCGGCCGAGGCGATGATTTTGATTGCGGAACGTTCCGACGCCGTCGACGCGATCAATGTCGGCAGCGGCTCTTCCGTGTCGATCCGCGACGCCGCCAAGCTCATTCGAGGTGTCGTCGGCTTCCAAGGCACGCTGCTTTTCGACGAGACCAAGCCGGTAGGCGTCCTGTCTCGCGATCTCAACGTCAGCCGATTGGCGAGCCTGGGATTTGCCCCACGCACATCGCTCAAAGCCGGCCTGGCGACTCTCAGGGATGATCTGGAACGCCGCATTCCATCACCTTCCGCCTAGCCCTAGCCGCTGAAAGGCTTCCGGCCGGGCGCCGCCAGTCTTCGACCGCCGCGCAGACATCCTCGGTTGACATGGAGGCGCCACTCGAGGATGCGATGTGACCGGATTATTGCGCCGCACCGTCGTGGTCACGGAGAAGCATTTGTCCAGCGGATCTAAACGCTTAGGCCAAAAAGGCTCGAAACGGAAAGTCGTTCTCGTCGACCCCGCCTTGCGGGATTCGCGCGGCCATCATTTTTTGACGCTTCGAAAATTCGCGGAACATTTTTCTGCCGCGGACGTGCACTTCGCCGTGCACAAGGATTGCTCAAAGGACATCGAACTTCCTTCCACGAAAGTGCACCGCGTCTTTCCGGTCTCCATCTACGAGGTTTGGAAAACGCGCTTTCGGCGTCCGCGGCGCGAGTTGCTCAAGGAGTGGCTCAACGACCGCGTGCGGCTAGATAAGCACGAACACCGGTTTTTAGCCGGCATCATCATCGACCGCCTGATCGGACTCGCCCTGAAGGCTCGAAACCACCTGCGCACGAGCAAGCTGCGTTGGTTCGTCTATCTTTTAGTGCTGTTGCTCGCCATTCCCTTGTCGCCACTACTCTTGGCGGTTTGGCTCGTACGCAAGCTGAGTCGAAAGCGACCGCCCGCGTGGGCGCCGGCTCCATCCGTCTATCTGGAAACGTTAAGGCGGCTAATCGCCGATCTGAACCTCGGCCCGAACGACCACATCGTCATTCCGACGACCGAACCGGAACTGGCCTCGGCCAGCCTTTGGCTGCTGACTGTTGGCGCGCCGCAAAAGCTGCCGTACTTCCATCTTCGGTTCATGTACACGAACGAGACCTTTCTCACGAACCACTACAATTACGAGGGTCTCTATAAGCGGTTGCGCGCGTCGCAGCTGCTCAACACGCGGCTCTTCGTCTACACCGAAACGCAACGCCACGCCCGCAGCATCGCGAAGTATCTTGGTCATACGCCGCCGCACGTGGCGTACCCGGTCGATCGCGCGACACCGGAAGACGCCCTGCCGTACGCGGACGTCAGCCCCTCCTCGCCGCTCGTGGTCGGCTACCTCGGGGACGCGCGCGAGGACAAGGGCTTCGACAAGGTTCTGGAGATCGTGCGCTCGTTCAACGCTCGCCATCCCAAGCACCGCGAGCATGTGAGATTCGTTGTTCAGGCATTCGGAAATTCGCCAGAACAGGCGCGGCTCGCCACCGATTTCCGGATGTCGTTGTTGCGTTCCGACAGCTCGATCGAGGTGATCCCCCGTCACCTCAGCTCCAAAGAGTACGCCGAGCTCATGGGGCGGATCGGCATGTTCTTGTTGCCCTATGACCCCAAGCTCTACCGCGTGCGCGGTTCCGGCTTGGTGGCGGAAGCGGTGATCAACGCCCGTCCGTTCTTGGCGACCTCAGGATCCTCGCTGGAGGAATTCAATACCCACGGCAATGCCGTTTTCGGCGAAACGCCGAGCGACATGGCTGACGCCGTCGCCGACGCCGTGAGCCGCTATCCGGAACTGCAACGAGCTGCAAATTCTGCAGCCGAACACCTCCAGCAGCTGATCACCAACAACGCGCTTGGAGAACAGGTCAATAAGTTGCTCGAGCGGGACTCGAGCTTCTCGGTTCCGCGCCGGGCTTTATTCATCGCACCATATTTTCCGAAGGGCGGATCCGAGTCGACCTTCAAAACGTATCTCACGACATTTAGGGAGTTCGGCTTTCAAACCACGGCACTCTACATTGAAACGTCGTCCATGCCCCACGGGCGGTATTCGAAGTATGTGCGCGAAACCCAGCAGTACCTTCATCGCGCGACCGACGGACTCGGCGACTGCGCCTTGTCTTTTAGTTGCTATTTTCCGTTCGGGCTAATCGCGCGACTTGTCAGGCCATTCGCCGCCGTCGTTTTCGATCGATCGCTCGAACTGACGCATCGATTCCGGTCCTGGCGGGACTTGCCGCCGTTCGTCGTCGCAGCGGCGCGCCGAGGCGACTATGACCTCGTCTTCGTCAACCACGTTGAAAACGAGTCGCTATTGAAGAAGCTCCAACCGGCGCCTTCGACTCGAGTCGTCATGGATGCCCATGACCTGCAATCTTTACAGTATCCGCTCAGGCGAGATCGAGGAGGCCGCTACTTCACAAGCGAGCTTGAATTTGAATGCCAACGCCTCGCGACAGCGGACGCCGTCGTGTTTCCGAGTGTCCCCGAGATGGGCGCGTTCCTGGAGCAACGGCCGGACGCTAAGAACAAGACCTTCTGCCTTTTTCCACCCAACGCACACGAGCGCGACCACTCGCGGGTCCAATCCGGAAATCTAGAAATAGACTGGGAAGGTGATCCCTACGCACCGTGGCGTGACGATTTCGACACCCACGACATCATTCAGCACGCTGAAACCGAATGGACGATCGAGCGAGAGTTGGAGTCGCTCGACTTCTTGTTCATGGGCAGCCGACACGCCACCAATGAGGCGGCGCTCGATATGCTGCTTTATGAAGTGCTCGACGACGAAACACTGAAAGATCGCAACCTGGTGCTGGCCGGAAACGTCGTGGAAAGCTTCTTTCCGGAGTATAAACACCCCAACGTCCACCCCACCCACTTCGCCACGCACCTTGAGCCACTGTATTCGAGCGCGCGCCTGATCGTGTTTCCGGCGCCTCATTGGGCGGGTTACGCAACGAAAGTCGCGGCGGCCATGTCCCGACGAAAAGCGATTCTGGTCAGTCCGTCTGTCATGTCGTCGTTCGGCGTCAAGGACATCACGCTCCTGCCGTTCGTCGCGCAGAACGCGGCGGAGTTTCGCCAAAAAATGCAGGAAGCCTCGGCGAGTATCGAAAGGCGAATCGAACTCGCCGACGCCGCCTATGACTTCTACAAGAAGCACTGCTCGCCATCGAGATTCGCGCAGCGTTTTCGCAAAATGATGAACTCGGTCGAGATCAGCGGCCTCAAGGCCGTCGCTTTGTCCGACGCTGTTCCTCCATATCTGGAGCACAACGCCAACTTAAATTCCTACCTACGAGACTTGGCGGCCGGAAAAATGCCGCCGCGGTCGATGCGATCGCCGGACTTCGAAAAGTGGTTCTCGGCCAACAGCGCAATGAACTGGCCAAAGCCGAGATACGTCGCCTCTCGCGTCCTCCATCCGGTCCCCACCAACGGCGTTGCAGATACGAGGCGCGCTGCGTCCAAAGCTCCGGGCGCGCCGCCACGCAAGAAAGGCCGCAATCCCGCTGCGCGCTCTAGGTATCGCCCATCGACGGATCGGCGTTGACGCCGATGACTCTGGAGATCTGATCGGCCCGGTCAATCAGCACGCGCGGCATTCAGCTCCGCTTGCAAGCGCGGATGGTCCGGCAAGGCGGAAAGCGCGCGCTTCAAGATGACCTCCGCCAGGCCAGGCCTGTCCAGTTCACGCAAAGCCACGGCCACATGGCGCGCAACGCCCGCATGCCGCGGCGCTCCCAGCCGCCACTGTTCGGCGGCCTCCCCAATTTCTTCATCGCTGGACGCCGTCGCCATCGCCCGAAGAAAAGCGCGCCAAACCCGCGCTTGAAACGGCATGTGTCGCAAAAACGCCGCCATCGCGCGGAATTCGGGCTTGTTCGCCGCTCCGGAATAAAGCCGCCAGCACGCTTCGAGCTCTTGGCGTTGGCGGTCGTTCATCACAACCGGCAGCCGTTGACCGTCGACCGCATGATCGCGCAACTCCGTGTTAGGGTCCGCCACGGCCAACCCCGATGCGTCGAGCGCTGAAGCCAAGCCACGATCGCGTTCGGCGTCGGTGGCGCTAAAAATCTCAAGGAAATGCGGCCAGTCCGTCGACGCGTCCGCGATGCGCCGCTCCAACTGTGGTTCGCCCAAACGACAAAGCCACGGCGTCAATTCCGCCAACCTTTGTTCCGGACCGAACCATCCCCGCGCGACCGTATAAAACTTCAAGGCACACAGCCGAGTTGTTGTTGCGACGCGCAACCACGACTGTTCGAAAAACTTTCCCCACATGGTCATGTCCGTGGCGTACGGCTCGACCGACGTGGTCCAACCTTCGGGCAACTTCAAGTAGGCGTCTTTGCGATAGGCCGCGAAGTTGATTCCGATCGGAACGAACGCACGCTGCTTCATGCGTTCACGCGCTCGTTCCCCTCCCGGATGCGCGTACGAAATCGTGAAATCTCCGCTGCGATGTACCAGGACGTTCGGCGAGACGGCAAAATCGGCTGTCGTCAACAGGCGCGACATGACGTCGATTTGGTGGGGCAGCCACACGTCGTCGTCACCAAGGTGGAAGACAAATTCGCACGAAGCGTCGCGAATGACAGGGTCGCGATAGGGCTCGCCCGTTCGGGGCGCCTTTTCGTGCGATTCATAGCGGATCCGAGAATCTAGTCGTGCGATTGAGGTGACAATGCGATACGTGCGCTCGGGTGAGCCGTCGCCGATGACCACCATCTCCCAATCCTGGTCGGTTTGGGCTTGCGCGCTCGCAATGGCGGCGAACAGCGAGTCTTGATGGTCGTACGTCGGACAAATGATCAGCGTTCGAGCCATTCGTTTCAACCTCGCGCCGCCATCGCCAACCCGCGCAATTCCGCGATGGTTTCGATCACGCGGGCGCCGAAAACCGCGTCTGATTTGGGTGGTGGTCCGCCGCCGATGTGCTGCACGAAGGCCCGCAGCTCGCGCAGCAAAGGAAACTCCGCTGAAACGCTTCGGCGCTCGGCGTCGTCGCGCGTTCGCGGCGGGCCGATCTCGCCGCCGCCGCGATACACGAGGATATGATCGCCCAAAGCTTCGTGCAGGACGGCAAGGCCGTCATCAAAAACCGCCGCAATGTGTCGATCCATCACCGGCCAACGCATGGAGACGTCGACGACGGCAGACGGATCTTCGCCCAGCATGCCGACGACGCCCTCCATACGTTCGCCGGTCCACAAGCCGCGGGCCGCCGCCGGTTTCGGCAAGTCGCCGATGATTTCGGTTGCGATCGCCAGGTCATGCGGCAGGAGATCCCAGACCGCGTCTGCGTCATCACGGGGCAAGGCCCATTGCAGGCGCTTCGTTCGCACCTGCCGCAAAGCGCCCAATTCTCCTGCGCGCTCAACGGCGGCGATCGCCTCTATCCCCGGATGGTACCGCCATTTGTCCATGACGAAGACTTGTCTGGGCGCCCGCGCCGCGATCTCGCGCGCTTGTTCGGCATCGATCGTCAGTGGTTTTTCGCAGAAGATCGGCTTTCCGGTCGGAATCAACTGATTTAGCCATTCATAGTGGCGCGCGCTCGGGGCGGCGATGACCCAACCGTCGACGTCTGCAAAGTCATCCATGTCAGCGTGGACCGCTGCGGCTCCGCCCTTTTGCGCGCTACGGCGCGATTCATCTCCACGAGCGAAAACGAACACGTCACATTCCAGCAAGCGCAGGTCGCGTAGGATGTTACGGCCCCAGCGACCGCATCCGATCAATCCGATTCGCATGAGTTCAGCCTCGACGCCTCGCGACTTCGTAGCCTCGGACCATGTCGTCAAATGATCCTGCCTCAGCGTCCTGCGGGGAAAGCAGAGGATCGAGAACGGGCCAAGTCAGATTGAGGGCGGGATCGTCCCAGGCGCAGCCGAATTCGTCCTGCATCGACCAGCCCTCGCTCAAGCCGTACAAGTAGGCGCCCCGCTCCTTGAAGTAGAAGCCATGCGCCACGCCGACGGGAATCTGGACCGCGCATGGCGCATCGGATGAAAGCGTCAAAACGGCCGACGCACCGAAGGAGCCGCTCCCGCGCCGCGCGTCATGCAGACCGAGCAGCATTTCGCCCTCGATCGCGATCAAGTAATCGTCGTGGCGGACATGCAGATGGACGCCGCGGAGCGCGTTGGCCTCGCTTCGCACCCAGTTCCATTGTTTTAGATCGGACGCGTCCTGCCACGACCGACGCCAAAGCTCGACCAGCGCGCCGCGATCGTCCTTTTGAACCTTCAAGTCATAGACGTGCAAACCGCAAATACGGTCAAAGGAGTCTTTTAAGAAGACGCGATGATCGAGCATGGCCATCCCCCCTGTTCGGCGACCATGCCATCAATATTCAGCAAATTAAATTACTGATATCATGTCGCCAATTACGATATTCCACTGGTTGTTGACAACCAGCAACAGCGGAGTCCGGCGGTTCAGCGATCGAGCGCCGATATGAAGTCGCCCGCCGCTGCGTAGGTCTCCGGTAGTCCGATGTCGATGAACGGCGACTCGAACACGCATCCGGCTAAACGCCCCCCGGCGCACAATTCCGGAAACCAGTCTCGTTCTGCGGAAAAGGCGACGCCCTCGGGTTTTGTCATCAATGCAGCGCGCTCAATCAGGTACACGCCGGCGTTGATCAGGCCGGCTCCTTGCTTTTCGTCTTTTTCGGAAAATTTCCGGATGACGCCGGCTTCGTCACACGACACGGCGCCATATCGCGCTACGTCCTCGACGTTGGCCAAGGCCATAGTGACGGTCGCTCCGGATTGTTCATGGGCCGCGCGTAGGTCTGGCAACCGCCACTTCAAGAGACTGTCTCCGTTAAGGCCGAGCAAGAACTCGGAGTCGGCGGCCTTTGCGGCGTTGCGCAATCCGCCTCCGGTCCCCAATAACTCTTTCTCTACGACAAACTCGAGAGGCACCTTTGCGGGGAAGCGTTCAAAATGGTCGATGACTGCGTCCGACATGTACCCCAACGCAAGAACGGCCTTGCGCACGCCCGGCTGCGCAGCCAGCCAATTGAGTTGATGTTCAAGAAACGGTCGACCAAGAACAGGCGCAAGCGGTTTTGGGAGATCCGGGACCGCCGACCTCAGCCGTCGTCCCTCGCCGCCCGCCAGGATGACTGCGTCCACCAGATCCGTTGTCATGCAAGGCTCCTTGCCCGAACTTCGATCCCCTTCTAGTCATCGCAAGGTCAAATCGAAAGCGCGCGAGCGTATGGCATGCTGCTGGACAATGGATGTTACGCCCGTTTCCGCGAGGGAACCCTATCGAACGCCGGACGCGCTTGCCTGTTTTTGGATCGTGACGGCGTCGTCGTTGAGGAAATCGGCTATCTCGGCCGCCGAGAGGACGTCAGGCTGATTCCCGGGGCTGCGGCCGTCGTCGCGCGCGCCAACCGGCTCGGCTGGGCAGTCGGGCTAGTCACAAATCAGGCCGGAATAGGTCGTGGCTATTTCGAGTGGGACGCATTCGACGACGTGCAATCGGAAATCGAGGCTCTAGTCGCTGCAGACTCAGGGGTGCTCGATTTCGTCCTCGCGTGCCCTCATCATCGCAACGCAATGGTGGCCCAATACGCCGACCCCGACCACGCCTGGCGCACACCTAAACCGGGTATGCTCCTGCACGCCGCACAACGACTAGACGTTGAATTGCCGAAGTCGATCATGGTTGGAGACAAGCAAAGCGATTGGGAGGCCGGCCGATCCGCCGGCGTCGGACGGCTTATCCATGTGTCGACCGGTCATGGGCTCAGGCACTTGACCTCCGCGTCAAAGTCGACAGACGTGACCTGCTTGGAATCAATCGCGGACGTTGCCGACTTGTTGACGCCGCGATGACGTGATTTCCGGTGCACGAAGGGAGCGTTTGCATTGAAGGTTTGCCGCACTCCGGTCCGCATCAGCTTCTTTGGCGGTGGCACGGACTACCCTGATTATTTCAAGGATAACAAGGCCGCCGTTCTCGGCATGTCGATCGACAAGTTCGTCTACATCTCGGCTCTCCCGTTGGCGGGGATGGCCGAGCAACGCTACCGCGTAACCTATCGGCAAACCGAGTCCGTCGACGACGTCGCGGAAATCCAACACCCTGTCATCCGGTCGGTATTGGAGGAGTACGGGTTCGACGCCCCTCTGAACATCGCAACCATGTCGGATTACCCTGGCGGGACCGGGCTCGGAAGCTCTTCAGCTTTTACGGTCGGCTTCATAAACATCATTCAACATCTTCTTGGGCGGACGCCGACGAAGTACGAATTGGCGCGCGAAGCCATTCGGATCGAACAAGACGTCCTAAAAGAAAACGTCGGCGTGCAAGATCAAATCCACGCTGCATTCGGCGGCCTAAACCTCTATCGCATGCACGCAACCGACTTTTCGATCCAACCAGTTCGGCTGTCCGCCGCGGTGCGCGACAGCCTGAATACCTCAATGCTTCTCGTCTACACGGGTGCGGATCGACACGCCCACGCCGTGCTCGAGGAACAGGTCGCCAACACGCGCGCGCGAAAAATCTCGAGCGAGCTCTCTCATCTCGTGGCGTTGGCGGAGGACGGCGTGCGCGTTTTAGAACAGGCTTCCCCTGATGAAGTGCTTCGAGATGTCGGAACTATGCTGAGCGACGCCTGGAAGACCAAGCGCGGCCTTTCGAGCACTTTGAGCAACGATCGCATCGACGAGGTGTTCAACGCTGGGATCTCATTGGGTGCTTTCGGCGGAAAGCTTTGTGGCGCGGGCGGCGGCGGTTTCTTTTTGTTTTTAGCGTCGCCGGATACCCACCCAAGATTTATTGAGTCCTTTGGTGCAGCAGGGGTGTCCCGCATCGCGTTGTCGGAAGGTGGAAGCTCAATTGCTTCGTTTTGAGTCAAACCGCCAGCGCACTTCTGGGGATGAGCGTGCCGTCACCGATGAGCGTCCAAAAGCGTATCACGATGCATCGCGTTTACAATTCCAGTACGTGGAATGATTGACCCCATGTGTGCAATCGTGCACGTGATCTCCTAGTTCAAAACCGTTGCAGCTCGATGTTGAAAGCTAGCACCGTGCGATGCGTGGCTTGGCTCGCCACGTTAGGTTTCGTCTGCACGCAGTGAATGTTAGGCCTTCCAAAAATGACAGACCACCTGTTTATCGTCGGCCCTGGCCGTAGCGGCACAAGCATCCTCCTAAGGGTCTTCAACGCCTCGCGCGACATCTACCTTTTCTCCGAGCTTCACGCGCCAATCTACAAGGCATGGCCAAAATTTCGCAACCAAATCAAAGGCGTGCACTGGGCGGACGGATTCTTGGCAGAAAAGCGCCGACTTGGGCAAAAGAACAAGGGCGCGGACGATGGCATGCTCACCGGCCGACTTGATCTGAAAGATCCGATCGAAGCGTACGCGATCCCTTCGGGGTACCGGTACGTCGGTGAAAAGGTGGCTTTGTTCTACGGGCGAAGAATCGCAGAATCGGTGCCCGGTTTTTTTGAGCAAAATTTCCCCGATGCTCGCTTCGTGTGCACACTGCGCCGCCCGTCTAATGTCTACTTTTCAGCAGAAGACCTCCGCAAAACGACCCCATGGGGATTCAATCCCGAACGAGCCCTGGGCAACACGGCGGCCGCCGTACGCGCAACTTGCGCGCTCGCGCGACGGATGAAACACAGCCGGCTTTTGCCGCTCGAATTCATGGACGCCAAGGTACTGACTGAAGTGGGCAACTGGCTTGCGGTTCCCGAACTCGAACCGAATTGGCGAAAATTCGCTCGCCCGAACCGCCCAAAGCACTATGGAGATCGGCTCGCGAACTTGGACGGAAGGATTCTGAGCGGGCTGGCGGCGCTGGACGCCTGGTATGAAGGTGCGCTCGATGATCACGATGCACTTATTCGCGGCCCAGGCGACGCAATCACATCGGCTTCAATGGACTGCTGAGGCACATTGGACGAGCCTATGAATCAATCATTCGAGAACCACTTCATGGTGTTTTCCCGAACGCGATCGGGCACAACCGTGTTCGGCCACCTTCTCAACAGTTCAAAAGCGATCCACTGCTACGACGAGATTCTCAACTCGAAACATGAATTCAACTATTACGCCTGGCTTGAGCAACAGGTCGTGGCGGAACCAAGGCGTGTTTATCCCGCACACTGGGAAAATAACTTCCAAGAGTATGTCCGTCATCTGGAACGCGCAGCGATCGAAAAAAAGGCGACGTCCACACTTATCGGCTGGGACATTAAAGTCGAAAACTTACCTCAATACGTCAAAGAGTGGGGCAGCACGTTTTCTTTGGAGTTGCTCGATTTCGTATCAAATCTCGGCGCCTCCATAATTTACGTTCGACGGCGGAACGTCTTACGGCGGCATGTTTCCAATGCCCTAGCGCACAAGCGGAAGCTCTTTCACCAAAAACCTGGCGCGGAACGGTTTTCTTTCGAAAAGGTCCACATCGACGCACGCGCAGCGTTGCGAATGGCGCTTCACGCGCACTCTGAAGACGACTCCATCGAAGATTATGTGCGTGGCAAGGCCCGAGCAGCGTGTTTTTACTATGAAGAATTCTTCCAAGATTCTAACGACATTCAGTCCTGGTCGCCTCGCGTCATACAACGGTTGAATGACCATTTTCAAATCGATGATTTGGACGTCGCCCCGCGACTCCAAAAAGTTGCGCCGCAGAAACTCGACGACGCGATCAAAAACATTGACGAAATCCGCCAACTTTTCTCTCGTAGCCACATCGCCTGGATGATCGAAGATTAGACAGTCGATCCATCACGTTTTTCGAAAGTTAACTGCGCCACCGCTCGGACGAGGTCGGATGCGTCAGGAACACTGCGATGAACGAGCAGCAAGTCTGTTTTCTTGACCGGCTTCTCTTCTATTTGAGCGCAAAGCGCATTGATGTCGGCGCGATCGATTGGTCGACTCCATCGGGGCCATAGCGCTTCACCCAAATCGACCACGTAGTACGAGTCGAACATGAAGTCCGCATACTGGGCAATTCCTACGCGCTTGTTGCGCTGCCAGCCGCGGAACTCCACGACGCACACTCCAAATCGATCGCGATGTGCGCCCATGCCTTCAAACACTTCGGGCTCAAACCCCTCGACGTCGATCTTCACAACGCCGAACTCGTCCTTATCCATTCGCGATCCATACGATTCAAGCGTTGTTGATCGAACAATCCGCGATAGGCTGCGGACAGCCCCCTCTTTCTTTTTCGCCACTCCCATGCGCCCGCCCAAGCTGCGCGAAGGGGAGAACGTATAAAGAACCGGACCAGATAAATCACCTACTGCCGCCCGCACGAGCTCCGCCTCTGGCGTGAGCTGATTGATCTCCAAATTCGCCTGAATTATTGACTGCGTCGGACCGGGTTCGAAACACTTCACGGGAAGGGAGATGTTTAGTTCCCGCGCAATAACGCCCGCAAGCACGCTAAATATGCCTATATGACCGCCGACATCGAACGCCGTGACGCGCTTGTTGCGCGATCGAAAGTGTTCAAGCACGGGTCGCAAATAGTATCGCGCGTCGACGCGGCTTTCCGCACGCAATTCTCTAAACGTGGACGCGAGTCTTTCGGAACCGAACTCGCGAGTGAAGCTTGCCGGATTTCCTCGCTTATTCGGGCGTACGCGCAAATAGCGTCGCGTTGATTCCGCCAGTGTTGGGAGAAACAGGCCGTATCCGTCAAAAATCGCGAACTCGATTTCGTTCTCAAACAGAACGAGCTGCGCCGCGACCTCAAGGTCCTTCGCGCGCTGCTCATCCGAATCGATAGTTGCGGTATTATCGTTCATCAATCACCAATCTCAGCGCGCATTTCCTTAGCTTTGCGCATGAGATGCGCGCATTCGCCCCACCGCCGCTCGGATGAAACGTCTATATCTTCACGACGACCGCTTGGCGCGTGTGCAGGACGATCGGGCGCTCCGGCTTGTCGGCGAAAAATTCGTCGACTGCTCCTCGCGCGCCTGGGCACGACATCCAACCATAGTCATCGAAGACCATAGCTCCTCCGCGTGCAAGCCGGGGGTAGATAAACTCGCAGCTCGATTTGATCGGGTGGTAAATATCTAAGTCGATGTGAGCCAACGTGATTCGCGCGTTTTCTAGGCCGGCGTATGTGTCTGGTACCAAGCCCGGACGAAAATCGACGTTGTCGTTCTTCGTTTTGGCGATCCGCTCTTTGACTAGATCAAGCGACGTATCTGCGAAGTCGCCCGCTTTGTGCAAGTCCCGCGATGGGTCGGTTTCAGGCATTCCCTCAAATGTATCAAACAATCGCAACTCTACGCAGTAGTCTTTTGCGAGCGCGGACAAGAATACTGCAGTGTCGCCTCGCCAAACTCCCGCTTCCCAAATCTCGCCTTTCTCCAATGCGAACGCTTGAACCGCGAGTTCGTGCATGTAGTAGCAATCGACACGCCTTCCCTTGTTCGCTCCGGATCCCAAGAACAACTTGCCGAACTCGCCGTAGTATTCCCAAGGTGAAAATATCGGAGCATCGCCGATTGGAAGCTCATTCAGATAGAACTTTCGATCTGGCACGTCTCGATAAGTGATCGCCATGCCGCCTTCTCCTCAATCAATCCCATTCGGCGACCGACGCCGACGGCGCAGATCGATCCACGGGGTAATGTCCCGCATCCGCACCTGCGAAAGCGCCTCGTCATCGACCTGAAAGCTGTGCGCACCGTCTGCACATGCCAGAACCCAGAAGTCACATGACATTAGGTTGCTCTCAAGCGCGTGGAAAAATGGATCAGTTGACACGAACATATCCGTCGTGGCCCCTCTGAACAGATCCATCAACAGTGCGTCCGGGCACGGATCATTGTGACTTCCCGCACCGGCGCTGAGCGGTTTCCAACCGGACCCTTCCAGTAACTTCAGTAACGAAGGCGGAGAGAAAAAATGGAGGTGCGCAGGAAACGTATGCCAGTTGAACCCCATGAGGTCCGCCACATACAGGCGCACGTACCACGCATTTGGAACAGCGATGAAAAACGCCGTTTCATCCGCGGCGCAACGTCTCGCATGCGCTAGCGCTTTTGCAGGGTCGGTGAGATGCTCCAAAACATGGAACATGTAGAACAAGTCGAACGCCCCTTGCCCGCGCGCGCTATCTAAATGCTCGAACATATCTCCGTGATCGATGCGATCATTGCCTAATTTACGTCCTCGCTCGATCTGCAACGCGCCGACATCCGCTCCCCAAGCGTCATGCCCCAGGCGCCGAAATGCATCCACGACACGCCCGTCGCCGCATCCCAAATCGAATAGCCTAATGGACCCGTGAATAGGTACGGATTGCGCTTCGGCAAGTCGCCGAAGCGCAAAGTCAGCTCGGGCCATCACATAGGGCGTGCCATACGCGGTGTCGTAATAGGCATAGGTTTCATGGCTCTCGCCGTCGAGTGCGTTGTCATAAAACGCCGCCACGTCGTGTTCACTCGGCTGCGGGTCATAGGAGATGTAACCGCAAACTGGGCAGCAAATAACGTGGTGTTCGGCATTCGCCAATCGACCAACATATTCCTCTACACTAACGCCGTCCTGAAACATCTCCATCAACGAACCGCACGGGCACGATACGTTGGTGGTGGGGGTCCGCCGCGTCGATCGACGCGGCGGACTCAATGCCGTGAGCACGTCCCGCTTCGCTTTCGCGACCACACGCCCAGGAAGAGTGTTCCACGGGAGTAAGCGGTCGATCAGACGACGCTGCTCCATCGTCAATCTTATGATGCCGGCGCTTTGTTGTGTTGCGCCCGCACCTGGGTTTCGATCCATTCGTAAGTTTTTTCCATGCCTGAACGCAACGAGCGGCTCGGTGCCCACCCCAATCGCTGCTCGATCATCCGATTGTCCGAGTTACGGCCGCGCACGCCTTGCGGCCCAGGCACGTTGCGGATGCCGATGTCCTTACCGGAAATGTCGATGACCATCTGAGCGAGCTGATTAATCGTCACCATTTCTTCCGAGCCTATGTTTACTGGACCTTCGAACTCGGACCTTAGGAGCCGAGTCGAACCTTCGAGACATTCGTCGATGTAGAGAAACGATCGAGTCTGCAGCCCGTCGCCCCAAACATCGATTTCGCCGCCGCTGCGAGTCTCGGCGATTTTACGGCAAATCGCCGCCGGCGCCTTTTCTTTTCCGCCGGTCCAGGTGCCCTCAGGGCCGAAAATATTGTGGTATCGAGCGACTCGCGACTCCATCGCGTGATTACGATTGTAGGCTAGATAAAGGCGCTCCGAGAAAAGCTTTTCCCAGCCGTATTCGCTGTCGGGGTTGGCGGGATAAGCGGAATCTTCTGCGCAATTCGGATTGTCAGGGTCTTCTTGATTGTACGCCGGGTACATACAGGCAGATGAAGAGTAAAACACCCGCTTGACCATTCGCTTGTGACAGGCATCTACGACGTTGAGGTTGATCGTTCCCGAGTTGTGCATGATGTCGGCGTCATTCTCACCGGTGAAAATGTAGCCGGCGCCGCCCATGTCGGCTGCGAGTTGATAGACCTCGTCGTATCGGCGATCGATGACGCTTCGAACCATATACTGATCACGCAGATCGCCGATGATGAAATCGTCTGCCTCGGTTTCAGCGTGCTCGCTTAACTTCAAGTCCACACCGCGAACCCAAAACCCGTCGCGTTTCAATCGCCTCACCAGATGGCCGCCGATAAATCCTCCGGCTCCACATACGAGAGCTGTTTTCATAAGAACCCTTTCACCACTTGTCTTTCAGCTTGCATTCCCGTCGGTTCCGGCGAGAGAAGTCAAAATACGTCGATCTCTGATCGAATAAGGGAACCCTAGTATTCTGAATTGGTGTCAATTACACCTAGCACTAGACGCCTGTACGCCCGCTTTTCTTAGCTTCCGACTGAACTAACCACACAGTTCCGCCACATTCCACACTTGGCTTACCAAAGCTAGGCGCGGCACGGGTCTAGAAAGAACTATATCGTCCTAGTCCCGTGCCGCGACGCGTCACCCAATCTCGATGAACAGCGAATCCGTAAACGTCTCTTGGAGAACGAACTCGCCATTCGAAATTTCGATTGAAGCGTCGCCGCCTCCGTCACCGTCGACGTCAATGAAGATCGTCGTTGTTCCTCCGGCGGCCACGTAGCGCACCTGCCCGGCCACTCCGGAAAACCCCGACGTCCCGATGAAATCAAGATTGATCGCGTTCGCCGCTTCAATGTCCGCCAGGTCAATGAAGTCGCCCGCCGCCAAATCGGTAATCGTATCATTGGCGATCTCAGCGAGATTGTTGAAGTCGAACTTGTCGTCGCCGGTGCCGCCGGAAAGAACGTCAGACCCGGCGCCGCCGATCAACGTATCGAAGCCGGCGTTACCGATCAGCGTGTCATCGTCGCCGCCACCGTCGAGAACGTCGTTGTTGCCTCCGCCCGACAACGTGTCTTCATTGGCGTTGCCGAACAACGTATCATTGCCAGACCCGCCGAACAGGGTATCGAATCCGGAGTTGCCAACGAGCGTATCGTGAGACAGGCCCCCGTTGATGATGTCGTTTTGACCACCGCCTGAAATTATATCTTGTCCACCGGCACCAAAAAACTGGTCGTTGCCGGAGCCGCCGGCCATCACATCGTCGCCGTCGCCGCCGGATAAGATGTCGAGTCCAAGTTCGCCAAATAAAATGTCGTCGCCGTCTCCGCCGGTGACGATGTCGTCGCCGATGTTGCCGTGAAGTTCGTCCTCGCCGGATCCGCCGGTTATTTTATCGTTCCCGTCGTTGCCTGAAGCCGTGTCATCGCCCGCTTGCGCGGAAATGACGTCGTTGCCCTGGCCGCCGCTGATGAAATCGTTTTGTCCGCCACCGTTAATGATGTCGTTTCCGGATCCGCCGAGCAGCGTATCCGAACCAAGTCCGCCCTCGATTGTGTCGTTGCCGAGACGGCCATTTATGTTGTTCGCGCCGCTTGTTCCAATAACCAGGTCAATTCCAGAGGACCCTAAGTAATTTTCGAAGTCTGTGACCGTTGAGAATCCGCCGCCCTGACCAGTGGCGGTATTGAAGACAACACCGCTATCGAGATCGATTGTCACACTAATCCCAAAAAAGTAGTCGCTGAAATCCAGAGTGTCCGTACCGCCGCCGCCATCGATCTCCTGACCGAATGCTAGTCCGGGATCGATAATGTCGTCACCGCCGAGGCCGAACACTGTGTCCACTCCGGCGCCAGCGTTGATCGTCGCCCCGTCAATCCGGCTAGTTATCACATCGTCGTCGCTGGTGCCGTTGATGACGTCGTCTCGCGGATCCCATATTGCGGAGCGGATTTCGGGACCGTCATACCAAGTGATCAATATTCGACCGTCGCCTGTCAAATTTGCTTCAAGGCCTGTCGCTAAAGTGACCCCTGAAATGACGTCGAAATTTGAGCCAACCGCCGTTCCCGCCGCGTCATATCTCTGACCGGTGATGTCTCCATTGGTATCGTCGTCCCAAAACACGACGTAGCCGCCATCGGAGAGCCCAACTGCAGTCGGTTCGTTGACAACGCCGACCGTGGCAACGTCGGTTGTTGCCAACACCACGCTGTTGGCGTTGTCGCGGACTTGCATCTTGATGTCGCCGCCTTCAACCCAAACCACGACGAAACCGCCCCCGGTCAGCGCCGAGACGGCTGGGTCTGACGCGCCCGTGTCAGTGGCCACATTGACTGTCGAGACGTTCGTACCGTTCGTTTGCTGTACGCGAGCCTCAATACCTGCTGATGAAGTGTCCTCTTCTTCGTAGACCGTCACGAAGTTTCCGTTCGTCAAGGCCGCCGACGCGGGATCGCGATTGAAGTCGCCGGTGGCATTTGTCGCGGCCGCGAATTCTGCACCTTCAGCGCCGATCGATGAAACGAACACGCCTCGAATGTCTTCCTGCCCGGTTCCGTCGGTGTCGATCCGTTCGAAAGTCGCCACAAAACTGCCGTCTGAGAACACGGCAAGTCCAGGATCACGCACAGTGTCGGCGCCGGCAGACTCGCTCGCAATCGTACCCTGATCAGTCCTACTTCCGTCGTTGTCGAATTTGTCCCAACGAATTGCTGTCGCACCGCCGACCGTGTTGTCTTCATAGACCATGATGAATCCGCCATCGAATGGCTGGATTATCGGATCGCCTTCATCGTCAGAAAAGAAATTGGTGTTCAGTGTGAAGGCGCTACCGACCGGACTGCCCAGTGGGTCGTAAATCTGGGCAATGATGTCTGTTCCGGTGTTGGAATCCACGTTGTTCGTGTCATCGACCCATATGACGATGAAGTTGCCATCAGACAGGCCAATTATTTGAGGAAGTGACTGCGAACCCGTTGTATTGCCCGTGTTGACTTCAAAATCTCCGAGCCACTCAGTTGGCGTCGTAGTCATTTTTGTCCCTCCACAAATTGGTAAACGGCCAGCACAAGTGGGTGCTTCGCTTCACGATCGAGAACAAATGCTACACCTCATGAGCTTTCGAGATAAACCCGTTTTGGCTTTGGAAGCTGCGATTACAAAACCCATTGGGTGCCGCTCCATTCCAAAAAACAATCTCTCTCTTGCCCGAGGTAGATAAGTAAGATCGGAAAATCGTTTGCACCGACCGCCCTGAAAGGTTTTCTGAGCCCGCCTGCTCCTTCGGACAGCGCCATCGGGGTGTCCAGAGAACCAAGCTAGAGTCTGGCAGTTGTTGTTGGCGGGAGCGCCGACGCGGGCGCAACATACGGCGGCTCCGCACAACATCGCGATGGACTATTAGGGGAAATAGCATTCTCGGTACATACAGCTCCAAACCTGAAGTCGAACTCTACCTCAACGCAAGGGTCACTTTTCGGGGAGCAGTCCAAGACGGCGCCCAAGAATTTGAAAGTTTGTGTCGCTGAGCTACCGCAATTCACCACACCTTCCCAATCTTGAATCGGTTGAGCACATAGACTGGCCAGCGATATGAATAGCGAACCCGCGTGATCGGGCGTTCCAACAATCAAAATCGCACGCGCAAATTCCTACCTAACTTAAATCGAATATTCCGTAGTGAGATTGAGGGGCAATAAATCACCTCCCTTCCAAGGTCTCGTTCATCCCAACCGTGAACACCTTCCAACCGTCACCCCGTTGAGAGCCTCAACTGCTCCCTACAACACGAAGTCTTCGGCGTTTAGGTCGGCTTGGCCGTGGACGTCGAACTCCATGTCGGCGACGGCGTCGCCGTCGAGGTCGAGCGCGACGCGGACCACGCCGCCGCCAACGTCGCTGATGACGA
>JAJDEH010000311.1 GCA_029259935.1 Planctomycetota bacterium
ATCGCCGGCGGCCGGCCCCGCCGTCTGCCAATCCTGCGCACCAATCGCATCATGCGCGGCGTACGGCTGGAACCGGGCGAACACCGTCTGGTATTTCGCTATGTGCCGAGGCGGTTCTACTGGGGCGCGGGGATAAGCGCCATCGCTTGGCTCGCGTTTGGATCACTTCTACTGTTGGCTTGGTTCCGAAGGCGCGGGAATCGTGGCCAATCCTCTTAGTCGAAAGGCCTACTTCGAGACTCGCCGCAGTGTTTCGATCAGTTTGCGCAGGTCAGCTTTTTCTTCTTCGGTTTCGACGGAGTCGATCGCTTGGGTCTCGGCTTGTTCGGCGTCTTCGATTCGCCCCGCGTCGCGGAGGATCATCGCCTTTTGGATCAACGTGTCGCTCATGAAATAGCTGGGCGTGTTTTTGTCCGTGAGCAAGTTGTCCAGCAGCGTGACGGCGTCGTCGACTCGGTCCAGCGAAGCCAACGAATCGGCTTTGGCCATGTGAACTTCAAAACGAAATTCGCCGTCGAGCGAGGCTTTGCCCGCCAAGTCATAAACGGCCAGCGCTTCTTCGTGACGTTCCAGCCGATCGAGCAATTCGCCTTTGGAAAACAGCAGCTCGTGGCGGCGTGATTTGTTTTCCTTGGCCATGTCGTCCAAGCGGCGCAGAGCCCGATCGACTTCCCCAACTTTGACCATCGAGTAGATCATCTTCACGCGCAGTTCATCTCGCGTTTCTTCGTCAACACGTTGGTCGGCAATCAGGCCGTCCAGCAGCGCCACCGCATCCTCTTGCCGCTCCGCCGATTCAAGCAACTTCAGCTTAATCTCCAGCACTTGCAGTTTCGTTTCGATCGGCAGCCAATAGTCCTTCAGCACTTTGTCCACGAACTGAATGGCGGCATCCGGCTTGAGCGACCTTTTGGCGAACTTGATCCTGGCCAACAGTTCACGACGTTCTTCCTTGTCCCGTTTGGCGTTGTGTTTGGCCCGCAAGCCGGCTTCGTTCTTGTTGTCGAGTTTGACGATCTCCTTCACGACTTCGCCATAGTGGCTCTCCACCATGTCGTCGTCTACCAGGGCCAAAGCCTCGTCGAGCAACTTGGCCCGTTCAATCCCCTCGGCCTGTTTCGCCTTTGCGAAGGCTGCATCCAGCTTGACGCCAATCTCACGTTTTTCCTTGAGCATCGGCAAGTAGTTTTTGGGGCCCCCTTCGGCGTATCCGGTCTTGGCATAGGGACGCCCCTTGGCATCGGTGAGATACACCGTGGGAAATCCGCTCACGCCGAATTTGCTCTTCCAAGTTTGATTTTGTTCGATCGTTTTTTTGTCGAGTTTCGATTTATCGTTGGGGAAATCCAGTTTCACGAGAACGAATTGCTTTTGGGCTTCTTTCAAAAACTCCTCTTGGCCGAAGACTTCTTTCTCTAGCCGCTTGCACCAAATGCACCAGTCCGAACCGGTGAAGTTCAGCAGCAGCCCCTTATCCTCGGCGGCGGCTTGCTTCATGGCGGCTTCCATGTTTTCCGTCCAGCCGGATTCCTCGGCGAGTAATGTCCCGCGATGGCACAAGCAGAAAATGGCCAACAACACCAAGCCGTGAATTTTGAATCTCATGGGACTCTCCTTGGAAACGGGAAAACTCCGCTCATTCTATGCAAATCGGTGTCCGCAGGACAAATTTTCCGCGCGGATTGACATTAACCCCGCCCGCGATCGGCCACAAAGCGGCGCACTCATTGACTTGTAACATACGACCGCCCCCAAACCGCCCGGTCTTGCCCTCTGCATTCATTTTACCCGACTGGCGGCAACACTGCCACCTTTCAAGATTCCGAGCGTACTCACCTGCCAGCACGTGCGCTTCGCCGAAAGCGTTCCCCAGCCACGCGGCACTTGGAGAACTCGCAAAAGCCGGTCACCCATAGAGTTCCTGTTGATCCCTTCGATAAACCAACAGTCCAGTTATCGCCCCCGAGAAAATGGATAGCGTACCCAGAAAGAAATATCCCACCAACAAAATGACGAGTTGTGCGGCATCTCCGAAGTGAGACCGCTGGATCATCATCGACAGATTACTAATCATGGGAAGATTCACGCATACCATGCACGCACAAATCACACCCAGGAGGTAGCGAGCCCATGCGTGCCCCTTCCAGATCGCCCCGATCAGAGCGAGCGGGATCATCGCACGAAATAGCTGAAAGGGAAGGTAGCTCCATCCATTGAAGAGGTTGTAATTCAACACTTCCCATAAGGGGATCGCGACAGCAATTGCGCCCATCACGAACAGCACGCGCTGGCCGCGTTTGAGCCGCAGCGGGGTTAGTGGTAGTGCCGTGGCACTTGGCGAATTGTAGGGATTCTCTTCCATGGACAGTTTGTTGCGACGATTTGCGGTGCGGGGACTGGCGGAAAACGAATCATCTCGGTGCCAACCAACTTATGAAGCGACGTAATTCGCAATTTCACATTCTAATGTTGCCTCAATGCCTTTTGAAATACCTCGGTATGAAGTCGCACGAAATCCTCGGCACGTGACATCATGTCGGAGTACTCGATGTCCGATTCGATCGCGTCGATTTGCTCGCTGGCGGCATCCCATTTGTCACCATGCAAATCAGAAAAGCTGGTAATTGCATGTTGTTGAAGACCCGATCGCCCTTGTTGAATCGCGTCGTGCGTCATCCCGACAGCAGCAGCGATGGCAAGGATCTGCTCAAGTTGTACCGCCTGCGTTTCGCAGCCAATGGTCTTGAGCGCGGCGACAGTTTCATTGGCAAATAAACCAGTGCTGTTACCGATGAAATTGTTGATGCCGTTCATGGAGACTTCGGTCTCGAAGTCGACGACGAGCATCAATGCGGCGATCGGATTGGATAGGTCACGAATCTCGCCGTTGTCGTGCATTTCGCAGAGCGGCGGCTCGTAGATTTTGATCGAGAATTCGCTGAGTAATTCTTCTGGAGTCATTGCGGGCACCCTCACGCGGGAATTGTCTGCCGGATAGCGAACCGCGATCTATCGGGCTACCCATTCGTCAAATGTATCAGATTCGATCGTCCATAGTTCGTCCGATGGATCTTCCGAATCCGTCTGGACGTTGAAAGCATTGCCATCCCAACGGTAAACCGTGAAGTCATCGTCCGAGCAATCGACACATGACAACATGCAGCACCCCCAGTCACAGACGACGATAATCTGATCCCACCAGTCAAGGCCATCGGATACTTCGTTGGACGTTCTGATAATGTTCCAGCCATCGTCGTTATCATATCCACCGGGAAGGCCAAGTAGTCCATATCCGGGCCCAGATGGCAGCCGCCGTTGCCAACTTCACGGTAGATTCGCTTTAACATGGGCGAGACTTCGAAACCAAGTTCCGACTCGGCAGCGCGTATTTCTTCGGACGATGCCACGGGCATGACGGAGGGAACGCCATCGGCCCTCGGCGTGGCACGCGCAATCTGCTCTTTGAGCTTTCGAATGATGTCGTCGGAGTCTTGCGGCATAACGAAAATGCAGCCGAGGTCGCCAATTATTTGGTTGTCGTCGTTGACGTGAACGGCGCTAAATGTACGATTAGCTTGAAACATAAAGGAACAGGAATTGTATTGCACGCCAGGGGCCAAGTGACTGGTAGACGGGGAATTCGCAAATGAGAAGTAGGCGGTTCTGTTTTTACTTCCGTTCGACTTCAACTTCGCATTTGGCTGAAATCTCGTGGACCTAGGTGGTTGTTGTTTTCGGCGTGATGTCCTCGCTGAATTTACAAATCAATCTTTGTGCTGACGGTCAGCGTGGTAGAATGCCCCCATGCCCTGCGAGCGAGACATTGTGAGCGGATTTACGTGGCGATTTGGTCTTCGGTCCCTATTTTATTGGGTACTGATTGTTGGCGTCGCTCTTGGTTGGTGGCTTGATCATCGCAGGTCTGTTGAAAAGATAAACGTACTCAACGACAGAATTCACTACTGGTCGTCCACCGCTCAGATAATCGAAGCAGGCCTGAAGTACGATGGTTTCACGATCAAACGAAAGTTGGTAGAGCGACGTGGCCAGCGGGGAATAGAGTTTTATTTTACCAGCCCCGACGGAAACACGTTCGAGGGCGGCGCCATGGTTGTGAATTCGGACATTGAGGAAGTGCCCGAAGACCATTCAATTCTTGTGATAAGTGATAAGGGTCGAGATCCCCAATCCAACGCAGGCACCGAAACTTTCTCAAGTCAAGCTGATGGCCAGTGACTTTCATACGATCATTCTGTCGACGGCGGGAATTAGTCCGAAGAAGTCGCGAATTTCATGGTCGATCCATGAGATTGGCGCGGTTCGAGTACTCTTCTGAAATAGACAACGAATTGCGATCGATCCGGCGACTCTCAGACGATGCCAACCTGTCGCGTCACCACGCGTGCCGCGGTAATCATGGCGGCGGCCTAAAGTGATTCGCAAACCTCTGGGCCAGGCGGGTGGCCAGGTCTTTTGGGGACACCAACTTTCGGATTGCTGTTCCCATGAAATCAGCCACGCATTTTTGCAAACGCGGTCAGCGATTTGGCCGCGCAGTTGATACAATAATCCGTGGTCTGACTCGATCGACTCTTTACGGGTCGTCACCATCATCCAGCGCGGACGAATATCAATGGTCATTTCTAAAAACGCTCTGGCGCTCATTATTCTGGTAGCGATCCCCATCGCGGCGAGCGCGCAAGCCGCCGGTGACGCCCCCGTGAAGCCCGGCGTGAAACTTTGGGAATGGGAAAAAGGATTTGCCGTCGAATCGCTCAAGCAACCAGACATGACGGTCTACTTGTGGTTTTACGAGTGGAACATGTTCGATGCGCGGCAAAAGGGCATGCACACGGGTGGATCGTACAAGTGGGACCGCGCGCTGAGCGAGGATCAGCAGCAGGCGATGATTACCACGCCCGACATGCAACTAGATCTGCAAGCCACGGATGATGGCGCCGAACTCACGTTGACCGTTACAAACAAGACCGACCACGCATGGCCGGCCATCGCCGGCATCATTCCCTGCTTTAACCCCGGAACACCCAAGGGCCAAACCGACCGCTTTCCTTTGGCCAAGCTGAATCCTCAGTTCGATAATCAGAAGACTTGGTTCGTCGGCAGCGACGGTCTCCAAAAACTCGAAGGCCGCGCCATTCATTTCAACCGACAACTGCGCAAGCAAGTAGATCGGGCCGGTAAGAACGGCCAGTATGTTTTCTCGCACAAGTGGCCCACTTCGGATGACAATGCCCATGGCGGGCTGATGATTCGCGAATCCACCAACGGAAAATGGGTGGCCGGAATTGCCTGGGAGCAGTTCCTTTCGGCGCAAGGCCACAACCCCTGGCAGTGCATGCACCTGTGCATCAACGTCGGTCCGCTTGAGGTCGGCAAATCGAAAAAGATTAAAGGCCGCATCTATCTGTTCGAAGGAACTCGCGAGGACGGCCTGGCGAAATACAAGCGTGACTTCAGCGTGAAATGAACGGACCTTAGGAGTGCTTCTCCACTCCACTCGAAAGAGAGCGAATTCCCATGACATCCGCCATCGACTCGATCAAGAATTACGGCTGGTATGCGGCATGCTTGGTATCGCTCGTTTTCGCGTGCGGCGAAGCAGCCGCCGACGAGCATGCAAAGTCCAAGAAGTTGACGGCGAGGCCAGGACTGTTCCAGCCGCTCAACGTCCCGGCCTGCAATTACTGCAGCACACAGCATCGGAAAGGATTCATCGAAAACGATGACCGAGTCATTGCCTGGCTGCGGGGCAGGCACAATGGCGGCGCGATTCCGCTGAGGCATTTCCTTTCCGTTCCGCGCGTGATCAACGACACCTACGGCTTGTTTTTCTACGATCCCGATGGCGGATTCGTCGCCGCCTACGGGCCGGACTCTGGTTACACATTCCACGGTTGGCGCGGCGGCGTGATGGTCGTCAAGGGTAGCGACGGCACGTTGTGGTCGGCCTTGTCGGGTCGGGCCTTCGAAGGGCCTCAAAAAGGCAAACAGCTTCGGCGCATTCCAAGCATGGTCACCAATTGGCAGCACTGGCTGATGCTGCACCCGGAATCGGTGGCCTTTCAAATGTACGACGGCAAGCGGTATCCGCTCGCGCCGCTTCCGAAAGAAATGAGCAAGGATGCCAAGCTGTCCATGGGCGACGTGGATGGTCGCTTGAAACCGCTAGCCAACGTCGTCGGAGTCACCCATGGCAAGTCTAGCAAAGCCTATCCGCTGGAAGCCGCCGGACAGCGGGCGGTCTTCACCGATTCACTCGATGGCCGGAAGATCGCGGTCTTCTGGTACGGCCCAACTCAATCGGCGGTCGCATTTAGCAGCGAGTTGGACGGACAACAACTCACGTTTTATGCCGACAAGAGTTCCCCCGAGACCGCGCCGTTCAAAGATCGTGAAACGGGAACTCGTTGGACATTGGCCGGGCGAGCAGTGGACGGCAAGCTGCGCGGCAAAGAACTGAAATGGGTCGACAGCATACAATGCCGCTGGTACGCCTGGAGCAGTGAGTATCCGGAGACGGAATTGTACGATTTTTCGAAATGACGCAGGCCGCATGTCAACTACTAGCGACAAATGCTATCTGAATGCGAAGGAACTACTGGCGGCATTGCCCGAAGATCTAGGGTTTCAGCTGCACTGCGTGCATAGCCATCTATATGAACTCCATTCTGCAAAATGCATAGTCCGATTGGGATTCGATCAATTTGAACCACGGGTTTGTAGCACGGAGTTCGTCAATCCAATCGACCCGACTCGAAGTATGGCGTATTGGGTGCTTCGTCACATTCGAGGCGTCCCCGTGACGGAAGACGAGACATCTTCTCGTGTAGCATTTGGTCGCAAACTAGCTCTGAAGTTCGGCGACATCCTGGCAGGTGATTTTGGCGTCCAAAAAGAGTATGAGCATCTACACGATCGAATTCTTGATCGTGTGTCTGAAGTTCGACGGTTGCCCCTTGTTCATCCAACACGAGTTCGTTTCGCAAACTGCGATCTACAATGGCTTTCTGATGTCGAAAAATCAGTTTGAATCTGCCCCGTCAAACCGGGATTGCCAACGCGTTTCCATCCCAAGGATCTACCCATGAATGCACGATTCGCCACCGCCTTGTCTTTCGTTCTGTTGACAGGCGTTCTGACAGCGTTCACCCAAGCGGACGATTCGCCCAAACTGCCCGATCAATACGCCGAGGCCGTCTTCCAAGTCGAAGGCATGATATGAGAGTTCTCGTGACCGAAAGCGGTCAAAGAAGCCCAGGCTGGGCTTGCCGGAGTTGTGGATATTGGGGTTAGTTTTGCGAACAAGAATGCGACCGTGCGTTACCTTCCAGGAAAAGTGACGCTCGACAACATCCTCCAGCGCTATGAAGACACGCCGTTTGGTGTCGCCGCATCAGGACCGGTCGTGACCATCGCTCGCATGGAAGATGGGACGATTCGGGGATGGACGCGACGAGCGGAACCGACCGCCGAGAATCCCGTTGCGCCAGACGCCAAGAAGGCCGCCGACAAAAAAGACGAGCCCGCGCCGCGGCCAATTGAGTTATTTGTCCAAATAGTCCTCGAAGGTGCGGGCCAGACTGCCGAACCTGTCGCGCTCAATCTTGCCGACCCGCCAGCCGACCAGCTTGAAGTCGTCGACGCATTCAAGAGAGTTGATCCGGCGCAACCGGCTAGTGACGAAATGAAACCGCACAAATACGTCGCTCGATTAAAGCAGCGCGTCGTACTCGAGCCTGGCGAGACCGTTGTGCCGGTGAGCTATCAAGTCAGCACGGCGGCGGAGGGCGAAGCTTCAAGTCGGTCCGAAGGAAAACTGTCCGTCGTACTGCGGACTATTCGTAAAAGTACAGCCAAATCTGGCTCAGGCAATAAGGGCGTCGCTCTGATCGGCGGGTCGCTGGAAATGCGTCTGGGCCATCTTTGTGACCAAAAGGGATGTGTGCAGCATTTTCACCAGTCGCTTGACGAGATTGCGGGGCTGGCGGCCGTTCATCCGCGGGCAGACTTGAAGCAGCCACGGGCGACGGTCTACTTGCGGGCGGGACATGCAATCGACGTTTGGGGCCTGCGGCAAACACTGCGCAGCCATAGTATCGAAGTCGCCGGCCTGCTGAATAACGATCTGGGCGAATGTCGATTGCGGGTTGAACTTCCGCGGTGGCGGAATCAATCGCAAGACAAGCAGGCTCACGGTGAAGCCGAAACTCTCCAGTGCTTGTCGTGCCGCGGCCGTGTCACCGCCGCTTTGGAAGATTTGAAATGGACGACCGACGTCGCGGTGGCGGGCGGTGGAATCAACTTTCGGCTGACCGATTCCCGCGCCGACTTGATCCGGCTACTTGACACTTTGAGCGCCAGCGGCGTTTCTCCGTCCGCGGTTTGGCTGGTGCCAGCCGGAGTACCGATGCCCAAGGCAGCGCCGCCGCTCGCCGTGCACTCCCATCCGCATTCAAAGGCCGGTGGCTCGCAGGTCCATCCAATCATCGAGTTCGATTTCGCTCATACCTGCAAGGTCGGGACGGATTTGCTATCGATGTTGAATCATCAGAAGTGGCCGAGTCGAACGGCCCTCGACGCCGGTGAGATCACCGTGGCCTGCGCCGCCATCGCCGATCGGACTTATGCCAACCTCACGCCCCTGATGGATCAGTGGCGAGCGGCCGGCCACTCGCCTAATCGGATTCGACTGCGCGAGTTTGGCGACATCCGCATCCAACTTGAATTCGCGCACATCTGCGGTGAAGTCGAGTTTTCCAAACCACCCAAACGCAAAAAGAAACCGGAGAAGAAAAAGGACGAAGAGAAGAAGAAAGACGAGGCGAAACCCGAGCGACCGTTTGTTCCGCAGCCGTTGCGCCCGGTCAAGTCGAGCAACGGACGCAGGGTGATCGAAGCGGCTATCAGCAACGTCGATTGGGTCAAGGAAGGTGTCTTCAACGCCTATCACACCAAGAGCGAGTTTCGTGGCGGGCCAACAAAACTGTGGCTCTCGTTAAAGGCGGGCGGCGATGACGTTGTCCGGCTCGACCAACTGATTGACGCCTTGCGTAGCGCTGGATTTCCACCCAGCAAAGTGACCGTCAGCCGGCTACATCCGGGTATTCCGTTTGGCAAGCCGCTGCCGGGCGACGTCAAGCTGGCCGACAGCGAGGGAAAAGAACTGAGTCTTGGATCATTCAAGCAACCGGATCGTCCGCTGGCGATCGCGTTCGTGGCGTTGAAGACCAAGACAAGAAAATACGGCAAATACCAAGCCGATCCAAAGCTGTATCAGCAACTGGCGAAAACCGCCGAGTTGTATGCCGATCGAGTCGATATGATTGCGATTAGCGCTAACGACCAGGACAAGTTCACCGATGTCGTCGAGTTCTGGAAACAGACGGGCGTGAACGTGCCCATGCTGCACGACGCCAAGGGCCTCGCTCGGGCGGTGTTTAACGCGCAGGTCACGCCGGCCCCGCATCTATTTGTCTTTGACGCCGAGGGGATGCTGCGCTACGGCGGCGACGCGCATACCAATTGGGAGAAGCCTGACAAGCCGCAGGACGACTACTTAGCGAAGGCGCTGGATCTGATTCTCGCGCGAAAGTTCCTGGCCAACGGAGCGGTCTTCTTCAAAAAGCCGGTATGCAATTGCTCCGATCCCAACTGCAAGTGCCCCAAGTGCGGGTGCGGTTCAAGCTGTCGCTGCGCTGTCAATCACTGCAGCGTGGGCTTTTGATTTCGGGTTTGTCGCCGATCGCTCCGCGATCATGGCGTTTTCGTTCTGTTCGCGGAGCGAACAACGACTTTCGACCGCTGCCATTTACCATCTCGTTACATTGCGGGCGACGGTTTGCTGCCATAATCAACGGCCGGCGGCTTTCCGAAAATAGCGGGAACTAACCTACGCCAGCGTATGTCCAATGATCTGCCATAAATCTAGCTTGCCGAACCTTCAAATCGGGAGATGAGTGATGTCACGTCGCGAGAATTCGTTACCGTGCGGCCTCTGGAAGTTTTCAGTTTCCGTGGGCGTTATGCTGGCCTCGGTGGCTCACGCCGGCCCGATTTTTCTGCCGGGTAGCCTGGATGGCGACACCTTTGTTGCCGACGAGCAGACGAAACTCGGCTATACCCTCAAATTCAGCGACGTTTCGGCGACCATCGATGGCGATGTGGGCAAAGTGAGCATTCGGGAGACGATAGCGGGTCCAGCGGACAGTGCGAAGACTGTTTGCCTCATTCCTTTGCCCAAGGGCGTAGGCCTCCCGGGATCGTCGGTCTCCGTCGAGCGGAATGGGAAGCTGCAAAAAATCGAATCGGTTCGCTACCTTGATTCCGCCAGCGCCCAAAAACTGTACGAATCGATCGCCAAGCAAACCGGCTCGGTCGAGATCGTGGGACTATCGGGTCAGCCCGCGCTAGTGCTGCCCGAATTTACTCTGCGAGCGCGAACAGAATTGGTTATCGCTCTTTCGGTTCCCGTCAAGGAGAGCCAAGGCGTGTTGTCCATTGCTTGCCCCATGCCCGCCACCGAGTGGAGCGCTGCGCCGGTCTCGCGCGTGACGGTGACCGCGACCGTCAATTGCGAGCAACCGCTGCGAGCGATGTTCAGCCCTTCCCATTCGGCCAGCGTGAAACGCGACGGGCTGCATCAGGCGGTGGCGCGAGTCAAAGCTGAGAACTGGGTCGGCAGCGACGATTTCCGTTTGTGCTGGGTCGCCGCCGAGGATGACCTCGGCCTGCGCGTGATGGCGTATCGCGACGACGAAAAGGAAGGTGGCTATTTTCTCCTGCTCGGCAATCCCACGGGTACGGGTGAGGGCGAAAAGTCGATCGAGAAAGATGTCATCTTCGTACTCGACTCCAGCGGCTCGATGCGCGGCGAAAAGATTGAACAGTGCCGAGCGGCGATCGAATACTGCTTGAGCCAACTCAACCCGTCCGACCGTTTTAACATTGTGACCTTCGGCACCGAAGTCAGCAGTTTTCAACAAGAGCCCGTGGCCCGTTCGCCGGAGACAGCCGCCGGGGCTCAGGCGTTCGTCGAAGACATCATCGCTCATGGCCGAACGAACATCGGCGGAGCACTAGCCAAGTCGCTCGGCGGCGAGCCGCAAACAGGGCGGCCGCGCATCGTCATCTTCCTCACCGACGGTACGCCAACCGCGGGCGAACAAAATCCAGACAAGATTCTGGAAAAAGTGACGGAATGGAATACGTCGGATTCTCGTGTTTTCGTCGTGGGCGTCGGCGACGATGTGAACGCCCATTTACTCGACAAGCTGGCCGAGTCAACGAATGCGCAAAGCGAGTACATCGCGATGGACGAAGAGATCGATGCCAAAGTGGCGACGCTGTACGACCGCCTTTCCAACCCGGTGCTGACCAATGTGAAAGTTGATTTCGGAGAATTGGCGACCGATTCCGTCTATCCGCGAACTCTGCCCGCGTTGTTCAAGGGAAGCGAAGTGATGATCTTTGGCCGGTATCGCGGCGGAGGCCCGCACACGCTGTCGCTACGAGGGATGCTGAATGGCGAAGAAACGACCTATTCGTGCGAGGCCGATTTTCCCAAACAGCCCGGCAACGACACCAACGAATTCGTTGCTCCGCTGTGGGCGGCGCGGAACATTGGCTTTCTACTGCAAGAGATTCGTCTTCACGGCGCGAAAGAAGAACTCCTTAATGAAGTGGTCCGGCTAAGCAAAAAGTTCGGCATCGCTACGGAGTACACCGAATTCCTTGGCGTTTCCGGAGGCATCAACCTGACGGGAGCCATGGTGCTCGGTCAAGCCCGTGAACGGTTGGCGACGGCGAATCAGTTCAAGGCCGGCCGCTGGGCCGTGCAGCAAGCACGCAACGACCGCGACCTGCAAACCAAGGTCGTGGCAGGCAACGCGGCCAATTTCTATCGGGATCGGCGAGGCAAAATGGTTGGCTATGAAAACGTCGTCCAACAAGGAGCTCGATGCTTCTATCTGGAAAAAGGCCAATGGGTCGATGCCAACGAGACCGCCGACCGCAAGAAGCGCGTGGTGAAACTGTTCAGCGACGAGTACTTCAAACTGCTTCGCGAACACCCGGAATTCGCCAAGGCGCAAAAGCTAGGCTGGGCGATGTCGGTCAATGTGGGCGATGAACGGATCGTGGTTGAAAAGGATGGCAAACAACAGAGTGACGAATTGCTTAAACGTTCGGCGACACAACCGCGAATCAACCAGGCGCCGAACCAACTGCAACAGCAGTTGCAACGCGGGGGATTCAATCAGTTCAAGGCACCTCAACTCAATCGTCAAGGGCGAATCTTGCAGCAGGACAATCTTCAGCTTCAAAATGCACAGCAAGACGCTCAACAAGCACCGCGACCGGAGAGATAACCATGAGACGCTGTTTCACGATCGCCATCGTGCTGCTTGTCGCAAGCACGATCATTGAACAAAATTTGGACTATCGGTCGGCGTGGGCCCAACCGGCAGCGAGTGCGGAGCCGCCACAGTTGACGGCGGAGAAAATCCGCGAAGCCATTGACGACGCGGTACTCTATTTGCGTGGACGGCAAGCTCCGGATGGGTCGCTGGAAGAAGGCTACGCCCCGGGCGGCGGTACGGCGCTGGCGGCGCTGGCCATGCTGGCTTCGGGAGCCAATCCGGCCAGCGACGAACAACTGCAAAAGGCGCTCGATTGGTTGGCCGGCATCGAACCGAACAATACCTACGTTCGCGGCATTCGGGCCAACGTGTGGGAGTATGCGCTGCGCAAGGTCCCCTACGAAGACAAGTATCGCGAGATGCTCAAAGTCGACTTCGATTGGCTGATGAAAGCCTTGGGAGACAAACGCGGCTGGCGTTATCAAATGGAATCGCGCGATTGGGACAACTCTTGCACGCAATACGGGGTTCTCGGTATCTGGGCCGCTTCGCGTGCCGGTTTCGAACCAGGCGAAAAGTTCTGGAATACCCTGTCGAAGCATTTTCGCGACTGCCAAAACGCCGACGGCGGCTGGGGCTATCAGACGAGCGCCTCGAATCCGAATATGGCGACGGCAGGACTGGCCAGCATGTTCCTCGTGTTCGACATGCACCAAGGCCGCCGCTATTACACGGCCAAGAACCCGGACGCGTTCGCCACCGACGAAGCAGCCGAAGTACTCAAGTCGATCGAACGCGGCATGGAGTGGCTGGGCAAATCCAGCGGCGACAAAAATGACGGCTACTATTTGTACGGCATCGAGCGAACCGGCGTGGCCAGCGGACGCAAGTACATCGGCGGCGAGGATTGGTTCAAGCTGGGAGCGACCAACGTGCTGCGAGCCCAGGCCGCCGACGGCTCGATCCGCATGGGGCGCTGGGGCGGCCAGGTCATCGGCACTTCGTTCTGTACGTTGTTCTTGGTGTATGGCGGTGCTCCGGTGGCGCTCAACAAACTCCAATACGGTGAAGGCCGCGACTGGAACCTAAACCCCCGCGACCTGGCCAACCTGAGCAAAGAGATGTGGTCGATCTACGAGCGGCCGCTGAACTGGCAAACGGTCGCCATCGATGCGCCGGCGACCGAGTTGGAAGCGCCGATCCTGTTTATCAGCGGGTCGAAAGCCGCCAAGTTCACCGATGCCGAAGCGCTCAAACTGCGTGAGTATATCCTTCGCGGCGGCACGATACTCGCCGAGCCGAGCGACCACAGCGAGCCGTTCGCGCGTTCCATGGAAGGGCTCTTTCGCCAGATGTTTCCCGCGGCCGACTATCCGGACTTCCAACTCAACACGCTGGCGGACGATCACGACATCTACACCGTGATTCCACAAGAGTGGAAATCGCGACCACAATTACGCGGCGTCAGCGATGGCTCGCGCGTCTTTTTTGTGTTGTCGGAGGAATACATGTCGGCCGACTGGCAGGTGTATCGCAAGAACAGTGATTCGTTCAAGATGGTCACGAACTTGCTGTACTACGCCACCGACCTGGGAACGCTCGAAGGGCGTTTTGCTTCCATATTGCCCGATTCGTCGCCGGCAAAGCCGCGTGAAATAACCATCACGGTCGCGCGATTGCGGCATGGCGTCGATTCCAAACATCCACGCGACTGGGATTCCGCCGGTGTGACCTGGACCGTGCTCGCTCCGTACGCCAAGCACGTGACCGGTTGCCAGCTCAAGGAAGCGAAACCGGTTGGCCTAAGTTCGGGCGACTTGAAAGACGTTCAATTGCTTCATCTGACCGGCCGTCATGGACTGGTGAAATTCTCCAGCGATGAACGGAAGGCCTTGAAGGAATTCGTCCAAAATGGCGGTACGCTGTTGGTCGACGCTTTTACCGGCTCTTCAACATTTGCCCAGTCGGCACGGCAAGAACTGGAAGCGACTTTTGGTAAGCTGACGGCATTGCCCGAGAACGATCCCCTGGCCACGGGCCGATTTGAGGGTGGCGTGGATCTTTCCGAGGGGATTCGCTTCAAGCTGTCGGTAAGACAATTGTTGCGGAAGCGTGGCGATGACTCACGCGGGCAAAAGCTGCAGGTCGCTGTGATCGGGAATCGACCCGCGGTGATCTTTTCCGAATTCGACCTTTCCGCGGCAGCCACCGGAATCGAAAGCTACCGGGCGTTGGGTTACAAACCCAAGTCGGCCCGACAAATTCTAGGGAACATCCTGGCGTACGTTCAATTGGACTGAGCCATGCGCAAGCCATTTTATTTCGCGGGCGATCGTTTCCGTTGCTCGGCCTCTTGCGCGCGGATCTTCCGAGCCGAGATGCTGCGAAACTCCCAAGGCAGCTTTGCATTGGCGGGGAAGGAGTCTAACACGCTTCGCAACCGATCGTGCGCGGCTCGGTCGTCACCGTCAATCGCGGCTTCGGGCGCAAGCAGGTTGTGCTGCTCGAGCGGATCTTCGGATAAGTCAAAGAACTGCTCGTCGGAATAGAGCTTATACCTGGGTCCGCGAATAACTTGGGTTTTGTAGTATTGGGAAAAACACCACGGCCGCCACGGTTTGGTTGGCGGCTTGCCTAGCAACTGGTTGGCGAACGAGCGGCCGTCGATGCGATTCTTCGTCGGCAGTTTGGCACCGGCAAGTTCCGCCAACGTCGGGAGAATGTCGCTTGCGTCGAGCAAATCGTCGCTCTCGCGGCCGCCGGGCACCAAGTCGGGACAGTTGACGATCAACGGCATGTTGATGCCCCTTTCGGTCAGCGAGTAAATTCCCTCGCCGGAAATTCGCCCGTTGAATCGTCCGCCCATACTTTGAAACGCCTTTTGGTCCGTTCCGTTGTCCGTGCCGTTATCGACGGCGATGAAGATCAACGTGTTGTCGCGCTGTCCTTGATCTTCCAGTGCGTTTTCCAACCGGCCGATAAGATGGTCGGCGTAATGCAGCATGCCCGCGAACAGCTCGCGCGAGGTTAGCTCTTGGCCTTGGTTGTGCGGCGTGTGGACCACCGGTATGTGCGTCATGATTGTCGAATAGTAAGCGAAGAACGGGCAGTCGCGTTTCCGGCCCATGTAGTCAATCAGATAGTCGGTAAAGATGTCGGGTCCAAACTGGCCCTTGGTCTCCAGGCGTTTGCCGTCCTGAATGACGTACGGATCCCAGTAACGCTTTTTGTGGGCCGGGTGTCCCTTCTTGCCTTCGGGGAATAGACAGTAATCGTCGAACCCATGTTGGTGAATGGCATCCGTTTGATCAGGATCAAACAGATCATTGATCTGCCACTTGCCGGAAATGCAGGTGTCGTAGCCGGCCGATTTCATCACCCGGGCCAAGCAAACTTCTCGCTTCCAGTCATAGTAGCCGCCACCGTAAATCGCCGGATCATGGTGCGTGTGCCAGCCGGTACTGAACGGATACCGCCCACTGAGCAGCATGACGCGCGTCGTACTGCAAACCGGAGTGACGTAGAAGTTGCGAAACTTGAGTCCGCCGCGGCACAGCCGATCAATGTTCGGCGTCTGGTCTTCCTGGCTGCCATAGCAACGAAACCAGTCCTTGCCTACGTTGTCCAGCAAGATGAACAAAATGTTCGGGCGAGTTTCGCGTTCCGCGGCAACGGACGGCTGCGCGGTAAGTAGAACAACGATCGCGAAAATCAGCCCGCCACAGTTTTTCAACAATTGACCCGGCATGTTACTACCTCAGGTGAAGGATCTTTATTTTCAAACAAACGTCTTCGGTTTTGTTGGCCAAAGGCCATATTCACCGTAGCCTGGGGCAACGCCGGCAACGCCCCAGGATTGGTGAACGAAACGATTACATTTGGCTGAAGGCCATATTCATTACGCTGAAGGTGACTATGGCTTTCAGCCAAACGGAGGCTTGAATTCACATCGTCCTGGGGCGTTGCCGGCGTTGCCCCAGGCTACGGTGATGCTGGCCTTCAGCCAGCCGAAAGGCGTCAACCAATTTCGTTCTCGCCGCGATTTTCTTTTTGGTGAATCGTCACCGGCCAACCTGGAAACTGGTTGCCTGGCTTGCCGTCCGTCGCATCGACGAGGAATCGAAAGGCTTCGAGCCTGTAGGTCTTCGCCTCGGTGTCGATGGTGACCAGTCCAAAGCCGCTTCCCTTTTGATGAGCCCGCTGGTAGCGGTTCTTTTTCGTGGCCACTTCAGGATTGCCGACCGCATACACGTACGCCTTATTGCCGAAGCCTTCGATGTACTCCCCGGTGTTGGGCAGGCCATGCTTGGGGCGGTTTTCGTGCGGCATGTCCAATTCGTCGGGCCGCCACCAACGCGGATATCCGGCCGCGATCGCTGGCGTGCAGTACGACCAGAAACTATCGCGCTGCTCTTCCACGCCGTATTGCACCAAGGTCGTCAGATGCTGGTCGCCGTTGATGTGCAGCGGCATGCCCTTGCGCAAGATATTGATGGCGTTGTTGCGCGCCGTTTGCGGCCAGCCGCCGCTGTCCAGATCGGCTTTTAGATATCCGTTGTAGCCGCCGTGATGCGTGGCGACACCGGCGAACACGGTTTGGCTGAGCAGCACCTTCATCTCGTGGCCGCGCCAGTCGTCGACCCAGTGTTTTAAAAACGCTTCCTGGCGCTCGCCCAGCAACACCAGGCCAGGCTTGTCCAGCGCCGCGGTGTCGAAGTTGGGATCTTTAACATGGTCGGCCCGGCCACTGCCGGTCTCGACGCGTTCCGGACCGCTTTTGAATTGCCGGTCGCCCAAGATGGCGAAGCTGACGCCGCCGTACACCATGTCGCCGAAGTAGACGCTGATGCCTTGCTTGCAGGGTGCCGGGTCGAAATAATCGGGGTGATGGCCGGCGCACGTCTTGTGGACCACATTCACCATCCGCGCGGGCTCGCGATAGCCGCCCTTCGATGACGTGCTGCCGGAGGTCATCTTCGCTCCGCCTTCGCCCCAGATGTTGCCTTGAAACACGTCGTGGTCATCCGCAATGCAGACCGTCGGCCGGTCGCGCATTGCTTCTCCAAACGACCAACCAAACTGATAGAACTTTCGCAAATAGTTCAAAATGGCGGGGCCGGCAGGGTCGCGAATCAGGCCATAGCCGCCGTGGTTCTCGTACAACTGGTCTCCCGAAAAATAGAGCATGTCGGGATCCAGCTTCAGCAGATTGTTGGCCACCGGCTCGTAGGGAAACCCGTAATCGTTTTGGCAGGTGAGCACGCCGGCTCTAAGCGGTCGGCCGCTGGGATTTGCACGGATAATCCCCGTTCGCTCGTGCGCCGTTTCCGAATCGTCACGATGCTTTTCGCGGTAGACCAGCTTGTAGGGCGTGGCGACTGTCTCGTCCCAGTTGGGAACACGAAACGTGGCCGTCCATGCATCTTCGTCCAGTTTGGCTTCGCCAAGAGATTGCCACTGGCCCTTCTTCTTAACGTGCAGTTCGACGTCTTTGTTGTCGTTGTCTCCCAGCGGTCCGGTCAGCGCGCTGATCTTCATCACGAAGCCTTCGTCGCCGCGCGAATCGCTGAGCGAATACATCGACCACAGAATCGCACCAAACCGATGTTTGGGCGTGACGGTGAAAGCGTCTCCCTTCACCGACCAATCGTGGAATCGATACCGAGCCCCGCTGCTTCGTTTGTTTTCCGGGCCGTAGTTGTTGACCAGGGAGATGTTACCCAGCATCGCTTCGGGTGAAACCTTTTCATTTACACTACCTAGCACATCGCCCGAAGTTGATTTGGCGGTTAGTGTCAAGGCATATCGATCGCCCGCGGGCTTACCGGTTAGTTCCAGCACGAATTCGTCTGTCTTGGCATCGGATTCCAGCTTCTTCGTTTTGCGGCCCAGTTTCAGTTCACCGTCGACCAGCCCCGCGGCGATTCCGTTCTTCGCGAAACAGTTGCTGCGATATTCATTCAGATCACTACGGATGCCAATGCGAAAACCGGCACCAAGATCTTTCTTCTTGACTGCGACTCGGCGGATGCGGGCCGACGTGGTGAAGCTTCCGGCGGTGTTCGTGAGTTGATGGGTTACCAGATGGATGCCGCGATTGCCGCCCGTGGTTTGACACTCGGCCGCCCCGTCAACAATTCGCCAGTCTTCCATCGGGTTGGCCCAGAATTCGGCACCCAGCCAAACGCGATCGTACGTGTTGCTCCAACTTCCCGCGACCGCGCCGCCGCTGTCCTTCGGCTGTTGAGCCCGCGAGTTTCTGCCAACGCCCAGTAGCGCCGATCCAAAACCAAAGAATTTCAAAGCCAAGCGTCGGGTTAGCGATTGCATGCAACAACTCTCCTATTTGTATTGGCCAACTCGAAGTCAATCGGCCACGGCTGCCGGTCAGAGTGGGTATTACGCCATGCTAATCCAGCACAACCGGGCAGGCCAGTTGGAGTCCAGGCTTTCGCCGGTCTTTTTCGTTTGAAGCCCAGCCCTTTCAGCCGAAAGGCGCCTACAGGCGGTACTCCAACCCCCAGACGTTACTTGCGAACCAAAAGCTCGGTCGTTGCTTCGGTGACGACTTTGGTTTCGCCAGGCATTTGGCCCACCGCGCGAAATCGCAACTTGGAAGCTTTGGCGGGAAGGTCGGTCTTCAGCGTGAGCATAATTGAGGCACGCCGAGCGCCGGACGGAATCGAGACCGGTTGAGCACTACAGGGTGTGCCTTCCACATCGATCAGCGTGAGTTGCATTGGCCCGAGAAAATTCGATGTTCGTTCGACCTGCAACCGGCACTCGATGGTTTCACCAGGCCTGCCTTGCAAGTGTGTGTCGATCGCCTTCAGTTTCACGATCGGCGGCAACGTCCGAATCATGTTTCGCTTTTCCGACAAGACTAGAACCGACTGCTGTTGGCCATGCTTGTCGGTGAAGATCGAATAGGCTTGAGTGTACAATTGCGACTGCGACTGGACGTTAATGTGCATCGTCTCGGGTAAGTAGATCGGCATCACGAATTGCGTCCGCGTCGGTCCCACGGGTGTCGTGAGGAACTCGATGCCATCCATGTCGCGGTTCTGCCGGTCGCCTCGCTGGACCACGATTTCGCCGTCGAATCCGTCAAGCCGTTCGATTTCCATCCCATAGGGATAGACCGTGCCGCGATGGGCGTATTGGTAGGCTTCCGCGCAATACAGACGAAAGACCGGCTTGTGCCGCACGGTCAAATTGAATTGCTCCAGGGCCGCGGGCCCAATGCTGACTCGCTCGCTGTCGACTCCCAAGTGCTGTGCGCGGGCCAACCGTTCGACCGCAACGCCGTCGATCTCGGCCCGTCCGCTCAGGCGCAAAGCATAACTGCTGGCGGGCACGTCCGCAGCAACCTTGACCTTCAGCTTCACCTTATCCTTCTTGGCGGGAATCGTCGTGTTCTCCAGCGTGACGTCCTGCGGAATGCCCTCCAATTTCAACTCGACCGGCCCAGCAAAGCCGCCTTGCCGCTGGATGGCAACTTCAAGCTGAGCGTCCTTATCCTGGGTGACGCTGAAATTGTCCGTATTTAAGGTGATTGAAAAACTCGGCTCGGCGGGTTGGATCGATAGCCGATAGCCAAACCCGGGCCCGCCTTCGACGCCAAAACGCAGATGCCGAGCGCGCACAAAGAACTCGGCATCGGCCGGTGCCTGCCACTCGATCCGGGCGATCCCGTCCGGCGACTGAAGACAGTCGGCGGCTTTCAGTTCCTTGCCGCCGGAGTCTAGCAATGCCATCCTCGGCAGACACTCGCCGCCGCGGCGGGCCGCTTGGCACAGGATCGTGTACCGCTGCCCGCGCTGAGTCTGAAAACGAAAGCAATCTTGATCGGCTTTGTTGAGAAACCGTCCGCATACAACACGCGGAATCTTCAACAACTGAGCCTCATCAAGCTGATCGTTGCTTTCGGAATCGACATCATGCAGTGTTGCGTCGACATGCAGCAGCGCTGATCCGCTTAGCTGGCCATTTTTGTATATCAAAGGATCGGCTGGAGTCCTGGGGAACAATACCAGGTTATCCTTGACCATTTGCAGTTCGCCGGTACCATCGATCACATGCATTTCGATCGGTTGCATCGTCTCCCCCCGCCCCGAGGAAGGAAAAGCGTGCAGCAAGAACGGCCGCTTCGTGAGATTGATCCGATAGACACAAGCAGCATCGCCTTGAAAACTAACGTTGGCGACGCGCAGCAGGTACTCGCCGTCCTGGTCCGGCTTGAGGACAAGAATCGGGTCGTCTCCGACATGCGCTTCGTCAACATCTACCGGCTCGCCGCCTGAATCGAGCAATTGAACGACCGGGTCCAAAATCGATCCCAGTCTGCGGGCGACGACTTCGCACGAAATAACTTCGCCCGCTTTGGCTTGAAAGCGAAAGTAATCGACGTCGCGTTCGCCACAGATTTGGCCGTTGACCGTGACCGGCAAGCTAATCGGCTCGGCACTCGCCGGCACGGAGTTCGACTCGGTTTCGATGAACTCGGGCAGATCGCCAATGATGAACGGACGCGAACTCGTCCCGCCTTGGGCACAGCTAAGGCGCCAAAAGGCAGTACCCAGCGGCGCGTCGTCGGCAATGGTGATTTGCGATTCCCACTCGCGCGGATAGGTGATCGGAACTTCCGTTGGCAGCCGCCGAGGTGATGGTTCGCCACGAAACTCGGCATCAGTTTCGAGGAACTCAGGAGCCGCGACGCCTGTGCCGGACAAATGGAACCGAGTCCGTGGCGGCGCGCATTCCGTTCCGACACGGACCTTGACGATGGTCCCGCGCCGCCCGCCCGCCGGGAAGATATGCGTGCTTGTTGGGTCATACCCTGGTTTGGGTTGGCCCAGCGCGACACTGCCCGAAATCAGTAGAAAAAGAGGCATCACACGAAGGCACAAAGACACGAAGGGACGAAACAGTACCTCCTCCGTCATTCTTTGTGCCTTTGTGCCTTCGTGTGAGAACTCTTCGACTGCCGACATGTTCCAACTCCGTTTACACAAGTTCCGAAATGACCTTGCCGCCGTCGACCAGCGGGACCGGGCGGCCCAGCGGCGTATGCAAGACCTTGCGATGATCGATCCCCAGCACGTGCAGGATCGTGGCGCACATATCTTCGGGGGAAATCGGCCGGTCGGCGACGGAACCGGCCTGCTTGTCGGTCGCGCCGATCACCTGCCCGACTTTTGTCCCACCACCCGCCATGAGCATGGAGAATGCGTTCGGCCAGTGATCGCGCCCGGCCAGTTGGTTAATTCGCGGTGTGCGGCCGAACTCCGTGGTGACGACGACCAGAGTCGAATCCAGCAGCCCACGTTGCTGAAGGTCGTTCAGCAGCGCGGGGATCGCCTGATCAAAGCTGGGACAAAGCAGTTCGCGCAGGCTCCAAGTGTTTTTACGATGCGTATCCCAATGTCCGTTTTCGATACTCACAAATCGGCAACCGGCTTCGACCATGCGGCGGGCCAGTAAGCAGCATTGGCCGATACTGGTCATGCCGTACTCCTCGCGCACGGTATCAGGCTCCAGCGCGATGTCGAACGCCTGCTTGGCGGCGCGCGAGGTCATCAAGTTGTAGGCCTTCTCGTAAAAGGCATCCAGCGAACGAACTTGCTTGGCGACGCGCTCGGTTTGTTGCTCCAAAGCGTTGATCTTGCGAAGTGCCTCGCGTCGACGGTTGCCGCGCGCGTCGCCCACTCCCAGCGGCAGGGCGATGTCGCGGACGGCGAAGTCGGGCGCGGCGGGGTCGGCTTCAATCACGAAAGGCCCGTAACTTGCGCCCAGAAATGAAGGACCGCCGCTGTTCAAGAAATTCGGGACGGAAATGTAGGGCGGCAGCGCGCCGGTTTCGCCCAGTTGGGCCACCATCGAACCCAAACACGGATGCTGGTTGTTGTTTTGGTTCCCGTTAAAGTCGCCGACGCCCGCTTTCTTTCCGGTCATCATCACATGAAAACCGCGACCGTGATCCGAGTCGGTATGCGTCAGGCTGCGGAGGATTGCGAACTTGTCCGCGACTTTCGAGGTCTTCGGCAATACGTCGCCAATTTGAATTCCGGGCACCGAAGTGTCGATCGGTTCAAAATCGCCGCGGATTTCAGAAGGAGCATCGGGCTTTAAATCCCACATATCCTGGTGCGGCATGCCGCCCAAGATAAACAGGAAGATGCAATTCACGTCCTGTTTGGCGGATTCGGCGGCGCAAGTTTCCTGTAACCGCAGCAACTGCGGCAATGTGAGTCCGCCGACCGCGCCGACCTGGAGCATTTTACGGCGATTCATGGCATCTTTGGTTTGCATCAGTGCATCTCCCGCCCGACGGCGCGACTTGCGAATCAGTGAATGAACAGGAATTCGTATGAGTTGAGCAACGTCCACAAAAAATCTTCGGCCGCTTGCCGTGGCTCTTCTTGAGCGAACAACTGGCCGGCTATGATCCGTTCTTTGTCCGAGGGCGGGCGACCCAGCGCCGCCAAGCACAGTTCGGAGACGATTTGGCGTTGATCCGTTTTTCGCGACAGCAGCAGCGCGACGCGGCCCTGAACGTCAGCGATCTTGGCGTCGATTTCCGGGGCATTCATCAAATGTAAAGCTTGCGACATGGTCGGTTCGCTCGATTTGGCGCATTCGCAGGGCGACTCACGCTCGCTGCGTCCAAACGTGTCCAGAAAATACGAGGGCAGCCGATTGTCCCACAACTGAATCGATCGCGTGCCATGCGGCATGCCGGGGAATTGCTCGGGCGAAGCGGTCACCTGCGAAATCGCGTCGAGCAATACTTCGGCGGGCAGTCGTTTCACGAGATGATGCGAAAAGTTTTGCTGGTCTTTGAAGTTCGTTGCATTTGGCTGGCTGGAAAGTTGATAAACGCGCGAGTTCAGAATTGTCCGCATCACCTCTTTTAGATCGAAGTTGCTGGCAACGACTTGCTGGGTGAGATAATCCAAGAGCGGTTCGTTGGTCGGCGGGTTGGTCGACCGCAAATCATCTTCCGGCTCGACGAGTCCCCTGCCGAGGTAGTGCTTCCACAGCCGATTGGCCACCAGGCGGGCGAACCATGGATTGTCAACAGCCGTCATCCAGCGGGCCAGCGGCACGCGGGGATCGCCCTCAATCGCGGCCAACGGTTCCCCGTCGAGAGGCCGAGTCGGAACAACATCGCCCGTCAACGGCATCTTGGCGGGCTGATGCCCTTTGTGAAAAACAAACTCGCGATTGCCCGAAAGCTTTTTCAGTTCGATGCCATTAAAGTAGCCGGCCAGCCCATAAAAATCCTCTTGTGCCCACTTCTCGAATGGATGGTGGTGGCACTGGGCGCAGTCGAGCCGAATTCCGAGAAACGCCTGGCTGACCGTCTTCGTCAGATCCTGTGGCGTGCGCATGGCGCGATAGAAATTGACCGGTCCGTGCTTGCCGGAATTCCCGCTCGCCGTAAGCAGTTCACGCACCCACTGATCGTAAGGCCGATTGGCGGCAACTTGCTGGCGAAGCCAGCGATGGAACTCGTACGCCCCTCGCTCGCCGAGATTTTCGGAGTTGACCAGCAAGATATCAGACCATTTCAGCGCCCAATAATCCGCGAATTCGGACCGCTCGAGCACGGCATCGATTGCATGTCGCCGCTTGTCGGGCCGCGAGTCGTCCAGAAAAACTTGCACTTCGCCGGGCGTCGGCAGAGTCCCGATGGCGTCGATGTACAGACGCCTGAGGAACGTGGTGTCATCGGCAAGTTCCGACGGAGTGATGCCCAGCTTGCGAAGTTTCTTCCAAACAAATTCGTCGATCGGATTATGAACAGGAGTCTCCGGAAACGGACCGGCCGCAGTCGGTCGTGGCACAAGAATCCGGGTCACTCCGACTTGGCCCATGTAGTTAACGGTGACGGCCGCCTCGCCGGGCGTCTGGCCTGTCGAGATCCGTCCGGCGGCGTCCACGTCGGCAATGGCAGCGGCATTGCTCGTATAGGTTGTCGCATGCGTTACATCGCGGCGGCGGCCATCGGAGTAAACCGCCGTCACCAAGGTCTGCTGGTTGGAATCGGGTTTCATGATCCGTTCCAGCGGCTCGACCTCAATATTGCTTAGCGTCGCGGAGCCCGCTTCGCCCCATGGCATTCCCTGAGTGATCCACCGTCGCAGCAGTTCGGAATCGAGCGAATCGGGGTCGGTTCGGCGACCGCCACCGTGCGGCATCAAACCGGTTGCTTTGAGCCACAGCAAGCTGCGGTCGGGCGAAGCGGGAAAGACGCGCCGACCGCGACCTTCTTTCACTAATGCGTTGTAGTCCGCCGAGGGATCGAAGCCGAACACTGAAAGCCGAAACCCGTTCTGTCCCGATTGCTTGCCATGGCATCCGCTGCCATTGCAGCGCAGCTTGGAAAACAGAGGGACGATATCATTCTCGAAGTGAACCGTCGCCGACTCATTAGCGTCGTACTCCACCGGCACGCTTACCGTGATGGAACCATGCCGAACCGACAACTCGGTCCGCCCAACCGCCACGCCGCGCAGCGAACTGCCTTCCACGACGGCGACGGCTTGATCGCTCAGAGTCAACTGGCAGTCGTGAGTGACGTCGATCAGTTGGCCCGCGCTCGTTTCCGCCGTGACAAGCAACTGCTGTCGCGGATTTGACGGATCAAGCCGGACGTACTCGGGCGCAACACGGAGCGCACGGACTTCCAGTTCGTCCGCCACGACGAATGGGGCCAGGAACACCAGGAACAGAAAAAGGGAATAGCCGCGTATTTGCATTACGGGAAGGGAGGATTGAGTTTGGATGGAGTGCCCCAGTATACACTTTGAGGCCCTTGGCTCCCAACAAAACACGCTGTGCGTGTGGTCGGACCATTGTGGTGCGGCCGTCTCGGCTGCGGCAGGCGGGAGGCCTGCACCACAATAAAAGGGATGCCGCACCACTAGCGACATCCCTTGGAAATTCCTCAATCATTCTGGTGGGTAATTACACCAGCTCCGCGATCGGATCTCGATAGTCCAGCAGGTATTGCGGACGGCCGTTGGGATCGACAATCGTCGTACTGACCGAGTCGATGCCCAGGTTGCGGTACAGCGTCGCGTGCACTTCTTGGTAGTCGACGGGACGATCATCCGCGTACTCGGCATACTTCGTACTGCTGCCGATCGCTTGTCCCGTCTTCATGCCGCCACCGGCCAAGAACGCGGTGCTCAGCTTGGGCCAATGGTCGCGGCCGGCCCTCGCGTTCACGCGCGGTGTGCGGCCGAATTCGCCCCACACGACAATGGTCACATCTTGCAGCATGTCAAATCGCTCGAGATCCCAGATCAGCGTGCTGAGGCCGTTGTCCATTTGCGGCAGATTTCGCGTGCCCAGCGACTTGAAGTTGTTGCTGTGCGTATCCCAACCGCCCCACGAGGCGCTCATCGTAACCACGCGCACGCCAGCTTGAATCAGGCGGCGGGCGTACATCAGATTGCTGCTCGTCTTACCATAGCGCGCGACGATTTCCGGAGCTTCTTTCTTGGAATCAAGCGCGTCGGCCACTTCGCCGGACGTCACCATTTCAACGGCCCGCCGCGTATAACTATCGAGTGCCGAAAGCTGCCCACTCGAATCGATGTCACGACGAATCGTATCCAACGAAGACAGAATGCTCGTCCGATCTCCCAAGCGTTCCGCCGTTAGCCCGCGATTCAATCGCAGTACGTTCTTCGCTTCGCTTGGCGAGAAGGGTTTGTAAATCGGGCCCAGATAGCCAGCGCTGCCGCCGCTGTAGGATACATAGGGAGGAGCACCGCTGGGAGTGGCTCCTTGCAGTTTGGCGACCACGCTGCCGATCGACGGCCGTCCGCCGATGTTCGTCATACTTCGTTGGTTGTAGCCGGTAAGCGTTTGGAAGTTGCTGTGGCCGGCGTTCGAACCGACAAGTGACCGAACGACCGCGAACTTGTCCGCCATTTGGGCCAGCTTCGGATAATGCTCGCAGATTTCCAGGCCCGGGACATTGGTTTCGATTGGATTGAACTCGCCGCGGAATTCGACCGGAGCATTCGGCTTCAGGTCGAACATGTCTTGGTGCGACGGTCCGCCACTTAGATGAATGTTAATGAGCGCTTTGGTGGAAGAGCCGGTGCCTGCCGCTCCTTCGGCCCGCAACAGGTCGGCCAAGGTCAGGCTGCCAATTCCCAAAGCCCCGATTGTCAAGAATCCTCGCCGACTGACTCCGTCACAGTACCTTTGAGTCTTGCTTGAGTTAATCGTAAGCATTCGCCGAACTCCTCTAAGCGATTGAATTTCGAGTGAACCGACGGACCCGGAGGCCCGTTGTACGGTCTTTTTGACAGGCAACAGTGTACAAAATCATGCCAACATATCAAAGTTTTATTATGGGTATTTCAGAAACCGCCCGCCGACAACTCTTGAAACGACACGAAATCGCGGCGAATTCTATTTAATTAGCCGTGCATTGAGCCAATTCGCATGGTCCCACGAGTCGCCATGATCGGCAAAGTTGACCAGCAGCACGATCCGCCGAACGCCACGTAGGTCGACGTTAACGGGAACCGGTGCCTCGGCGCCGCGAATGATTTCGCTCTTGAATCCGGATTGCCAACCGGCTCCTTTGTCGACCACGACCTGAAATTGGACGCTGCCCGCGCGACCGGCTGCATCGTCAATGGCCAAATCCGCCTCGAATCGGCGGTACTCTTCATCCAACGAGTAGGCCAAACGCGATGCGCTGTGCATACCGATTCCTTGCAAGCAGACGTCGCCAGAGGCTCGTAGGCGTCCGCCCAAGACATTGCGATCAGCCTGATACGGCCACGCTGTATCGAGAAAGGCAACCGGCTTGTAGCCGTTGGCCAAGGGTTTTAGTTTCGAAAGATAAGTGATGCGAGGGGACGCCGGCTGAAGGAAACGAAACTCGCGCCACAGCCGCGCGGGCCGATCTGGAAATGACCTTAGCACGATGCCCGCCGGCAATTTGAGTTCCAAGTGGTTTTCCACCATCGCGACCTGATCGACGAGCAGCAAACTTCCATCGCGGAAACCGGCCCAGGCATGCAGCGGCCGCGGTTTGGCCGTGGCGATCAGTGTCGGATTGAAAGTGACCGCGACGAGCCTGTCACGAGGAATGGTGTACCCATCGGACTTGGTTTCCAACCGAAAAGAAGCCGAATCCGCCGCGTCGGGCGGATCCACAAGGACTCCAGAAATCCGATCGCCGTTTTTCAACAACAGTTTGTCTTTTGAACCGGTGGCGGAGAGTATGTCGAATATCAATCGATCGCGCTGCAACGTGCCGGCAGGCGGACGAAAGATGATTCCTCGCACCACTTCCAGCGGCATCTTCAGTTGCCGCCAGGACTTTGGCTTGACGGTGACGTGAGCGCGGGAGATCTCCAACACCTCGGTGGCCAGCATGCCGCCGTCGGCGAGTAATACCAGCGAGCTTCCCTCGCGGTCACGAAATTCGCCCCAGCTCTGTAGGTCGGCGGCGGTTACCTGACGTTCGTCCCGTTCTACTCGAAACGTCAGATTCCAATCCTTGTCGATGCCGGCCAGTTGCCCTTGGAAATCGTCGGTGTCGATCATTTTGGCAAGTGGGGGATCGGTCGCGGCGACGGCGTAAGTGACCAACAACATGACCGCCAGCATCGCGGTTGCCGTCAGGCTTGGGTTTGGGTGGCTGGGGTCGAGCCACGCTGAAGCCGGGCTTTGACAAACCGCTCGGTTGGTCGATTGCGCGCTGAAAGGCGGAAACCGCATGGATGTGTTATCGCTGGAAGATCGGCAGATAGTTGTTGGGCATTTGCAAGATGATGCAAGCCATGGCCGTGCCGTACTCTTGACAGATGGAATCGACCCAGTGCCCGTCGCTCAACTGTTGCTCAATCAACACATCGCGAATGGCCGGATACCAGTTTTGCCAGCGCGATCCGCCGGCGTGCCACATGGCCTGCACGGCGTAGTAGTGCCCGTAGAAAAAGTGCGTCTGGCGACTTACCGAATCGGTTCGCGGCACGTGCTGCATCAGATAATCGAGCCCGTTCTCGATTTCGTCGCCCTCGTAAATACCGGCACTGTACAGCGCCACGATGCCGGCGGCACTGCGTGGAAAGGCGCTTTCCCCGCCTTGAATCATATACATGAAGCCGCCATCGGGGTTTTGGCACCGCTTCACGTAGTCGATGCAAAGATCGACGGTTTCGGCGGGAACGTAAACGCCCGCGTTGCGTGCGGCTCGCAGGGCCATGATCTGGCAGATCGTGACGGAAATGTCTGCCTCGTGACGTTGCGGCTGATAACGCCAGCCGCCTTCGTCGTTCTGCGAATTCACGATCACTTCAACCGCCTTGCTTAGCACTTCGCGCACGCGCATGTCGGGCGACATGCCGTAGACTTCGGCCAAGAACAAGGTGGCGAAACCGTGGCCGTACATGGGGCCGTGGCTGGCCGCGCCCGGCGCGATGATAAAGCCATCCTCGCGGGCGTTTTCTAGAATGTAGCTAACACACAGGCTGACGTTTTCACCGTAAGCACCGCGTCCCGGCGTGCTGCCGCCGGCCATGAATGCCATGCCGGCCAGGGCGCAGGTCGCCACATTGCGACTGTAGCCGCCGTCGCCGAACGATCCGTCGTCGTTGTTTTGCCGTGCGCTTAAGTAACGCAGCCCCCGGTCGATCGCCGCTTGGGTTTCGGGAGTGATCACGTCGACCGCCGTCAATTCGGGATCGAGCGCCTCGTTTTGCGCCAACCCGGACAGGGGCAACGCACTCAGGCCCGCACCCAGAATCGCGCTTTGGCCGAGGAACCGGCGACGGCTGACTTGATTCATTTCCCTATTCCCTTCGCGGACCAATGGGTTCGTACTGACCAGCCTATTATGGGAGATTCTCCCGCTGCTCCGCTAGTCTTTCGTAGTATTCTTCGATGAGTTGCTCGTATTTCGGCAAAAACTCTTCGTTGCCGGCGTTCTTGATCTGTTGCAAAAAGCGCTCGGGCAAATTTCCCCACAACTGTTTGAGGAATTCATCGCGAGATTGCTGCTCGACCTCGGCGACCTCCGTCTGGCCCAAACGTGAGGTACTTTTCTCGGGACCCTGGCCATCGGCCTGGGCTTGATTGCCTCCCGGCTTACCGGGCCGACGCTCGCCCTTCTTTTTTCCACTGGACGACGAGGCGGCTTTCTTCCGTTGGATTGCAATGACCACGGCCAGATCATCAATGATCTCCGTTTGCAGCCGCTGCGTCTTGGCACTGGTCTTTTGACCAGCAATCAACTCCTCGACGCTGCGCATCTTCTGGCCAATCCGAGACAGCGGATCGCTTTGCTCGCCCAACTCGACATCTTCGCCTTGTCCCAGTTGTTCCAGTCCGTCGGGCTCCGTCTCGCCCGTTGTGTCCTTCGTGCCGGACTCCTTCGGCTTGTCTTTGGATTTTTTGGGTAGGGGGATATCGTCCAGGCCGTCCAACAAGTCGCTGTCCAAATCGCCAAGCAACTGCTTATTCAGTTCGTTGGTATCGACGCCCTTGGATGTTTTGTCCTGGGCAGCAGTTTCTTGGGCCGAGACAGGACGAACATCCGCGACACTCATCCAGGCAAGTCCCCACAAGACCGGCAACAACAGAACAGTTTTCAGGATCTTTCTTCTCACCGACATGCGTTATTGCTCCTCAAGTTCATTACCGCCGAGCGCCTTTTCCAGTTCAGCATCCAGATCGCTGTTGCCGCCGCCTTCGGTATCTCGAACGTCGGGCAAACTGTCTGGATTGTCCTCGGGGTTCTCTTCCGCGGGTTGCGACAAGTTGAACAGCAAGTCGGCCAGCTTGCCTTGTTCGCTGGCCAGCTCATCGAGTTCACTTTGTTGTTCCGGGCTCACCGCGCCGCCACGGCGGCGGATGGCTTCTTCCAATTCCGCCGTGCGGCGATTGATTTCCTCTTGCATTAATTTTAGCAGCTTTAGCTGGGCGAGGAGCTGAATGGCGTCACCCGCGCCCTGGTCGCCTTCTTCCGAAGGTGGCGATTCGGCGTCTTCCGGCGGTTCCCCGTCTTCGGTTTTCAGTGCTTCGATCAACTGTTGCAGGCGGCCCAAGGCGATATGTGCCGACTGCAACGTTTCCGAGCCCGTTTCTGTTTGATCCAGACCGCGGGCCGCGCGAAGCATCGCTCGCACCGCGCCCCGCAGCCCCAAGGCGAAAGCTTCGGCGTCGGACACTTCATCCGCCAGACCGCCAGCTTCCGTTGCCAGTGCCCGCTGTTCACGAGAAATGCTTCTCACGCTGGCCGACTGCTGCGGCGTGAAAGATCCAGCCGCCTGACGCAGTTCCTCCAGTCGGGCGATTTCATCCACGACGTTCTGTTGCCGATTGGCGAGGCCCTCAATCTGCTGCTTCAGTTGAACCAGCCGTTCCTGATACAACTCTTGCTCGGCCTGGCCGATCGCTTGCTGCAATTTTCGTTGCGCGTCGGCCAGCCGCTCTTCCGCGAGCTTTGCTTGATCGGCAGCCGACGACGAATCTCCTTGTCCGGCCGCATCGCCCGACTTCCGCATACTCGCGCCCGCCTGCTGTGTCGATTGCGATGCACTCTCGGCCCGCAGCCGCTGAAGTTTTCGCGACAAACGCTCGGCCTGCTCGGCGAGCTGCTCTTGCTGCCTGGTCAGTCGCTGAAGTTCGCGGCGGCGTTCTTCTTCGTTCGGATTGTTCCCGGCTGCTTCGGCCTCCGCGCGGACGGCCGCTTGCCCGGACCGCAACCCCTCCAGTTCCGCCGCCGATTCATGAAGTTTCTCGACCAACCGCTCTAGCTCCTGCTCGCGTCGATTGGCAAGAATGTCGGTTAAGTCCTTGAGACCTTCGGCAACATCCTCTTGCAGTTGGATGGCGTGACCGCGGCGATTGTTCTCGATATCTTTACCGACCTCGCGCATCTGTCCGCTAATCGCATTGCTCAGCGCCGCGTCGACGGCATCGGCCAGCGTTCGCGAAACCAGCGGATCCTGATCGGCAACCTCGCGCTGCATCTGTTGCATGCGGCTGCGGACGGCGTCGAACTGACGCGACAGTTCCAACTGCTGCTGAGCCAGCATTTTCAATTCGGCCCGCTCTTGCGGCGTTAAATCATCGGCCCGCTTGCCAATCATCTCGCCTGACAATTGGCCCGTTCGCGCGCGAATATCTTCCTGCTTGCGGTGCATGCGGCGAAGGTCACGGGCGAATCGGCGGAAATTGTCCCACTCGCGATACTCGCCCAACAACCGCTGCAATGCCTCAATTACTTGATCCTGCTGCTGGCCGACGGTCGTCAGTGGAGGGTTGACGCCGTCGAACGATGCATCGTTCGCGCCGTCCAACTCGTCGCTAAGAATCGCTCGGGCGATCTTCAACGAGTTGATCATTTCCCGCTGGACGACAGTCAGGTGTTCATGCTGAATGCGACGAACTTCCGCCAGCAAGGAGGACATTCGCCGTCGCACATCGGGACTGTCGATGCGGCTGATTTCCAATTCGGCCAACAAGGCGACGATCTGCGGCTCGACGCCGTCTTCGCCGTTCAGCAAACGCTGGACTTGGCGCTGGTTCAATTCGGCGCTTTGCAAAGCGTCAATGTCCTGCTTTTGCATCTTGCCGGTTTCGCCGAGTTGAATCTCCATGGCGGTGATTTGCGAACGGGCTTCTTGTTGCAGCCGCAACGCTTCGGCAAGCTGATGCAGCACATACGATTGCCGCTGTCCGATGCGATCTTCAAAGTCGGCGTCGTCAAGAACGACGAGATGCCGGCGGGCGCTCAGTCCGAGTTGTGGTTTGTAATCGCTGGCGGCCAGGAAGAAATCCATCGTTTGCCCCGGCTGCAGGTCCGTCACGGTCGCCAAATCCCATTCGTAATCAATCGCCAAGGATTCACTCGGCCGGGTTTCATTTGTTTGGTCTCGATCGACGGCGGGCACCCGTTCGGGACGCGAGTAAATGCCGATCACCTGCTCGCCCTGTTCGGTTTTGTTCGGCTGGATGAATCGTAAGTCGACCGACTTGATGGCCAAATCGTCCTTGACCAAGGCGCTCAGCGGGACGACCGCGCGGGCCGTCACATGCACGTTGGACTGGGGAACTTCTAGAGTGACATTAGGCGGCTGGTCGGGAACCGGCTGCACTTGCCATTGCCGGTTCGCGCCGCCCGTCAATCCGTACTCGTCGGTCATTTCCAGCCAGTACTTACCGCCCGCATCGACCAGCCACGGTTGACTTGGGCTGGCCGGGAAAGAAAAGGACTGATTGTCGGCGGCCAGTTTAACCGGCAGCGTCTGTTCTCCTTCGGACGTGACCAGCCGCAAGGCCATTTTGCGGAGCGGTTTGCTTACCCGTCCGCTGATCTCGATGCGTGTGCCTTGCAGCGCGCGAATATCCTTGCCTGACGGCGTGTCGGCCCAGCCTGTATATTTTGGCGGGTGCAGAGTGACTTGCATTTCGGCGATCGAAGGAGCCTCGACAACTTCGACGACGCGCCAATCCATCGAGTGGTCGTCGCCGCCCGTCGCCCGATACTCCAGCGACTGCGTAACATTTTCGATTCGCCCGACCATCGTGCCATTCACTTCTTTCATCAATTTCTGCTGCGTGCGGCCACTCCCCACAATGCGATACTCCAGCTCAACAGCCTCCGGAAGCCGCTGGTTCGCGTCGACGACCAACAGTTCGAGATCCTCTCCGGCGACCATTCTTGGCGGCGGTTCTTTGAATCGAAGGTTGTTGCGTTTGGGCCAGGGGGCATGCGACCACGGCATTGCCAGCCGCTGGGCCGCCAACCGCGCCGGTCGCGACCCGGCCAACGAACCAGCCATGCCGCCAACGACCAAGACCGCCGCCAGCGCGAACACCACCGAGGGACGAAATCGGAGCAAGCGATTCAAATTCAGCGAATCGATCCGGGCTTCCGCCTCGGCAATCACCGAACGCCGTAGCGCATACGAACCGGCCGTTTCGTCCTCGACTTCCTGCTCCAAAAAGTCTATCGCGCTGGACAGGCGGTCGCGCATAAAGGGCAGACGCTGCTCAATTCGTCGGGCGATTTGAAGATCGCTCCAACGATGCCGCAACAAGGGCCACACTTTGAAATAAAGCGCCGCCGCCACGATCACGAGCACAATTCCCGCGAAGACAAAGCGGACCCCCTCATCGTCCAAACCAAGGGTGACGTACAGCCCAAAATCGGCCAGGGCCAGCAGCGACGCGACGCTGCCAATAACACAGATCGCCCACGACAGCCCGCGAATGACGGTCAACCTTCGAGCCATACGGCCGAGCGAGCGGATCCGGTTTTGCAGCGGATGAGTCATGGGGATGAGTTATTCTCTTCAATGACTTCCAGAATTGCTTGATCAAATCGCCGATCTGCCGCGAAAAGCTGCGAATGGAACCGGCCACGACTCGCCGTATTATAGCATTCCCGCCCTTTTTCTCAGAATCCACTCTGTAACAATCAGCAGCACGAAAATCCCGGCGAAAGTCAGCGCAACGTACCAAATCCCCCAAATCGAGATGGGTGGCAACGAGGCAATCTGAACCTGGCGTCCCTTGGGCAGGTCCTTGGAGAGTTTGCCAGCATTGTCAATCGTGTAAAAATGGCCGCCGGAAGTCTTGGCCGCCCGTTGCAAATCCCGAGAATCCATCTCAAGCCGCGCCTGCTCGCCCGGCGGAGCGACCACGGCGAATTTGACGCTTGGCGGATTGCCTTCCAAAGTGGGCGTGGCGATCCAAACGTTGTATTGTCCTTCCCCCAAACCGGTCATCGCTCCCTCGAAAACACCGCGTGCAGTCGATTCCCGGCGTAGTTTCATATGACGCCGCTGGCCCTCACTTCGTTCCATCACCAAGGTTACGCCGTCATCTTCCGGAGGTGCCAGGCGGTCGTCAAAAAACTTGACCCGCAGACCCACCGTCTCGCCCCGGCGGTAAACATCCCGATCCGCGGTCAGGACCGCCGCCTTGTTGTCGCCCAGCAGTTTGGACCGGCTCAGATAGCGAATTGTTTGGATCCAATATCTGGCAAAGTACTTGTCGCCCACGCGATAACGCCAACGATACGTTTCGTCCGTGGCGTGAAAGATCACTTTCCCGGCACCCACATAGTGCATCGAAATCACGGGCAGGTTCTGGCCACCGCTTCCTCGCAAGGTCGGATGTTCGGCCAACACGCGCACTCCCGGCTTCACATCGGGCGCGTCGACCAGCCAATACAGTCCCTCTAGATTGCCCCACACTTGGGAATTCTCGCCGAGCGAATCGCCAAGTTGAAACTGAGGGCTGGCCCGTCCCAAGCGGGTCGGCCGAACTTTGAATTGATTGGTGAGCGGCAGGGCTGGATCCGGAACCGTGCAAGTATTCAGGTCGATCGGCATCAATTCCGCCAGCGGGGTTTCCCTGTAACTGAGGGGCGTGTGGCGCGGCCCGGCGATGAACACCAATCCGCCGCCGCGCTTCTTCACGAACTCGACCAAGTAGTCCATCACCAGTTGCCCAAAACTGGCCGGATTGAGATCGCCAAAGATAATCACGTCGTATTCAAACAATTCGTCGCGACGCAGTGGAAAAATGCGCCGCACACTATCATCGGCTTGGGCGAACCGTTCGTCCGCCTCCTGAAGTACCGTGGTCAATTCAATCGACTTATCCCCATCCTTTTCGTCGCCGCGCAATTGCCGCCCCAACAGGGTACTCAAGAATCGAAACTCGTGGCTGGGTGCTTCCTGGGCCAACAGCACGCGAATCTTTTCGTCGCGAACGCTGACCAATCTTGAAAGCCGATTGTTTTCCGTGGTGGCTTCGGCGGGCAGTTCATCCGCTTCCACGACATACTCAAAGTCGCCGATCTCTTCGGGACGATGCGACAACCGGACGGAAACCGTCTCTCCGTCCTTGACGAGCGTCACGGTTTCCTCGGCGACGACGGGCCCATCCTTCGTTTGGCGCAGCTTGATATTCAAGGCTTCGCCTTCGAAACCGCTGGCCGTCAGCTTGACGTCAAAATTCACAATGTCGTTCACGAACACGACTTCGTCGACCAACAGGTCGCCAAGTCGCACGTCTCGCGGCGGCCGATCAACTCCCAGTCCAACGAGATAGAGTGGAATCGCTTTGCGCCGCGCGTAATCGGCGACTTCGCCCATCGTCTTGCCGTCGGTCGTGACACCGTCGGTAAACGCGACCACGGCCGCGGTCGGACGCCCGCGCTGAAATTCCAGAACGTCGCGCAGGCATTTTCCCAAACGGCTTTCGCTTTGATCGGCCGGCGCGGACAAAATGGATTCGGCCAGCGAGCCCTGTTCTTCACCCTCAGCCCGCGGCGAACTGCTGATCCGATAGAATTTTAGGTTGTAGCCGTCCGACAGCGAGTCGAGCAACTTGGCGTCGTTCTCCAACAACAAGGTTTTCGCCAAGTTCATACGGGTCGATTCATCCAAGCCCACCGACTTCACGCGTTTAGCCAGTGCGTCGCGCAAATCCTCATCGTCATAAAGATCTTCGAACGCCATGCTCGCCGAATCGTCCAGCAGCACGACAACGTCCGGCAGATCGGTCCGATTTTGGTTCAGCATCCAGCCAACCAACATCAGCACGACAATGCCGATCAACAGCAACCGAACTACGGCCAATCCCACGCGAGGAAAAACGCCCGCCCCACCCCGCTCGGACAGATACAAAAACAGCACCAGGCCAATCACCAACGGCACGACAACGGCAATCAACAAGACGACGACCGCCGGAGCCCAAGACCAAGCCGGCTCGAGTTCGTAAGTTAGCCCTTCGCCGGGATTCACGGGCGTTTGCGCAAGCAACGTCGGAATTGTTTGTCCAAGGGCCATGAAACGAGCATATTCCGGTTCTCCCCCATGCCAAGGGGGAGTTAGGGCGGTCGAACCACTAGGATAAGAATTCAAGCGAAAGTATTATACGCCGGACCGGATCGACGAGGCAGGCGACCGGCCCATCATTCCTTTTTCAAGAGAGTTTTTTAGGCGGGAGCGGCCCTTGAAGTACATTCTGTTTGATTTGGATGGCACCCTGCTGGACTCGCAATGCGGAATCACGCGGTGCCTGAATCATGCGCTGGCCCAGTTTGGGCAAGAACCGCGAACCGACGAGCAGTTGGCCGAGTTCATCGGGCCGCCGCTGGAAGTCGGTTTCGGCCAATTGCTGCAAACCGACGACGAAGCGTTAATCACCGAGGCGGTGGCGGCCTATCGTTCGCGGTATCGCGACATCGGTATCTTGGAGAGCCAGCTTTACGACGGAATTCCGCAGTTGCTCGCGTCGTTGGATCGCGAGGAACATGCCCTGTTCATCGCCACGTCGAAACCTCAGCCCTTTGCCGAGCGGCTGGCGGCCCATTTCTCCATCGAGCATCATTTCGTGTCGGTCAACGGCACGACCTTCGACAAAACTAGGCTTGATAAAGTCGACGTCCTTCGCCACACCGTCGCCGTGGAGAAGATCGAACCCTCGCAAGCCGTGATGATCGGCGACCGCAAGCACGACATCCTGGCCGCACAAGAGCATGGCATGGCAACCATCGGAGTCTTGTGGGGCTATGGCAATGAACAAGAGCTGGCCGCATGCAAGGCCGATCAAACTGTTTCCACCGTGGCTGAACTGTCTGAACTTCTGGACGCCGGATGATTTGCGACTGATCCTCGGCAAGGAATACAAAAATGCCGTTTAAGTTTAACAAATATGTGAGAGACCTTGCGGGCGTCGTCTGCTTTTTCAGCGTTTGTTTGCTGGTGGGATCGGCCTTCGCGCGGCAACCGAACGTGGTTGTCATCTTGACCGATGACCAGGGTTGGGGTGATCTCAGCGCGAGTGGCAATACAAATCTGGCCACTCCCAATCTCGATTCGCTGGCCCGGGACGGCGCGACGTTTGAGCATTCTTATGTATGCCAGGTGTGCGCTCCGACTCGTGCCGAATTTCTCACGGGCCGTTACCATCCACGTACCGGAGTAAGCGGAGTCAGCCGTGGGCAGGGCCGGTTGAACTACGACGAGACCACAATCGCCGACCTGTTTCAGGCTGCCAATTATGCGACCGGATGCTTTGGCAAGTGGCACAACGGCACTCAACCGCCGTACCATCCCAACCACCGCGGCTTCGACGAATTTTACGGTTTCACCTCCGGGCATTGGGGTCATTACTTTAGCCCGCCGCTGGATCACAACGGCAAACGAGTCAAAGGGAACGGTTTCATCGTCGATGACTTCACCGACCACGCGCTGGCCTTCATCGAAACCAACCGCGAGCGGCCGTTCTTTTGCTACGTGCCGTTCAATACCCCGCACTCACCGATGATGGTGCCCGACCGCTTCTATGAGAAGTTTGCGGGGAAGGACCCAGCGATGCGTCATCGCGACGCCGACAAAGAAGACGTAATGATGACCCGCGCGGCCCTGGCAATGTGCGAAAACATCGATTGGAACGTGGGGCGAATTCTCAACAAGCTCGACGAACTCAAACTTCGCGAAGACACGATCGTGCTTTTCTTTTCGGACAACGGACCGAATTCCTACCGCTGGAATGGCGGCATGAAAGGCCGCAAGGGTTCGATTGACGAAGGCGGGCTGCGGTCGCCGTTCTTCATTCGCTGGCCAGGCCGGATTCGCGCCGGACACTCCGTCCCGCAAATCGCGGGAGCTATCGACTTGTTACCTACACTGACGGAACTGGCGGGCATCAAGGCGAAGGTCGACAAACCGCTCGACGGCCGCAGCCTCGGCCCTCTATTGTTGGAAAAAAAGTCGACGGGTTGGGAGCCGCGTTCACTGCTGGCCGTCAAGAGAAATCAAGTCAGCGTCCGCACTCAGCGGTTTCGGCTGGACGCCACGGGCCGGCTGTTCGACATCAAGGCCGACCCGGGACAGCACACCGACGTCGCCAATCGCCACCCTGAATTGACCGCGCGCCTGCAGCGACAGGCGACGCAACACGCGAAAGAAATGCAGGCCCATTTTCAGGCCAGCGCCAACCGCCCGTTTACGGTCGGCTACGGCCATTCTTCGACGTTGACCGCCCGCGACGGCGTGGAACACGGAACGATCGAGCGAAGTTCCCGAGCGCCCAACAATTCCTTTTTCACGCACTGGACCCGCACCGACGATTTCATCACATGGGATGTCGACGTCGGCACAAGCGGCCAGTACGAAGCGATCATCCATTACACCTGCGCCGCCGGCGACGAAGGCGCGACACTTCGGCTGACGATGGATGGAGGCGCATCGATCCAGGCAAAAGTCACGCAGGTCTTCGATCCGCCACTCTACGACAAATCGAAAGAGCGAGTCGCCAAGTCGCACTACTTTGTCAAAGACTTCAAGCCGCTCCGCCTGGGAACGCTACGACTTGAAAAAGGCCGCGGAACGCTCAGGCTCGACGCGTTCGACATCCAAGGAAAACACATCATCGATGTGCACTCGTTGGATTTGATCTTGCGTTGAAGGCCAAATGCCGACGAATTCAGGCGTCATTTGCTCGTGGATTCAGCGTCCGCCGCGAGCTTGAAGGCGCGGCGGAGGAAGTCGATTTCTTTGGCGTCGCGATCGGGTCCGTCGCTGCAGACCAATTCGACGGATTGCTTGACGCCAACCTCCGCGTATCGCTTTCGCATCAAGTCGCCGAATTTGGCGTGGTGAATGCTGACTCCAAAGCTGGTGTTTTCGGGCAACGGCGTGCCGGCTAGTTTTCCGCCATGCCGTAGTTGCAGCGGCGGGTCGTCCTTGGTGACATGATTGAGCGCGCTGAATTCTTCCACCTTCTTTCGCATCTCGGGCTTTTCCAGTTCATCGATCGATTCAATATCAAAAATGGGAAAGATCGACGGGTGAATATCAGGATTGCCTCCGACATGCTCGCGGATCACGCGCGGGTCGACGGTGGTTGGTCCCACATAACCAATGACACCCAGTACACGCGACGAAATTCGCGCGAGCGGATCGTCGCTGCCCGGGTCCGCGAAATCGTCGTGTACAGCGATCCAGATGGACGTCATGGCTCCGGCCGATCCTCCACTGAGCACCACGCGATCGGCGTCAAGATTCCACGCTTTGGCTTGCGAACGAACAAACTGAACGACCCGTACGCCGTCCATCAAGGAGCCGGGAAAGGGCTCGCTGTTGAGCCCTTTAACAAACCGATAATTGGCGCTGACGACGGAGATGCCATGTGCCAGGCACTCCCGCGCCAGGGGCAGATTGCGGGCTCTTGACTTGTCACCCGCGACAAAGCCGCCACCGTGGAAGTAAATCAAAACGGGTGTGGGCGTTTCCGATTTGGAGGGATAGAAATCGAGTTGATTACGTGGGTGATCGCCGTAGCGGACGTCTTCCTTGGCAGGTTCCAGCCGTTGGGCCTTTCGGCTCTTCTCTGCTTTTTGGCGCTGCGCGTTGCGGAACTTCGTCGCTTCGCCCAACGTCAGCAAGCCGTCTTTGTTCGCGTCGGCCTGGGGGAACCGCTTGAGAAACTGAGCGATCTTCGGCGTGTTTTCACTGGTCCGCTCATCGGCCAGCAAGTTCGTCGCGGCCACGGCCAGCAAAGCGATCGACAGACGAATCGTAAATGGGCTCATCGTTTCTAGCTCCAGATTGAAGAGGCGGTGTGTCCGATTGTTGGAATGCGAGATTCAAGAGTCTAACGAGGCCCGGCCTCGAACCAATTCGAGCTATCGCTCGGGCTTGAAACCCGCTCCCGTTGGTCGCTAAAACTTGACTCAAGATTCGCGAGTTCTTGCCTATAAGTAGACTAAATGCGTCACTTACTTCTCTTCTGATCCAACAACCAATTGTATAGCTCGGGGTTGTTATACGTTTCGGTCCATGCATCGTGTCCCGCTTCGGGATAGATGGTGAGCTTGGCATTCCCTTTGTTCTTATTCAGTTCGTCGACCATGACTTGCGACCGCTCGAGCGGAATGCCGGTGTCCTTCGCTCCGTGAAACGCCCACACCGGGACGTTGGCAAATTGCTTGGCCCAATACTTTTCACCGCCGCCGCAAATCGGAGCGATCGCGGCAAACCGGTCGGGCGTGAACATGGCCAGCCGCCATGTGCCGAATCCGCCCATGCTCAGCCCCGTGACGTAGACGCGGTCTTCATCCACTTTGTACTTTTCGACGATCGTATCGAGCAGTGCCGTCAACTCGACGGACTCCCACCAACGGTCTTTGGGACACTGGGGCGAAACCACGATGAATGGAAAATCCTTGCCGGCAGCGATCAGCTTGGGAGGTCCATGCACCTTAACCAGTTCCAGGTCGGTGCCCCGTTCGCCCGCGCCGTGAAGAAATAGCACCAGCGGCCATGACTTCTTACTGTCGTAATCCTTGGGCAGATAGAGCAGATAGCCCATCTGGATATTGGTCTTCTTGTTGAGCTTGTCGGCCGTTTGGACTCCCGGTTGGTCGTCGGCTCGCGCCCCATTGCACAACGTAGGGATGAAGGCCAGCAGCAGAAGAAAAAGGATGCAATGTCTCATCGGAGTGTCTCGTCGTTTGTTGGTTGCGTGGAAACAGCAAATTATGATTCTACCACCGGGCCGGTCGTCGCGGTAGAATCGAGCCATGCACAAATCTCAATGGACGACGTTGGCTCTGTGGTTGGTTCTGTTTAGCCCTTGCTTTGCCAGCGACTTGGAGTGGATCCAAGTGGCGGACGACCAGCGCGGGTTCGTGCTGGCCGAGTCGGGACAGCAATTCGTTCCCTGGGGATTCAACTACGATCACCAGGAAGGCAGCGGACGGCTGATCGAAGACTACTGGGACGAAGAGTGGGCGACGGTCGAAGAAGACTTTGAGGAAATGAAACGACTGGGTGCGAACGTCGTTCGGATTCACTTGCAATTCGGCGCGTTCATGGAAGCAGCCGACCGTCCCAACGAGGACGCCCTAAAGCAACTCGAACGGCTCGTGAAGCTGGCGGAGCGGACGGGGCTTTATCTCGACCTCACGGGCCTCGGCTGCTACCACAAGAAGGATGTTCCGGCGTGGTATGACGACCTCGACGAAGTGGACCGCTGGAAGGCGCAGGCGCGGTTCTGGGAAGCAGTGGCCCAGCGATGTGCAAAGAGCCCGGCGATCTTCTGTTACGACCTAATGAATGAACCGGTTGTTCCCGGCGGAAAGAAAAAGCGAACGGATTGGCTGGGGCCTGCTTTCGCGGGGAAACACTTTGTTCAATTCATCGCCTTGGAAACGAAAGGACGGCCGCGTCACCAGATCGCTCGCCAATGGACTCGCCAATTGGCCGCCGCCATCCGCAAACACGACCGCCGCCATCTCGTCACGGTCGGCCTCGTGCCCTGGAGTCTGGATCGCCCGGGACTCACTTCGGGCTTCGTCCCCGACAGGGTCTCTGACGACCTCGACTTTATCGCCGTTCACATTTACCCCGAGGCAGGAAAGGTCGACCAGGCGATCAAGACGCTCAAGGATTTTGCGGCCGTCGGCAAGCCCGTGGTCATTGAAGAGATCTTTCCCCTAAAATGTTCCACACCGGAGCTTGCGACGTTCGTCGATGCATCGAAGGAACATGCGGCGGGATGGATCGGCTTTTACTGGGGAAAGACACTCGCCGAGTATCGCCAGTCGAACACAATCCGGGATGCGATCGTTGCAAGCTGGCTGGAGTTGTTCCAGCAACACGCCCAAGAGTCCAAGCCGAACTGACAGTCATTTCTTCACCCCTGAAAGCGGGTGCTGAATGACAATGTTCCAGGCAACCTCTCGCAGTACTCGATCGAGCTTTTCATCGCGATAGATCTTGCCTTCGAGATTCGCCGGGCTCTTTCCATACAGGCAGGCGTAGTAGATATAGCCTTCAAGCGTTGCGATCAAAGTGGTCGGATGAATTTTGTCTCGGTACAGACCGACCCGATCCTTCTTCTCCTTGGGCGGCACCAGCACGGCATCGACGCCTGGCTGTTCTTTTCTGGTCACCCGCCGAACAAGTTCCGTCATGGCCGGGCCGACCGGTAATACATGCACGCGGCCCGGATACTTCTGGTTCAGTTTTTCAACAACTTCAGCCACCGATTGGCTGGAGACCTTCATCGCCGCTTCGTATTCCTCCAGGTTGAAGTCCTCGAACTTGACACTGCGTCCCGCACCGGGAAGCCACGGCCATAAGTCCTGAATGAAAAACCGGATATCGGGATTGTGCTTGAGCGCGAACTCAATCCAACGTTCGTAGTCTTCGACGTCGCAGCCGTAGCTTTTCCCGTCGGCCGCGACGAGATGCCCAAACGTCATCACATCGATTTTTTCAGTCTTGAGTGCCGGCTTGGCTTCCTGCTTGTCTTCCGGCCTCATCCATTGTGCTTTGGCTGCTCCCCCAGCGCCGCCGGCATACTGTATGAGATGCGTGTGGTTTCCATAACCGGCCGACCGTGCGATCGCGATGCAGGGTTCGATGGCCGGAATGACGCAACTGTGTCCGATCGAAACGACCCACAATCCGTTATCGGTCTTTTCGCGCGTGGCCATGTCCTCCGCCCGAGACAATTGAAGCCGGCCTGTTCGCTTACCTTTACGAGCTGCGTTCTGTTGCCGCCTCTTGACGTAAGCCAACGCCTCGGCCACGGTAACTTCGCCGTCTTGATTGGCATCCGTCGCGCCGAGAAGGCGTCCCGCTTCTTGGCGGTCCAAGCTGCCGTTGCCGTTCAGATCGAGTTTCGAGAACCAACCGGGAGGCTTCTGGGCCTCGGAAGGTGTCGTGTCATCCGCTGTTGTCGGCAAAGCGGGCAGCAAAAGGACGACTACAAAAATGGACAACGTCTTGAGGCAGTTCATTGAATTGGCTCTCCGCAAGTTGGAAGATCGTGTTTTGGAAGCGGCCTGAGTCACAGCGGAGTGCATTTGGCGGGCCAGTGTCAAACGCGACCTTTCGATTGCACTCGGCTCGCGAATCGATCGCAACGGATCCCTCGCAATTTGTGAATTCCGCGAGCGATTCGCTCATGCTGGTCGCGGGCACTGACTTGAAATGTAATCAACGGCCCGTCGGTGTTGATGACCCGAGCCGTGCAGGTAACTTCTTGTCCCAGCGGAGTGGGCGCCAGATGCTCGACATCGACATGAACGCCAACCGTACTCTCACC
>JAJDEH010000312.1 GCA_029259935.1 Planctomycetota bacterium
AGGTGGCCGACGTGACGATCAACCGGTGCAACTTCTTCATGCTCCAGCCGCTCTCACGAAACCAATTGGCCAGCCAATCGAGCAACTCCGGATGCGAAGGCGGCGAGCCTTGCGTGCCGAAGTCGCGCTCCGAGGGGACAATACCACGGCCGAAATAGCGTGCCCAAATGTGATTGACGGCCACCCGCGCGGTCAGCGGATTGGCCGGATCAACCAGCCACCGAGCCAAATCGAGCCGATCGGGCCGCATGCCGCGTGGCTTCAGAGGATTCAGCGCCGCCGGAGCGTTTGGCTGCACTTCGTAGGACGGCTTTAGGAAATCGCCGCGGATCAAAAAGTGAGTCTTGCGCGGCTCTTTCATGTCGGCCACGACTTGCGCCTTCGTCGTCCGGTAGGGATTGGCTGGCGCACTCTTGCCGTGCTCCATGGCGGTCGAGCGCAGTTGGACTAGTTTCGCGTCCCTCATGCTGTAGTAGTCCAACAAGTCTTGCTGCATCATGTCAGACCGCTTTTCGGCCGGCGTGGCCAATGTCGCGGCGACCACATCCGTCACTCCATGCAACGGCAGCGGCTTCTGGTCGGTGGTCGTGACCGAAATGCGAAAACGGCCCAGGTTGTGGTAGTGCATCAATACGGACGACTGCCACACCGAGATCGTCAATGTCGTGCCTTGTTCGAATCCGATCGGCTGCTTGGTCTGAAACGTGGCGACGTGGTTCTCGCCGAACCGAGGCCCAATCGACCAACCGTCGACCGGGTTGGTGTTCATCGCCCGCTCGACGCCATGGCCGGACTGAGAAAAGTCTGCTTGAGCGGCGGCTAGCATCACATCCTCTGCCTTCGACGCGCCATCGGCGGACGCCGCGCGAACGTCGAACCGAGTCAAGCTGAAGTTGCCCAGCGGGCCTCGTCCCGGACCGCCGCCGGGAAGCCGTTCATCCGCGATGGCCTCGATCCGAATCCCCGAGATGCCGGTCAAGCTGGTTTTGCAGACCAGTTCATACACTTCCTGCCGGCCGGGAGCCTTGCCGCTGGCCAAAATCGATCCGTCATCCAACACCGTGAGCGTCGTCCCTTTCTTGGACGAGACCGATTCGGGCCGGAGGATGGTCCAGACGGGTGTCGTGTCGGGCGAAGATTGCTCCCACTTCCGAAGCGACGCGCTGAGTTCCTCTTTTTCGTATTGGCGAACTGCCGAGACGTATTGTTGATGCTCCTTGTCGAACGCCGCCTTGGCCTTTTCGTAGCCAGCAATTTGGTCCGGCAAAGGAGCCCCGATGTCCGGTTCGGTCATCGTGTTGAAGAAGGCATACAGTTGGTAGTATTCTTTTTGGGTAAGCGGATCGTACTTGTGCGCATGACATTGGCCACACATAACCGTCATCCCCAACCAGACAAAGCCCAACGTGTTCGTGCGATCGATGGTCCGCTTGACGCGATCCTCTTCCGGGTCGGTGCCGCCTTCGCGGTTGATGAGCGTGTTGCGGTGAAAACCGGTGGCAACTTTTTGCTCCAGGGTGGCATTCGGCAACAGATCGCCGGCGATTTGCTCGATCGTAAACTGGTCGAACGGTTTGTCGTTATTCAGCGCATTGATCACCCAATCGCGCCAACGCCAAGCGTGCGGCCGAGCTTTGTCTTTTTCATAGCCGTCGCTATCGGCATAGCGGCCCAGATCAAGCCAGTGCCGCGCCCACCGCTCGCCATAGTGCCGTGAATCGAGCAGCTCGTCCACGAGATGTTCGTACCAATCGCCGCGCGAGTCCGTTATCGCCCGATCTAATTGCTGCAGGGACGGTGGCAGGCCAATCACGTCGAGGTATACCCGACGAATCAGCGTGGCGCGGTCTGCTTCACCAGATGGCTTGACACTTTCTTGGGCCAGCTTCTTGAGAATGAACGCATCGATCTCGTTCCGCGCCCAGTTTTTGTTATGCACAGCGGGTGGTTGTGGCTGTCCAATCGGCTTAAACGCCCAATGGTCCGCGCCGAGCAACTTCGCGTTATCCACACCGTCGGGCCAAACAGCGCCTTGGTCGATCCACGCTCGAATCAACGCAACTTGCTGGTTGGTCAACGGTGTGCCTTCATCCGCCGGCGGCATTTGCGTGTCTTCATCCAGCCGGGCCACGGCCTGCACGAGTAGACTTTCAGCGCTTTTGCCGAGTACGATAACGCGTCCACTGTCGCCGCCGTCAAGCGCCGACTGTTTCCCGTCCAATCGCAAGCCGCCTTCCTGCTCTTCAGCGCCGTGACACGAGTAGCATTTGGCTTGGAAGATCGGTTGAATCTGTTTTACGAAGTCAATTTTCTCGTTCGACGGCGCGGGCAGCTTGCTGGCATCGAGTTCGTCGCCAGCCTTGGCGAAAGCAACCAATGCCAAAGCGGCAACAGCCAATGGCAGGTAGACTTTGGACAAAGAACGCGGAATCATGGCACCGATCTCCTGGAATGAAAAATGTTGTCGGTGGGCGGGGCGCGGGGCGCGGATTTATCGGTTGTCAGTGGTGGGAATGTCCGTCGGCGAGCGGTCGGTCCATTACGAACCTCTTGGTGGGTGAATATAGATATCCGGACCTTGACATCCATAATTATAGAGTGTACCATCTGTGTCAAGCCGGCCCAAGCAAAACCAGCCGCATTCAATCCAACTGGCCGTTCACAAACGGTCGGGATGTTGAGCGGATACGCCCGCGTTGAGTTGGACGCCCAGTACGAGTTCGCAATCCGTGACCTCATTGGCTTCGAGAACGGGTGCGCCGACGATAGCCCGCATCGGAGTTGATTCCTGCCTGCTGGTCCGCGGTCTTGGTTGTTGTTCACTACCGACCACGGCGGCTGGTCCAAACTCCATGACCTTCTTAGTAGTTGTGGGTTGAAAAAGAGGCCCTCGGTCGATAATCTGGATGTCAAGATCCAGATATCTAATTACAATCCGCCCCTCGTCAATAGGAAAACTTACCCGTGCGGTGCGCGGGCCCCTCGGAGTTAACAGCCATGAATCGCTACACACGACGGTTGATGAAGGCCAGCGTTGTTCCGTTCTTCTTAGTTGTACCACTCTTCTTGTTGGTGACTTCCTTGGTCCGCGGCGAGGATGCCGAAGTGGACTTTGGCCGACAGATTCGACCGCTCTTGGCCGAAAAGTGTTTTCAATGCCATGGCCTCGACGAAGAGCATCGCGAGACCGATTTGCGCATGGATACGAAGGGCGGCCTGTTCGCGCCGCTGGACTCCGGCGGCGTTGCCGTGGTAGCGGGGAATTTGGCGAAAAGCGTCTTGTATCAGCGACTGGTTACCGAAGACGAAGACGAACGGATGCCGCCGGCCGACGCGAAAAAGCAATTGTCGCCAGATGAAATCGCCCTGATCAAGCGGTGGATCGAGACGGGCGCCACATGGCAACAACACTGGTCGCTCGATGCGCCCGCGCGCCCCGCGCTACCCAAGGTTGGCGACTCGAAGTGGCCGCGAAACGAGATCGACCACTTTGTTCTCGCTCGGCTGGAAAGGGAAGGCCTCAAGCCGTCCGTCGAAGCGGACAAGATCGCGTTGCTCCGCCGAGTGACGTTTGACCTAACAGGCTTGCCGCCGACAACCAGCGAAATTGATAAGTTCCTGGCCAATGAATCGGACCACGCGTATGAAGAAGTTGTCGATCGGTTGCTCAAGTCGCCCCGTCATGGCGAACACATGGCCCGTTACTGGCTCGACGCCGCTCGTTATGGCGATACGCACGGGCTGCACCTCGACAACTTTCGTCTGATGTGGCCCTACCGCGATTGGGTCATCAAAGCGTTCAACTCAAACATGCCGTTCGATCAGTTCACGATCGAGCAACTCGCCGGCGACTTGCTGCCGGATGCCACCCTCGACCAGAAGATTGCCACAGGATTCAATCGCTGCAATGTTACGACGAGCGAAGGCGGCGTGATCCCCGAAGAGTATTACGTGCATTACACCGTCGACCGCGTGGCAACGACGTCCACCGTGTGGATGGGCATCTCGATGGGCTGCGTGGTTTGTCACGAACACAAATTCGACCCGTTCGAGATGAAGGATTTTTATCAACTGTTTGCTTTCTTCAACAGTCTCGACGGCCCGGTAATGGACGGCAATCGCCAAAACACGGCACCAGTGGTCCAGGTCGCCACCGAATCGCAAAAGGCGGAACTCGTAAATCTGGGCCGGCGTATTGGTGAGTTGACCAAGGCAATGACGTCACCGATTGCCGGCGTGGATCAAGCCCAAGCGGACTGGGAAAAGCGTCTGCGGGAGAGTGTCGGAAGCGAACTCAAGTGGCTCACCCTTTCGCCGGAGAAGTTCACGTCCAGCGGCGGCGCGACATTGACCAAGCTAGAGGATAACTCGATCCTCGCGGCAGGCAAAAACCCGGCCAAAGAGGTTTATGAAGTCGTTGCCGAGGTTGAAGCCAATCGTCTGACCGCGATTCGGCTGGAAGGGCTCATGCATCCTTCACTCACCGTCAGCGGCGCGGGCCGCAGCAACAATAGCAACGTGGTGCTGTCTGAATTCGAAGCCGAAGTCGCATCGAAAACCGAACCCGACAAATGGGAGCGAATCAAACTTGCTCGCGCATGGGCGGATCACGAGCAAACAAACGGCGACTTCAAGATCGCCAACGCCATCGACGGCAAACCGGGGACTGGGTGGGCGATTGCCGGCCACGAACGCAAGGAAGATCGCACCGCCATCTTTGTCGCCGAATCGCCTTTTGGTCGTGAAGGCGGCATGTCATTGCGAATCCGCTTGCGACACGAGTCGATTTACGCCCAACACCAGTTCGGCCGGTTTCGCTTTTCGGTCACGTCCGCCGCAAGCATTCCCAACGTCAGTGTTGACTCGGCGCCCGCCGAAATCGCCAAACTGATCCGCATCGATCCATCGAAACGTAGCGCCGCGCAGCAGCAAAAGATTCGCGACCACTTTCGCAACAAAGTTTCAAACGACGCGGCGCTGAAGCAAACTCGCGATGAACTGGAGTCGCTGAACAAACGCAAGACGGAACTCGACAAATCGCTGCCGACAACACTGGTCTGGAGGGAATTGGCCGAGCCCAAACCGGCGTTCATCCTGACCCGCGGCGCATACGATAAGAAGGGTGAACCCGTCACGCGCAACACACCCGCCGCGCTGCCGCCACTCGGTCCAATGAAAGAGGGCGAAGTTCCCACGCGGTTGCATCTCGCTCGATGGCTGGTCTCGCCAGAGCATCCGCTCACCAGCCGTGTCACGGTGAATCGATCTTGGCAACAGTATTTCGGCGTGGGGATCGTCGAGACAGCCGAGGACTTTGGCTCGCAAGGTTCACCGCCGTCTCATCCGCGGCTCTTGGATTGGCTGGCCGTGGACTTTCGCGAAAGCGGTTGGGATGTCCGACGATTGCAGAAGCTGATTGTCATGTCAGCCACTTATCGCCAATCATCGCGAATCTCGGCGGACATCGCCCTGAAAGATCCGCAAAACCGGCTTTTTTCGCGAGGCTCTCGGTTTCGCATGGATGCCGAGATGATCCGCGATAATGCGCTCGCGACAAGCGGAATGCTGATCGACAAGATTGGCGGGCCGAGTGTCAAGCCGTATCAACCGACGGGGATTTGGTTCGCGGTCGGCTATACCGACAGTAATACTGCGCGGTTCAAACGCGATGCGGGCGAGGCACTGTATCGGCGCAGCATGTACACGTTTTGGAAACGCACCGCGCCACCGCCCACGATGTCAACGCTCGACGCCCCGTCCCGCGAAACCTGCACGGTCCGGCGTTCGCGTACCAACACACCGCTGGCGGCGTTGGCCCTGATGAACGACGAGCAATTCGTGGAAGCATCGCGTGGCCTCGCTCAGCGCATCATGCTTGAAGGCGGAAAGTCCACTGAAGAACGAGCCGCCTTTGCGTTTCGACTCGCGACTTCCCGCATGCCCCGCGACGCTGAATTGGCGGTCCTGATCGACGTCTACCAGACCTGCCTCAAACGATTTACCGCGGACAAAGAAGCCGCGACGAAACTCATTGCCGTTGGCGAATCCAAACCGAACGAGACGCTCGACGCAAGCCAATTGGCCGCCTGGACGATGGTCGCCAACATGGTCTTGAATCTGGATGAAACGATTACCAAAGGATAAGACAATGGACCCCCGCGCCGAAAGACTTCTGCAACTTACTCGCCGCCAACTCTTGGGCCGTGGAGTGAATGCGGCCGGCACCGCGGCATTGGCAACGGTCATGGGCGATCGCGCGCTGGCCGCGGCAAAGCAGCCACCCAAACCTACTGGTGGATTGCCCGACATTCCCCACCACGCGCCGACCGCCAAACGGTTCATCTATCTGTTCATGAGCGGCGGTCCGGCCCAACACGACCTTTACGATTACAAACCGGAACTCACCAAGCTGTTTGATAAGGATCTGCCCGATTCCGTGCGAATGGGGCAACGTATCACGACGATGACTTCCGGCCAAAAACGGTTTCCGCTGGCCCCGTCCATGTTCAAGTTCAAACAATACGGCGAGTCGGGGGCTTGGGTCAGCGAACTGTTACCGCACACAACCAAAGTTATTGATGATCTGGCGTTCATGCGTTCGGTTTCCACCAATGCCATCAACCATGATCCCGCGATGACCTACATCCAAACCGGGCGTGAACTTCCTGGTTGGCCCAGTCTGGGATCGTGGCTGGCTTACGGTTTGGGAATCGCCAACGAGAACCTTCCCAACTACGTCGTCATGACGCCCACTTGGACGGGACGGAAGAGTGCACAAGCTCTCTTTTCCCGACTGTGGGGCACCGGCTTTTTACCATCGAAGCTGCAGGGCGTCGCCTTGCGGGCGAAGGGTGATCCCGTGCTGTTCCTGTCGGACCCGCCCGGCGTCGATCAAGCCACGCGACGCAAGATGCTCGACGGCTTGGGCAAGCTGAATGAACTGCAATTCCAGCAAGTCGGCGATCCAGAAACGAATGCCCGCATGGCCCAATACGAAATGGCGTTTCGAATGCAAACATCGGTGCCCGCGCTGACCGATTTTTCTCAAGAATCGAAAAACGTGCTGGACATGTACGGCCCCGACGTCAACAAGCCAGGCACGTTTGCTGCCAGTTGTTTGCTGGCGCGACGGCTGGCCGAACGCGACGTGCAGTGCATTCAGATTTTCCATCGTGGCTGGGACCAGCATAACAACCTGCCTCGCGACATCCGCAATCAATGCCGCGACATCGACCAGGCGACGCGGGCGCTGATCGAGGATCTCAAGCAACGCGACATGCTCAAGGACACGCTGATCGTGTGGGGCGGCGAGTTTGGCCGCACGGCCTATTGCCAAGGCAAGCTGGCCCGCGACAACTACGGCCGCGACCATCATCCGCGCTGCTTCACGATGTGGATGGCGGGCGGCGGCATCCAAGGCGGCCGGTCCATCGGGAGGACCGACGACTTCAGCTACAACATCGTCGAGGATCCGGTCAAGATCGTCGACATCAATAACACGATCCTGCACTGCCTGGGAATCGACAACAACCGTTTGTCCGTCAAATTCCAAGGCCTTGATGCTCGCGTGACCGGCGTCGAGCAATATCGCCTTTTGAAGGAACTGTTGAGTTAATAAGGAGTGAAAGGTGGCTGCGTTTATTTCGTTGATCACTGACGGCGCATGGCGAAGAAGATATTCGTCATTCGGTGGAGCGTGCCAACGCGTTTTGCGAAATGGCGACGCAGCATGGCGCGACCGTCAAGGAACAGGGGGATGTCAGCCCTCGCCAGCCCTTGGGACCGGGCGGGCTGAATGATCGTCTCCGAAATTAGCTTTCCATTCGTCTCCTGAAGCGTCAGCAGAGTAGATTTTAATCCATTCGCGCACAAGAAGGGCGGACTAGCCACACGACTAGCCCGCCCGGTTCTCGATTGACAACACGAGGGAGCGGCTCGTGTCGACAACATCCAGAAAAGGTGGGGATGCTGAGTTGCCCCTAAAACAGCGTGGTCTTCAACGTCATCACGATCTTCCGCGACTGCTGGACGTTCACCGACATCTCTTTTGCAGCAACACCTGGTCCCTGTGCTCGCACCACGTATTGGCCAGGTTTCAGCGAGATATGGGCGATGCCATGGTTAAGTGCATAAACGCCCACTTGCCGCCCAGATTTCAGCAGCGTCACCTGGCCAGTTCCTAGAGGAAACGTGCGGCCACGGTTGGTATACACGACTTTGACGGACAGCGCAATCGCTTGAGGTCCGAGTTGTCTGGCAGGCCGATCCGCCGAATGATCCAACTTAATCGGTTGAAAGTCGCTTACATCCCGAGACGGAAGCTGCAGCAGTCTCTGCTCGGTACGCGTTTTCAAGTTCACCAATCGAACCTCGCCATCCGGAGTGACATAGGCCAGAGTCCCATTGTCAAAAGCTTTCGCCAGAACTTTGATATTGAATTGGGTTCGGTACGCTGGGGTGGTCTGAGAAGTTCGTTCGTTCAATCCATAAATCGTGTCGTTGCTCGATACAAAGATGCCATGCCTGCTGACGACAAACTGTCCCCACCAGTCGTTGTTTACCTGGCTCTGGCTGACCCGCGAAACGAGAGACATTCCACCCGTTTGCATGTTAAAGGAATAGATTGCTCCATCGGACAGGCCTTCGTTGTCCACGGGCGTCTTGAAGAGGCTAAAAAGGATGCGGTTGCGATCAGGGCTATAACGGACTCGCCGGATCACGCCTTGCCGGCTGGCTGGGATGTGCAACGCCAATTTCTCCGTGTTGTCCCGTAACACGTAAATCATGTTGTCCAAGCCACTGCAGAAGTAAATTCCGCCCGGAGCTTGAGTAAAGCTGACCAACCTGGGAATGGGACGGATTTTCGCAGGTTGCGGCGAGGCGGGTCGACGGTACAACAGCTTGGCGGATGGCGATGTGCGGACCGCCACCTTCAATTCGCCTGGCCAAGGGCCGTATTCCGCAAACGCCGGATGCGCCAGCGCCGGTTTACAAGCAAACGTCAGAAGCAGCCCGCAAGTTGTCAGAATGAGCAGTTTGGTCATTTTCGCGGCTGTGAACATGATCGGACCCTTTCCTGGTGGTGTGAGATTGACTTGCCATAGGGATTACATTCCAAGCCGTTAAGGCAGTCCGACACACAATCGAGAGAATTACATGAAAATAAGGAGTCGTCAGCATGCGCGGACGCTAGTTACCCCGACGAAAACATTTGGCGATCGTTGTCGGCCAATGGGTGGAAATTGGGATTGAGTGGTAGTCGCTGAACAGTTCAGCGGGACTTGTGCAGTTTTCAGGTTGTTCGTTAACAACTCTGCATGTTTTCATTACTCAAGATCCGAGGAAACTCCGATGAAATCTCAATGCATCAAAACAACATTGACCGCTCTGTTGGCGCTGACTGGAATGGTCGGCATTGGAAATGCTTCCGCTTACGCGGCGTCGATTTCCGGTTCGTGGAGTTCCAATCTGGGCCAAGCTCGGTTTCAACAGAGTGGCAGCGACGTTCGTGGCACGTTGCAGCTTAGAAATGGGACTAACGCCAGCATTAAGGGACGGGTTCAAAACGGCAGTCGGTTCACTTTTAGTTGGGGCGTTGGCGGAACGAAAATGGGTGACGGAAGTTTGCGTTTTCGTAATGGCTCTTGGTCGGGATCGATTCGCAGCCGATCGCGCAATGCACCGGTCAGCCTGACTCTGCAACCGCGCTTTGCGACTACCGATCCCTTGGGCGGCGCGGGAGACGGCACCGGAGGCTTCGACCCGTTGGCCGGCGCGGACGGTGAAGTGGGCGGAGGATCTTCCGGTCAAGACGATTTCTCGAATCCACCAGGGAGTTCTGGCACGAACTTCGATGACAACCCTGGGGACCTTGGGAACGGCGGCCAGGACGACTTCGGTGACAACGACGATGAAGACTTCCGTGACTTCGATGACAACGACGATGATAATTTCCGCGACTTTGACGAAGATCGGCGCGGATCGGGGAGCGATGATCGCCGTGATCGCGACAGAAACCGGCGTTGCAGTGACCGTTTTCGCGATCGGTGCCCGAATGATTACCCGCGCGTTCGACACCCGCAAATCCCAAGTCATCCTTGGAATGAACACGGCCGATGGTCCCACTATCATCATGGAGGACACTTCGGCTATTGAAATCGTTACGTCGTAATGCTTCCTTGAGGGCGTGGGTCGGTCTCGGTGATCGGGTCACGTATGTGTCTTGTGCAACGGCGTTCAGCGCGATCAGAAGCCCGGCTTTTTCCAAAAAGCCGGGCTTCTAGCAAAAATGTTTCGCTTTGGCTGTCGGATTTACGTCGCTGACGCGGCACACGTCCACCTTCGGCGTGTGCGGCAACTTTTTCTGGCGAGCTCGTGATGGACATCCGCAACGTGAGGAAAAGCCGTGAAAAGGCGACAGCAAATAGCCGCTGGCGTGAGCCGGCGGATAGTCAGTCGTCAGTCGTAAAGAAGCGAGCCGCGAAAGCGGCGACAGCACGACGAACAGAGCGACATTACTCAACTGCTTTCGCCGCTCTCGCGGCTTGACGAGAGATCTTCTATCAATCTGCGGGCTGGCACCCGCAGCTACATGCTGCCGCCGTTTGCACGGCTTTCAAAACGGCGGACCAATGGACGCGGTTAGGTTGCGACATAAGTCTTCATTAGGGTAGTTGTCATGCTCGCCATTAATTTTTGCCGCACCGACCTTCGGCCCTCTTGTTGCATGCCTTTAGACGGCGCTGCTAGACTGAACTGGGACAATGATAACCATTCAATCATGCAGCAAGCCGCTGAGTTCATAATGGATCATTCTGTTACTGGCTGGATCGCTGATTTGAAATCTGGCTCGGACGAGGCGGTCGAAAAGGTGGTCGCCCGCTACTACGATCCCATCGTCCGCCTCGTTGGCAAACGTCTGTCCGCGCGCGTGCGACGATCTCGTGATGAGGAAGATATCGCGCTAAGTGCGTTCGACAGTTTCGTCCGTCGAGCGCGTGAGGGTGGATTTGCTCAGCTAGAGGACCGGAACGATTTGTGGCGTTTGTTGGTGACCATCAGCTTCCGCAAGGCCGCGAAACACGCCGTCAGGGAAATGGCCGAAAAGCGCGGCGGCGGTGGCGTGATGGGCGAGTCGGCCTTTGCCAAAACAGACCGCGGCGGAATCGACGAGTTGGCAGCCAGTGACGCTCCCGCTCCGGAAGAGGACTTGGAGTGTGAAGAGATGGCCCTTCAGATCCTGGCGTTTCTCGACGGTCTGGAAGATCCCATGCAGAGAGACGTCGCCCTGTGGACGGCTCAAGGGATGACAGCAGCCCAATTGGCCAAACATCTCAACTGTGCACCACGCACCGTGGAACGAAAGCTTAAACGCCTCCGAGAAAAAGCCAAAAAGTGGGCGGACGAGAACGACTGAGACCGGCGAATTCAATCGCCAGTAGAAACTTTCGCGCCCCGTCGAAACCGAGCAGCAGTCGGGCGAACGAATGAACCAGGATGTCAGTCAAGATGAACGCGACGATGACTCGGTCGACAGCCTGATCGATCGCCTATGCGACGAATTTGAAGAGGCTTGTAAAACCAACCAGCGGCCACGTATCGAAGCGTATCTGCAGCGTGTGGCTGGCGATCAGCAAGGCGGTCTCTTGGAAGAGCTGATCGGCCTGGAGTGCTTTTGGCAACGTCGTTGGGGCGGAACACCGGTCGTGGAAGACTATCTGGCTCGGTTTCCCGATCAGGTCAACGAAGTACGCAGTACTCGTCGAAGACTCGTCGGATCGTCCCAAGGTGGCCGATTTTGGCTTGGCCAAGCTCACGGAAAGCGATGACAAATTGACGCGCAGCGGACAGGTCGTGGGGACTCCGGCGTACATGGCGCCGGAACAGGCACGCGAATCTGGGCAGATCACCGCCCTATCGGATGTATATAGTCTCGGTGCAACGCTGTATCAGATGCTCAGCGGCCGCCCGCCCTTTGTTGCCGACACCACATTGGAGACGCTTCGTAAAGTTTTGGACGAAGAGCCTTTGCCCTTAAGGCAGTCCTATCCAACGGTCGCCGCCGACTTGGACACGATTTGTCTGAAGTGCCTGGAAAAAGACCCTCAACGGCGCTACGCCTCGGCCGAGGCGCTGGCTGACGATTTGGCTGCTTTTTTGGAAAACAGGCCAATCGCGGCGCGCCCGGCGGCAACTTGGGAACGAACTTGGAAGTGGATGCGCCGTCGGCCAGCAGCGGCGGGGCTCATTGGACTGGGCGTCCTCGCGCCGCTAACTCTAACCATTGTCTTTTTTGTCTTCAATCTGCATCTGTCTGATGCTCTGACCCGCGCGGAACAGTCTAAAGAGGACTTGATTCAGCGCCAACGACAATTGACCGATGCCCTAGGCCGCATTCAAGAACAAGTGCGCACCGAACGCGATTTGCGAGAACGCGTCTCCAACGAACTTTACTTGAGCCAGATTGCGGCGGCTGACCTTTTGAGAGTCACCGCGCAATTCACGGCTGCCCGGGCGCGACTCGATGAGTGCGATGCGGACCACCGAAATTGGGAATGGGGTAGCCTGCGGGCGCGGTGTCAAGTGCAAGCGGGTTCGCTAAGCGGACCGTCGTCGAATGTCGCCTTGGCATATAGTGCCGATGGCCAACGGTTGGCGATCGCATTCCTTAGTCCTGAAGTCTGGATCGTCGATGGTGCCAGTGGCGAACGCTTAGGCGACCTGAATTGTCCATCTAGAGTTCAATGCTTGTCGTTCCATCCCAACGGCCGTTGGCTCGTTACGGGCGGCGCCGATGGCAACGTGGCTCTTTGGGATGTCGACCGTGGAAAGATTCTTCGTTCCTTCGCCGGGCACACAAAAGGTGTATTTGCCGTCGCATTTCGGGAAGACGGCGAGCAACTAGCGACGAAACCGTTCGGCTATGGGACACGCGGAACGGTGATGAACGGCAAAGATTTGAAGTGCCTGGTTTTCCGCTTCAACGACTCACTTTTCTGCATGATGGCAATCGGCTCGCCGCTAGTAATTTCAAGAAAGAGTATCGCGTTTGGAACCTGTCGACTGGCGAGGCGGTGGAAACGGCGTCAAGCTCCGCGCCCGTTACCTTCAGTCGCGACGGACAAATCAAGGTTTTCCATGACGAGCGGAAGGGAGTATTCGCTTTGGAATCATCGGGAAGAGTATTGCGAGTCGCGGCTCCCGATTGCGTCAGTTATGCGACGGCGATCAGCGACGACGGGCGGTTATTGGCGGCGGCCGGAAAGGATTGGACCGTACGCGTGTTTTCGACCCATGATGGCACTGAAATTGCCGCGTTTGCCGGACACGATGCAAGTCTATTGAGCCTGGCATTTGGTCCCAACGGCAACCGCCTGGCCTCTGGCGATTATCGCGGCGGAGTCAAAATCTGGCATGTGAACAGGCGGCAGCCAATGGCTCTGCAGGTGCCCAAGTCAGATCAATTTGCCCAGTCAAAGGCCAATGTCGTTGCCTTTAGCGGTACTGGTCGGCTTGTCGCCGTCGGCGGAGACTTAGGCGTCAACGTATGGAAAGCACGAAACGGTGAGGCGGTTACATCGTTTCGGGTTACGACGCGAAACCAGCAGATAGTCCCGGCGCGATCGCTTGACTTCTGTCCGACGCATCCTTGGATTGCGGTTGCCAGTGTGGATTCGATCAAGATCTTCGATGGCGCGTCGGGCGCGGAGATCCGATCGCTCGACGGCGTCTTTACAAAGATTGCACATCTTGCATGCTCGTCCGATGGGGCCAGCGTTGCCGCCGTATGTGACAACGAGATCGTCATATGGGACTTTGCCAGCGGCCACATCACTGGCAGGCTGAGCGCGCCGCTGACAATTCGACTTGCCTGGAGTCCCGATTGCAATCGGATCGCAGCGGGCTGTCATAACGGGAGGATTACGGTCTTCGACGTCCGTCATGCCAACGGTCATAGCGTGCTTCGTAAATCGGGTCCGGCGATTCCAAGTGTCGCATTCAGCCCGGATGGCGCACTCTTGGCGGCTGGCGGCAGGAGTGGTGAGGTGACCGTGTGGAACGCCGACACGCTCGACATGGTGAAGCAATTCAAGGTCGGCGAACGGAGTGTCAACGGTCTCGTATTCGGCCAAAAGGGCGATCGGCTGTTTACTGGCAGCAACGACCAAATCCGCCTCTGGGTTCCAACAACTGGCCGCGAAGTGCTTCAGCTAAAAGACCAGCAAGGCCGAGTGCTGTGTTTGGCGCTCGACGGCAGTGGAACACGTTTGGCCGCTGCAACCGAGAGCCAACTGCACCAGCTATGGCTGTGGAGCGCGGAACCCTGGCTCACCAAAGCTCGGTCCGCGGAATGACCTCACAAAAACAAGGCGAGGCGATTCCGCAACTCGGAATCGCCTCGCCGATCTTGAGCGATCTCCTTCTGCCACTGCCTGCTACTGACGAACCCATTCGAGTTCATTATTGCGGTAGTTCAATTGGTACTGCCATCCGTCGACGACACGCAGAGGTCCCAGCCGTTCGACAGCGTGCACAAACCGGGCGAATTCGATGCCACCTCCGAACTCCGGCGCGGCAACCGTAACCGAGGGCACATCGCCAGGTGCAATCCGCAACGTGTACTGCCTTCGACGTCCAGTTGGGATGCGGTCCGAACCGCTCCCGCCTTCGCGTCGAAACCTAACCTGGACGTCGAATGGCGTACGGTTTTGCAACAGAAAGGTAACTTGGTCCTGTCGAATGGTTATAGGCCGCGAACTACGGGCGATCACGTCTTGATAGATCGACCGCACGCCTCGGGTCAACCAAATCGAGCCTCGATAATCCGAACCATCGCCCTGCATGCGGAAGTCGTGACGAGTGTTTCGCGGCGGCATGCGAAAGGCCGTTAAGTGTGACGGGTGCGCTAAGTTCGCCACGCGACTGGCGTCGGCCAAAGTTCGAGCAGTTAGCATGACTTCACGAATCCCAATATTATCGTCGAAGCTGGTCCTAGCTGCCCTCAGAACTCTCTGTCCGAAGACAGAACTCGCCTCGGCCCCTCGCAATGGGGCGGCATACCGACTCCAAGGGAACCGGCGCAGCTTGGCGGTGATGTTCTGTCGTCCCGCCGTGCCGGCGGCAAGGCCGGCCGGGCTGTCGTATTCAACCAACGCGACGGCCACCCGCACAAAGCGGACCTGCCGATGGTCGATTTTCGTGTCCTTGGTCGTGGGCCGCCGTGTACGGAGAAAACTATGTACAAACAACGGCTGCTGGGTCAACGGACCTTGGCGAAAGCTGTCTCCAACGCTGCGCCGATAATACAAATAATCTCCCCAAGTGCGGTAGGATCCGTCCGTGTAGCCGACCAACACTCCATAAACGACGTTCAAGTCGTCATTGCCCCATCCGTCCGTGACTTCATGACAGTTCAGGTGGCCCAGAAAGCCGACCACGGCGACTTCGCTGTCTTGGGCTTGAGCCGTGGAAGCCCCGATACTTAGAGCGACCATCGAACAGATGGCCCACGTCCGAAACGAATTTAGTTTTGGCAAGTTCATCGTAATCTCCTTTTGAGATTGAAAGTAAGACAAGTAAATTCCTGCGATGAACTTTGAATTCCATCCGAGCCTCCTACTCCGCCCCACTTTTTTCCTGTTTTGCAAAAAAAGACCGGCAGTGTTGATGACTCACCGTCTAAGCGGCGGAAATCGTGAATGCGTAATGGGGGTGCCGACGGAGCCGAGTTTACTTATTTGGAGCAGCAGATGAACGGTGGAGAAGCGACTCAGTGGAAAGGTCCGCCCCTAGTTTAGGCGACCACATCCCGCCAACGCCCAAGTGCAACCGAATTGTGGGGCCTTCTCGTCAGTTCCCCACTCTAAATTCAAGTGAATTTGTGTTCCGGTCGGCCTAGTTTCTTGACGACACGCCCGCAGGTTACTGCATGACCGGCGCGCGAGCGGACTCTAGCCTTTTTCGTTCATCCGCATTTAGTCCACCGACATCGGTTCGCAGCGGTTGCGCCCAGAAGGGACCCGCGTGTAGCCTGATGAAAAAATCTAAAGCTCGCCGAGTGATCACGTTGAGTAACAAAAGTCGCTTCCGTCCCATTTGATGGATGCAATTACCGGGGTCAACAAAGCCAGAGAGCTTGCCATGGAAGCAACCGGATACGGATGTCCGCGATTGCGAGAAGTCTCGTGGCAGCTCCAACGCTCGCATCGCCGACGAGACCATGCTATGACACAAAGTTGCAAAAGCCGGGTGCATGAGCGACGTTGTTGAAGCCAAGCGACAAGTGGGCCAGAAAGAGCAGGAAATGATCGGGTGGCCGATATTCATTCAGCTAATCACCGCACTCAAGGAATGACCCAGCCAAGTCGCCAGGTCGGAACCTCAGAACATTGTTTGTACCTTTGCGTTTAAAGGGCTTACCTGGGATACGATTGAGCTGATCATCGTAATCGCAGCCGGATCGCTGGCGTTTATCGTGATCTGGATCTGGCAGAGATGGGCCACAAAACGTCTCGCGAATCGACTTGTTGCCGAGGTTCTCGCTGAAACAACCACGGCGGATGGCCGCCCAAAACTGAAACCGGAACGCGACTACGTTGTCGCCGTGTCCGAAACCGACGTGATTTGCTCGCGCCCCGACGGCACAACGGAATCCGTGAAATGGAACGATCTACAAAGGGTCGAGATTCTTACCACGGAAGACGGCCCGTTTACACCGGATGTGTTTTGGGTGCTGTACGGCACGACAGATGGTTGCGTCATTCCTTGGGGCGCAACCGGCGAAAAGGAACTGATGCATCGCCTTCAAGCGTTGCCGGAATTCCGAAATGATGTCATCGTGAATGCGGCGAGCCTGACAACCAACAACCAATTGCTATGCTGGCAACGCACGCCGCAAAACACATAACCACCTGACGAACGCGAAGAATTTGAGCGTCGATTTCGCAATTGGCTAGAGATGTCTCTGTCGGCGGTCGAAGGTCTCGCGTCCGCACCAAGAGCGGGAACCGTTTCCCATAGCCAAGCCCGTCCTCGCAGCCACCGGGCTTCTTGAACAGAGGCCTTGAAATTCAACTGAAGACTCGCGAAGTCAAATCCTTACTCGTTCGGCTTTTTCATCCCGGAATTAATGCGACTCAACAAGGGCTCTCAGTTGCGATCGTCCATGAGCCTGCGGAGCCACGGGAGGCTTGCCGATCGCTTCATGAAATTCGATGGGTGGCCCGTGTGTCACCCAGTCTTCGTATCCATATAAGCTGACCTCGCGATGCAGTTCAGGCTTGATCTTCGTTTGTCCCGTGGAATCCACAACGTACACATCAGCGGGAAGAAAAAGCACATCGCGCTCAAGTGGCTTCCCGTCAATCTCGATGATTTTCAGCCGTAACGGAATCGCCTCAGGCTTGGACCGATCGGGCGACTGAATCCATTTCGCTTTGAACCTAACCATGGTTCGCAACGGAACGCCCAAACGCCCCAACACCACCACGCTCGAACCAATCTCATCGATTGTCACATGAGTCTTTTCAGTTTGGGCCGCTAACGTTGGCGTAATCGTGGAAGCGAACAGCATGACAGAGGGTAGCGTTCCAAGGATCAAAAGTGTTTTCATGGTTGCGTCCTCTTGCCTTTCCGAATGAACCGATCTATCCGGCTGCCTTGAGACGGTTAGATCGTGGGTGAAGTTTGTCGCTTCGAGAGCGCGAGTGGGTCCTTATGCGAATACCACTTGCCTACGTAGCGGAACCTTCCCAGTGTAGGGTTTTCGGAGTCGGCCAAGCAAGCGAAAGACCAATCAGGAGTCAAGTTGTTGGAGAATACCATGGAGTCCTGCGCCCGAATTATTCACGGGTAGTTCGCAATATGGGACTGGCTCCGAGCAGGTTCCCGTTTAGCAGCGGAATTGGAGGTGAAGTCTCGGTGCCTGTCCCATTTTGCGAACGGCGCATTAGGTGAGCCGTCAACAAGTTTCCCTTTCCAGCCTGCCAACGAGCAACCTGCCGGAAGTGAGCGGGAATCGTTTCCCATAGCCAAGCCCGCTTTCGCGACCACCGGGCTTCCTGAACGGAGGACTTGACCTTCGGCTCGGAAACTCGCGACGTCAAATCCTTACTTATTATCTGGCCAAATTAGGGTGGCAATCCCGACAGAACATTTTGTCCATGTTGTAGATTATACGATCGCTCGAGGCGGAGGCAGACGCTAATTCGCCATCGCAGAATTCTGCGATCGAGGGTGTTTTGGGGGCCAAGAGACTTTCGTCGTCATCGGAAATGTAGACACCGCCGTTGATGATCGGAGTGATGTACAGGCCGATTTCCTGGGGAAACTCTTCGTTTGAATCATGTACGCAAAGCGTATCGTGGGAAGTGTGAACTGAGCACCGGTACTCGGCGGCCAACGGTGCCACCCTGGTTACTATTGGGGCCATGAACGCATAGCACTCTGTTGGGGACCCCGAAGAAAATCGCTGCGCGATCCAATTCCACGATTTCCAACGAAACAGGTATTGGTCAAACTCATTTGGAGAGGCGATCGCCCAATCGACAAGAGCGGCAAGGGCGCGTTTATCGCCGCTGGCCATTCTTAGCAGGGCGTCGTACAGAATAGCACTGCGTGCGTGAACGATGCCCTGACCAATTCGCGTAAGGACTCCGAGAACGACGGATTCGTCATCGTGCTCATATAGGTGGCGTATCGTCTTGCGAACGGACGGAGTCATTGAAGTACGGTAGTCCAGATAACGAATTGCGATCTATCCGGCTGCTTTGAGACGACTAGATCGTGCGTTGAAGTTTGCTGCTTCGTGAGCGAGTGGGGTCTTATGCGGATACCACTTGCCTACGTAGCGGAACTTTCCCAGTGTAGGGTTTTCGGAGTCGGCGAAGCAAGCGGAAGACCAATCCGGAGTCAAGTTGTTGGAGAATACTATGGAGTCCTGCGCCCGAATTATTAACGGGTAGTTCGCAATATGGGACTGGCTCCGAGCAAGTTCCCGTTTAGCAGCGGAATTGGAGGTGAAGTCTCGGTGCCTGTCCCATTTTGCGAACGGGGCATTAGGTGAGCCGTCAACGTCTCCCGGATGACTCGCTCAAAAGCCATGTAGTCCTCGTCATTGAAGAACAGCTCTTGTTTCCCCACGCCCCGATTGATCACATGGTAGACCATCCCTCCAGGCGCTATGCGTGCTGTTCTAGGCATCCACCCAACTTACCGCAATCGCCTCCGCTTGCCAATAATTAGACCCGTCCCCGTTTCTTCTTAATCACGAGGACGCGTTGGTAATCCGTTCCGGACTGATTACGAAGCCCGCTGCACGAAGGCGGTCAGCAAGCTTTGGTGCCGTTTCCTTCACGTGGTCATTAAAGGGAATGTACAAGATGCCTTGGGCGTCTGAAGGAACTTCTAGGTGCCCTTTTTTTAGAATCGCGACGTTCGGTCTACCAATCGCCGCGATTAACATTCCGGTTTCAAGCACAACGTTTTGACGCGCGCGCGGTTCTGATTTGTCGACGCCATCTTTTTTGGCGTACCCGACGTCATCCGGAGTGAGGAGTACAATACCGAATCTTGCCTGATCGGTGTTAGGACCAATCTCTTTCTCAAGCGCTTCGATGATGGTCAGCCCGCCGCCACCAGTATTGGCGAGCACGAATGGATCGAGCCCCAGTTTGTGCAAAATGAGTTCGAGTTGTTCGCGGGCAATGTCGTCATGTCCATGAACAACAAAAACTTTCTTGTTTGCCGAGATCGGATTCGTCGGTCCAAGAGGGTCGGCAGGGGACTCCGTGTTTCCCGGGTCACCGGTACCGGTCGAATCACCGGTGTATGAGTACCAAGCAGTCGTGAGTTTATCACGTGGTGCCCGTTTGCCTTGGATGCTGACCGTTCCTGTGGATGTGTACCAATTGACGATTGCACCTTCATTCGTGCGCAACTGGTGTCCGTGCTCCTTGTCGGAAACTGAATCGATGTGGAACCCGCATCCCTGAATGGTCGACTTCAGGTCGTCCAGTGAACCTTCGAATTTCATAGCTTTCATATCCGATTAGATCGTGTCTTAGTGGCAGAACGTTGAGTGTCTTATCGTCGCGTGGCGCAGCGATGAGCGATGAAGCATATTGAACTGAGCCGCGTAGCTGTTGTTGAGCGAAGCGAACGCACGACCTTTTCCGACTCCCGTCCATCGACTGGTTATTCCTCGTCTTTGTCGCGCGCTTGGTAAAGTTCACGGAACGGTTGAGGAATGGACTTTTCTGGTTCCTCGCGACAGTTCTTCAGGTATTGCGTGATGCTTGACCGAAGTTGATCAGCCCATTCAGGTTCCCGAACGTCGTAGATTATTACGCGAAGGTGACGAAGATCAAAAGGAACGTCTTCAAGCTTGCCAGCGGTGAAGACAACCGGCTTACAAGCAGCGTGGGCCAATCCTAGTTCATAAAAGACATTTGGGTTCTTCTCCGTGAGGTCGGCTAGAAGTACTGCACCTTTTTCAATCTCTTGCCAAATCTGCTCAACGACGCTTCCCGTTGTAAATAGCTCGTCGGCTCTTCGCGGTTCAAATCCGGCATCCTTAATTGCCGGAACATAGATGTCTTGATAGTACCGATCGAACCACTCGCCAAAGGGCATCATCACGAAGCACGTATCCAGGAATTCGCGAACACGGCGCGGGGTCGCTGGCGTTACTGGCGCCGATTCAGGTTCCGATCCCGCTTCGTCTGAAATGACAGCTGGGTCGACGGCGAAGGACCGCAAGAATTCATCGTTTTCGCGAAAGACGTTAGCGAAAACGTCGACGCGGTCGCGGTCGATTTCAAATTCACGAGCGAGTGTATTGAGAAAGTATTCATCGTCAGGCAGTCGCTTACCACGGTAGTAATCTTCGACTCGTGAAAAGTCCGCGACGCTGCGAAAGGCGTTTCGTAGTGCCTGCTGGCGTTGCGTTGGGGAACTGGGGGCAACGATATCCTCGCCGATGGTGTCCAACGAAACACGCGCCGTTTTTCCGGATCCAGCGACCAGCCCATATTGATTCGCAGACTTCAGAAGGTCGAGAAAACGCCAATCCTGCGCCTTGCGAAAACCAACTGCCTTGGCTAGATCGGGTGCTGGTGCCGGATTACCACCAAACTTTTCGTCGATTGCGCGCGGGACCATGATAGCTTCCTCAAGTGAGTTCTTGGGGAATGTCCAAGCCTTCGCCTTGGGTGTATTCTTGGCCTTCGGCACCTTCTTTTTGCTGGTGGTATTTTTCCGTCGGGACTTTTTTGGAGCGCGTTTCCGCCGCCGTTTAGCTGGCGGAGCATCAACCGTCTCTGGCTCGGACGAAGTTGGGTCGGTCTGCGATGCGGTCTTTTTTGCCATAGTGTCTCTCACGGAAGTCAATCAATGTTGATTGAGAGGAACAACAAGTACTATGTTATCAACAATTCTGGATAATTCTTCGTTGAGTACGCCCTCCCATTCTGCACAATCCTGAAAGCGCGTCAATTTTCGCCAGGGGTTCTGAGGGGTTCTGAACGCGATTGCTCTTATGCAAAAATGCGGGTGCCGGATTATGACGTATTCTGTATTCTCCGGGACTAGAAGCTCTCTCAGGCAGTCTCAGTCTTCTTTGCTGCAACAGGTTAGTTGTTGAGCGCAACGTTCGTACAAAACTTCGCCATTTACGGTGTGTTTACGATTGTTAGCGGCAAGTTCGCTGCGCTATCCGCAGGTATGCGCCGCAAAAATCGGGAGCTAGCGCTCTTCCGCTCACAGAACGTGGCGCTGTCCAACTAATGTCCAGTGGAATGAAGATTTCCTCCCCTTTCATCGCGACTCGGCGACTGAGTGGAGGCATCCAGAGAGATGGATAGCACGGTGGTGAGAGAGTACGATGGTGGGCTGGTGAGTCGTTTCAGTGGCGAGCCGGTTTGGCTGACACTCGGCAAACACCTCGCTCTGTGTTCACACCGAACTACGGTTCCGCTGTTGTTTTTCTCACTCCCGTTTCAACACGCCGACAGGATCTGTTTTGCACTTTAGATTTATCACTCCGAAAGATCTCCGTTATGAAACTTCGTCTCTGGCCATGCCTTTTGGTTTTCACCGTCACTCTCGCGGGGTTGCTTACGCCGCCTGTGCGTGCTCAGAAGATGCCGCGTGAGGATGTTGTCGAGGTGCCCGCGATTGGCGCAGGGCTGTGCGTTAGCAATGTCTTCCAGGCCAACATGGTGCTCCAGCGGGACAAGCCGATTCACGTTTGGGGGTGGGCGGACCCGGGCGAGCAGGTTACGGTCACGTTCGCCGGCGAACGAGCGTCGGCCGCTGCCGGCAAAAATCGTGCATGGAAAGTCACGCTGGCCGCCTTGCCCGCGCACAACAACGGGCAACAGATGACGGTCACGGGCAAGAGTGCGACTCTCGTGCTCGATAACATCCTGGTCGGTGACGTCTGGGTGCTCGGCGGGCAGAGCAACATGGAGTTCGAGCTGGCGAAAGTCGAGAACGGCGCGCTCGAGATCATCTCCGCCAACTTCCCCGAGATCCGCATCCTGACCGTCCCCCACGACCAGGGCCCGGAACTCAAGCCAGGCTTTGCCCGCCTGCACCAGTGGAGCGACTGGTCGAGCAGGCACTTCCGCAAGGGCGACTGGGACGTCTGCACGCCCGAGACGGCCCGCGAACTCTCGGCCATTGGTTACGTTTTTTCACGCCGGGTTCACAAGGCCAGCAACGTGCCCATTGGCGTCATCGACGCCTCGCGAGGCGGGGCCGCCGTCGAGACCTGGACCCCGCTGCCCGTGCTGCAAGCGATGGAGAGCGAACCGACCAAGGCCAAGCTCGCTCACTTTGACAATGCGGTCGCTGAGTGGGATCCGCGGGCAGACCTGGACAACCGCATCGCGCGCCACCGCCAGTGGATCGAGAGGCAGACCAAAGAAGGCAAGCCGATTCCCGATAACAGAAAGCAGGAACCGAGCGACTTACGCCCTGGGCCGATTGGCAACCACAACTATCCCGGCCACTGCTATGCGGGCATGATTTCTCCGATCGCGGGGCTCTCGGTCAAGGGCGCGATCTTCCACCAGGGCTATAACAATGCGTTCGACGGCTCGCCCGGTGCCGATATGTACGGCGACATCTTCCCCGAGATGATCCGAGCCTGGCGCAAGGCGTTCAACGACCCCGAGATGCCCTTCGGTATTCTGTCGCTGTGCACCGATGGCTATCCGCAGACCCGCGAAGACTATTGCGAGAAGATGTTTAACGCCGGCATTGATATCCGCGCCGCGCAGTACCAGACCTTCCTCGATCTCTACAACGGCGGCGATGAGCAGATCGGCTTTGTCAGCACCTACGACCTCCGCCGACGCTGGTACCACCCGCAGCTCAAGATTCCGGCGGGCGAGCGGATCGCGCGGTGGGCGCTGGCGACGCAGTATGGCTTCGAGCGTCAGGTCCAGTGGAAGCCGCCAATGCTCGTCAGCATGGAGAAGGGGGATGGGGTGCTGCGGCTCGAACTGGACACCGACGTCAGCGACCCCGAGGACGGCGCGATCCAGGGCTTTGCCATCGCCGGCGCGGACCGCAAGTTCCACCCCGCCGACGTCGCCTATGCCGAAAAAGGCAAGGACAGCCGCGGGCGGACACAATACAACCGCAAGCAGCTTGTCCTGACCAGCCCGCTGGTGCCCGAGCCCATTCACTTTCGCTATGCTTGGGGCCGAAACCCGCTGGCCAATCTGCAGGCGACTGGGAATAAGGACCTGCCCTTCGCCACCCAGCGCAGCGACGAGTGGAAGATGGAAGAAGTCCCGCGAGGCGTGCTCGGCGACGAAGTGACGCTCCCGATCGCCCGCAGCGACCGCAACAAGATCATCCAAGCCCTACGCGAGCAGGACAAACAGCGCCGCCTGAAAGAAGCCGTGCAGGTGATCGAGACCAACCGCGGGACTCAGCCGCCCGGTTGATGGCCGCTGAGTAACACGGTCACTTGCTTGGAGTTATCCCAAGAACCGATGTCAAAAAATTTGATAGATTGGTCGTCACAGGTTTGGAATTGCGAACACGCCTTTTCGAACCTCTGCCCAAAGAGGTGGTCCGAACTCGCGCCAACTAGTGAGGCCGGCGTCCGTTTTTGCAACGTTTGCTCCAAGGAAGTGACCTACTGCACAACACCGGAAGACTTCGTTCAACTCGGCGACGCCGGACGATGTGTCGCTGTTCCCGATCAACACACCCCAGATTCACTATCCCGAACGCTGATGGGCAAACCTTCTCCGAATGCGATGAAATCGTTTCGAGAACGGCAGGAGCGGACGGCTGGTTGGTGGCATGAAGTCATTCAACTGGCCCCTAAGTTTGCAGCTGACGCCATTCGCGACGTTGCCGACTCTTCACGTAAGCAGTTGCTTGGCGGGAGCGGAATATCGGACGAGCATCGTGACTATCTGATGAAACTAAGGGACGCCGTCGCAAATGGACCAGAGGCGTTGTATCTTCTGGTGAGGACGAAGCCGAACGGGAAACTTGACAACCAACAGAATATTTTCCGTGCGTTGCGATTCCACTTTGATTTGACCTACCGCGAGTGTCGAGAGATCGCAGACCGCGTGGAAGCCTCCAACTCGGAATAGCCGCATAACATCTATCTGGTGCGATGTTGACGCCTAGTTGGTAGGATGCGAAGGGTGGATTTATTCCTCAGGGTGACCCGGTTACGTGGCAAATCTTGCTGGCGGGTCACGGTGCCGGTTGTTTCTAGCCTTTCCGTGGCGAATTCTCGAATGTGGTATTTCTTTTGGTATGTTACGGGTGGCTTGCTGTGGGTTGTCTTTCCTCTTAGGCTGCTTTGTTTCGGCATCGATCGGGTTGCCAAGAGGAAACCTCTCCGCTTTGGAGTCCGCTCGTTGTTAATAGCGGTGCTCTACGTTGCTGCTTGTTTTGGCTGGGCTGCGCCCGAGCGAGCACGCTGCCGCGCGGAAGAAGAATGTATTGCGAAGATTGCACGTACCTTGGATTCGCCAGTACAGTATGAACGAAGTACCGGACTTTTCTGTCCGTTTTGGGAGTTTCGATTCCTTGATTATGTCGACCTCGGTAACGCCACCATCAAGGATGAGCAGGTCGACAAACTTGTCGTCTACTTAAGTCAACTGCCTCACCTGACAGTCGTCACTATTTCCGCGAACTCGATCAGCAACGAAGGCCTAAATCGGCTCCGGGAAGAACTTCCACATGCATTGGTTAGCATTGGCCCGGTCGATGCCAGTTCGGACAGGAATTTTGTAACGGTAAATCCATAGATAAACTAGCGCTAGCCGCAATGCCGTTTACGTTTGTATAATGAATGAAGATGGGGCGGTTCACGATCTCTATTTTGGGCGATCGTGGGGGCTGTTGAAGTTTCACCGCCTCCTGATAAGCGGTCGATTACGTTTTCAAACTGCCGCTTGGGGAATTCCGCGCGAACGATGCGCGCCGACTCCGTTTGTAACCCTTGAAAGAGTGCAAACGTTTTGGCAGTGATTCATCAGCACGGTATGGATGCGGCGTCACGTTAACTCGTTCACTAGCCTTCCTTTGGGCGGAACCATGAAGAACCATTCGACCTCCATTTGGAAAACTCGCATATGTTACACCTGTCGAAGTGCGCCGCTTTGCGGAGTGGATTATCGGCAGAGCAACTCTCAGCAGTTTTATGCGAATCGTGAACATTGTGTTACGATTCGCGTCCATAAGGTAACCGCCGCACGTGCCGCTTGACTCGAAATGGAAAAAACCATGAAGGCTTCTCAGCTTTTTGTCGAGGCGTTGGAAAATGAGGGCGTCGAGTTTATTTTCGGCATTCCAGGTGAAGAAAACTTGGATATGCTCGACTCTTTGTCGCGGAGCAAAATTCAGTTGATCGTGACTCGCCACGAACAGGCGGCCGGCTTCATGGCGGCGACTTACGGGCGGCTGACCGGGAAGGCGGGCGTCTGCATTTCCACGCTGGGGCCGGGGGCGACCAACTTGGTGACCGCGGCGGCTTACGCTCAGCTTGGCGGTATGCCGATGCTGATGATCACGGGGCAAAAGCCGGTTAAGACCAGCAAGCAAGGACGGTTTCAAATCGTTGATATCGTCAACACGATGCAACCGCTGACCAAGTACACGCATCAAATTATTAGCGGGGCGAATATTCCGTCGCGAGTGCGGGAAGCTTTTCGACTGGCGGAAGAAGAGCGGCCGGGCGCGGTCCATTTGGAATTGCCCGAAGATATTGCTCGCGAGGAAGTGAACGAACGGCCGCTCGATGCCAGTTTGGCGCGGCGTCCGATCGCTGAAGAAAAATCGATTCGCGCGGCGGTCGAGCGGATCGAGCATGCGCGACATCCGCTGATGGTGATCGGTGCCGGGGCCAACAGGAAGACTACTTGCCGCATGCTCAAGCAGTTGGTCGGCAAGACCGCGATTCCTTTCGTCACGACTCAGATGGGCAAAGGCGTTGCCAATGAGGATGACCCGCGATGCTTGGGAAATGCGGCGTTGTCCGATGGCGACTTTGTTCATCGGGCCGTCGATCATGCCGACCTGATCATCAACATTGGGCACGACGTGATTGAAAAGCCGCCCTTCTTCATGCGGGACGGCGGCGTCGAAGTGATTCACGTCAACTTCTTTTCGGCGGCGGTCGATCCCGTTTACTTTCCGCAAATCGAAGTGGTCGGCGATATCGCCAACAGCATCTGGCAGATTTGCGAGAGGATCTCGCCTAGCGCGACGTGGGATTTTTCTTATTTCCTCAAGGTCAAGGAAGCGTCCGAACAACACTTGCAACACGGTATCGATGACGATCGATTTCCGATCTATCCTCAGCGGTTGGTCGCCGATGTGCGCCGGGTCATGTCCGATAAGGGAATCATCGCGCTGGACAACGGCATCTACAAGATTTGGTTTGCCCGCAACTACAAGGCCCGCATCTCGAATACCGTTTTGCTTGACAACGCACTGGCCACGATGGGGGCCGGTTTACCTTCGGCCATGGCGGCGCGACTGGTCCACCCCGATCGGCCGGTGATGGCCATCTGTGGCGACGGCGGCTTTATGATGAACTCGCAAGAGCTAGAAACAGCGGTCCGGCTGAATATGAATCTGGTTGTGTTGGTGCTGCGTGACGACGCTTACGGCATGATTAAGTGGAAGCAAGCGAACATGGGCTTCGAGAGTTTTGGATTGGACTACGGCAATCCCGACTTCGTGAAATATGCCGAGAGCTACGGAGCGCGCGGGCACCGGGTTGCCGGTGCCCGGGAGTTGTTGCCCCTGATGGAGTCATGCCTGGAAACGCCGGGCGTTCATCTGATCGATGCGCCGGTCGACTATTCTGAAAACGACCGCATTTTGAATCACGAAATACAACAACTCAGTGGAGCCGTTTGATGATCGACGGATACAACACGCCCCAGGAGTCGCCGGGGCGCGCCGAAATCCTTTGCCGTCATTGTGGACTGCGTTTGGCCGTTTCGAATCGGATGGGTTTAGTAGCGTCCGCCACCACCACCGCCATCGCCGCCGCCATAGCCTCCACCACCACCACCGCGTCGGCCTCCGCCACCGCCTCCGCCGCCGTATCCACCGCCACCGCCACCGCCGCCGCCGCCATAGCCACCACCGCCACCGCGGTCGCTCTTGGGACGCGCTTCGTTGACGTTCACGGAACGGCCCGCGATCTCTTGTTGATTGAGACCCTCTATTGCCGCTTTGGCTTCATCTTCATTCGGCATTTCGACGAAGCAAAAACCGCGCGACCGGCCGGTCTGCCGATCCATGACGATGCTAACGGTCGCTACCTCGCCAAAGGCACCGAAGGCATCTCGAACATCATCTTCCGTTGCATCGAAAGACAGATTACCAACGTAGATGTTAACCACAATCGAACCTCCTCAGCGAAAACAATCACTACAAACACATCAAGCCGGGAGGTCTACAGCCGAGTGGTGGGAAAGGCCCATCGTTCCAACAGCGAACTTAGATTCCCAAGCTCAAAGATTATCAGGAATCAAATACCGAAAGTCAAGAAACTGGGCTCTTTAGCAGAGGAAAGGCCGCCGGTCTTCGACATTTCGCAAGGCATGACCTCGACGCCCCAATCGACCGTGGCTCAACTGCTACGTCGACCGGCACGGACGGCCCGTTGTCGAGAAAACTCGGACGGTTTTGGAACTTCAATCGCTCGCGAGCCGTCCAATGCAGGCCTGGCCGGTAGGCGGCAACGGCTGTGCTTGCGCGCGGAGTGCAGCGGGTCGCCTGATGGCGGGCCATGGGGGGATCGCCCATGGTGTTGAATTGGAATTCAAACGCAGGCATGCAGCCACGAAGAAATTGCCGTATCCGAACTTCGCGGCGTCGCGCCTCCGTAGGGCCGAACGCATTCTTCCTAGGACATCATTTTGGCGAGCGTCTTCAAATTGGGGACCTCCAAATCGGGCTCGGCATCGGCGGGTGGCGTGGCACCGAATCCTGCTTTTCCTTGCCTTCGATTGACCCAAACCGAAGCCAGCCCCAGGCGTTTGGCGGGTACAATATCGTGAAACAGGCTCTGTGCGACGTGCAGCATTTCGTGCTTCTCGAAGCCGGCGTGGGCCAGCAAGAATTGAAAGTTATTTTCCGACGGTTTGTAAGTTCCTATTCGCTGCGCGGTGAAGACCTTGTCGAACGAAACGTCAAGCCGAGCTTGGGTGCCTTGGAACAAGTCGTCGTCGATGTTGGAGAGGATAATGAGCTTGTACTTGCGTTGCAGCGATTGAAGTGCGTCGACCGTATCTTCAAAAGCGGGCCAGTGCTTCACCGATTCGGAAAAAGACCGCAGTTGTTCCGCCGTCGGCGGAAAGCCCAAATCGTTGCCGACCTGCCGCAGCACGTCTTGCAAGATTTCTTTGTAGGGACGGTAGGACTCTGATTCGAGCCGCGCTTCGGCGCGTGAGTAGCACTCCAGCAAATGCGCGTCGCTCGCCTGGATACCATGCTGTTTCAAGACCGGTCGCAAGGCCGAGACGATGCCTGCTTCCCAGTCGATCAATGTGCCGTAGCAATCGAAGCTTAAACATTTGAACTTTTCAAAGTCCATTGACGCTTGTCCTTTCCTGAATGAGAAGAACAAAGTATCGCGGCAATTCTTGATCGGCAACCGACCGACACGACGAGCATGGCGGCCCACCTCCAAAACGCGAACCACGCGATAGAAAAAGCGAATGGCTGACTTCATATCCTTGCGTACGCGCAAAAAAGCGTACAGCAGTTTCCAAGACGTTCAAGTACCCCCGCCTCGTACGTGTCAAACGACCAGGTTGTGAATACAACTTTCCTTCCGCGATCTGCTTGCCACATTGACCTGAAAGGAACCAGCCATGCAGTCTAGACTCGGTTGGAAAACGGCGTGCGGCTCTGAAATACTCGTGGTCCGGTAATTCGTATGGGGTGCATTGAGTTCGATCAGAATCTTGATGTTACAGGTTTCGCATCTTCCCTATCTCTTTTGAGCGTCGAGCCTTCCCGCTACTCACCACGGCAAAATGGGCTGTTACTCGTGCCGCGACAAGCCCTAAAACGCATTGACGTTGCTTCATGCGTCCTGTTGACAGTGGCACTCAACCCTGTAACGATCGGTCAGGAAAGGAAACTTAGGTTTTCTCTTCAACGGCCGATTGACCGGATTCTCGTTCGAGCGCGATTCATTTCGCTCCTCCGGCCCAACCAAACCACAGTGGCTTCGTTTACTTGGCTGTTAGCATTCATGGAATTTGTTCAGAAAGGCGGAATTCGTGTCCACCCTAGAACTACCACTTGCAGGAAGCAACTCAGGCGGAACGACACGGAAACGAGTCAAATACATTCGAACTCTGGATGACGTCCAGGGACTGACCGAGCAAGAACGGGAAGGCCTGCGCCCGGTGACGGACGAGTACGTCTTCCGGGCGAATGAGTATTATTTGAAGCTCATCGATTGGGACGATCCGCACGACCCAATTCGGCAGTTGATTGTTCCTCGCGAAGACGAGCTGAAGGAATGGGGGAAACTTGACGCCAGCAACGAAGAGTCCGTCACGGTCGCTCGCGGCGTGCAGCACAAATATACCGATACCGTCTTGCTGCTTTGTAATGAAGTGTGCGGGGCCTATTGTCGCTATTGTTTTCGCAAGCGGCTGTTCATGGACGACAATGACGAAGTAACCAATGATATCAGTGAGGGCATTCGCTATATCACCGAGCATCCCGAAGTCACGAATGTTCTGTTGACCGGCGGCGATCCGCTGTTGATGAGTACGCGCCGGCTACGGGACATCTTCTCGCAATTGCGTGACATTCCGCACGTCAACATCATTCGGCTAGGCTCGAAGATTCCGGCCTTCGATCCGTATCGCCTTCTCTCGGATGACCATTTGCTGGACGTCTTTCGCGAGTACTCGACTCCAGAAAAACGAATCTACTTGATGGCCCACTTCGATCATCCGCGGGAGCTAACTGACTTGGCGGTGCAGGGAATCGACGCGGCAATCGCCAGCGGCGTTATTTGCGTTAACCAATGTCCCATGATCAAGGGAATCAACGATGATCCCGACGTGCTGGCCGAGATGTACTCCAAGTTGTCGTATATCGGCTGCACGCCTTACTATCTCTTTCAAGGCAGGCCCACCGCCGGGAACGAGCCTTACGAAGTCCCCTTGGTGCGCGGCTGGCGGATCTTCCAGGAGGCGCTAGCGCGCGGATCGGGACTGGCGCGTCGAGTGCGGTATTGCATGTCTCACGAAAGTGGCAAAGTCGAAATCCTCGCCATCGACGATCGATTCATTTATTCGCGCTATCATCAGGCCAAGGATCGCGCTAACTTGGGCCGGTTCATGATTCACCAGCGCGACGACGACGCCTTTTGGCTCGACCACTTGAAGCCCGTCAGCGAATTCAATCCGCTGACCGAGAGTGGGAATTAGCCGAGCAGCGGATGAAGTTTTTGTTTTCGTACACCACCCGCGTTACCAAGGTTCGATCCAACGAATCGACCTCCGCAAAAGTCGTTCGATGAGCGGATGCGGATAATGAGACTAAATCTCTGCAATTCGAAACGTCTTAAAAACGAAACGATTCTCTTAACGTGCACCGCGCGCGCGGTTACGATGTAGCTCATCAGAGGCAACCTCGGAAACAGAGGAGGAGCGAGTGATGCGGCAAATCGGTCGTCGCCAATTCTTGTATTGCGTCGGTGGAATCGGGGCGCTGGCGGGCATGTCGTCCGCCGTGATGATGCGGAGCCGCGAGGGCTTCGGTGAGGCAACAACACCTGACGAGCTTCGAGGCGGTGGTGATCTATCATCCGTTACTCGCAGCTCTTGGGCGCTGGGTTCGACCGTGTCGATAACGGCAGTGCATTCCAACGAGTCCCAAGCCAACCGCGCCCTCGACGCCGCGTTCGCCGAATTGGAACTTGTCGAACAGTTGATGAGTATCTACCGCGCGGACAGCCAGCTCGCACGGCTGAATCGCGATCAACGGCTTGATGATCCCCATCCCTACTTGCTTGATGTTTTGCAAGCCGCGACAAGCATGTCGGAAAAGACCGACGGCGCGTTTGACATAACGATTCAGCCGCTGTGGGAACTGTACGCGACAGCGCGCAAGGATGGCCAGCTGCCCTCGGATGCCCAAGTCGAGGCCGCGCGCGGACTTGTCGATTGGCGGCGCGTCGAACGAAGTTCCGACCACGTTCGGCTGCGGGGCGCCGGGACGAAGATCACTCTGAACGGCATCGCGCAAGGCTTCGCCGCCGATCGCGTGACGAAAACGCTTCGCAACCACGGTATCGAACATGCGCTGATCGACACCGGCGAGATCGGAACATTAGGTGCCAAGCCCGATGACAACGGCTGGACCATCGGTATTCAACATCCTCGCGATGAGCAGGCGTATCTCTCGTTGGCAAAGTTGGCGGGACGATGCCTGGCGACTTCCGGCGACTACGCCACGTCGTTCAGCCCCGACCATGAGCACCACCACCTGTTCGATCCGCGCACGGGCCATTCGCCGGCGGAACTCGCGAGTGTGTCGATCGCCGCCAACTCGGCCCTGGAAGCCGATGCTCTGTCGACGGCGGTCTTCGTCATGGGAATCCAGCAAGGTTCGGCGTTGATTCGCAAAACGCCAGGCGCGGACGCAATGCTGGTCTCGAAAGATGGACGTACCGTGGTAACGTCTCAGTTCCCCGTTGCCTGAACATCGAACGCAGAAGGAAGAAAATGTCCAGAGTTTGCTGTTGGCTTTACGTCGTGCCGTTGTTTTTGGGCGTGTTGTCCGGCGCGGCCAACGCGGATGATCTGGTCGAGTTTCTTAGTGGCGCGAAGGCCCGTGGCACGGTCCAAGAGATTCGCAAAGGGGATAAGGAGTTTGACTTCGAGGTGCAACTTGGCGGGCGCAAATCGGTTCGCACTTATACGTTCGACAAAGTTCACGCCGTGACAATGAAAGGCAAGCGGTATGTACTCACCAAAAAGGGCCAGGCCGCGGGCGGCGCGGCCGATACAGATTCCGCTTCGGGCCAAGCGGGCACCGGCACGCGCAGAACCAAGGCGCAAGTGTTGGATCTGATTGACAAAGTTGGCCGCACGCCTCCCGACTGGTATGACTCGACGCCGATGAACCATCCCAAGACGCTCAATCTCGACTGGCCGCTGAAGCCGGCGCAAAAGGGCTGGAACAACCAGAAAAACGTCGGCCAGTACAATTGGGATATTGTCAATCCGAACCCCGGCCGCTGGCGGTCGGGGGTCCGGCTGATGCACGAAGTCATGGCGCGTCACAAAGGAGATGCGGCGCTGCTGCGACGCGATATCAAGGCACTTGCGGGAATGTATTTCAATCTGTTTCAGGACTACACCCGCGCCGCATTTTGGTTTCAGCAGGCCAAGGTGCGGCTGCCCGATGCCCAAGCCGTCCTGCTTGCTGAATGCTATTGGCGGCTGGGAAACAAGCAGATGGCGGTGGAGATCCTCAACGCGCGGCAACTGCCCATGAATGCCATCAAATTGATCGGCGACATGGGACAACCCGACCGGGCCGCCAAGCTGGCCGAAGCGTTCGGCCGTGGGAGCCCCGACCGCGCGGCCGAACCCTACTTGCTGGCCGGCGATGCACTGCGGCTGGCGGGACGTTACGACCAAGCGATTGGCTTCTATCAAAAAGTGATCAAGGGCGGGCACGCCCGTAATAAGAACTACGAAAAGATCTACGTCGGCCGGGCGCGGGACAGCATCGAAGCGATCAAGCTGTTCGATAAAGCAGACGTCAGCAAGGTTGCGGACGGCTCGTATAAAGCATCGAGTACGGGTTACACCGGCGCGCTGGAAGTCGAAGTCAAAGTCGCTGGCGGCAAGATCGAAAACGTCCGCGTGACCAAGCATGCGGAGAAGCAGTTTTATGCCGCGCTCACCGACACGCCCAACCAAATCCTCAAAAAGCAATCGGTTAAAGGCATCGACGCGACCAGCCGCGCCACGATCACCTCGCAGGCCATCGTGAATTCGACCGCCAAGGCGCTTGCCAAGGGAGCCAACTGAGCGTGGTTGCCCGCCGCCTGCTGGCGATTGCCGTCGCGCTGTTGGGTAGCGCGCTGATCGTTGCCTCGACGACGGGGCAGCTTTCCGCGCTGACGTCCGTCGGTCCGTCACGCATGTTGGGATTGGCGGTTGGCTGCGTTCTCGTAGTGGCGGCGGTCCTGGTCTTATTGGCATCGCTGAGCGGGCCGGGCAATCAATCGCTGATGCCGCTCAACTGGTTCCTGCCCGTATTGAGAAAACAAAAGACTGGCGCGGCAGCGCCCGGCATCCGTTCGCCGTGGCTGCGACGACTGCTGCCCAAGGCATTCCTATCAGATCGGGGCACCAAAAAGCGAGGCTTGATTCGTCGCGGTCTGCGCTGGCTTGGCATCTCGTGGCTGTCGGCGCCGGTGCGGCGGATCGTGCAGACGATTTGCTTCGCGGTTTTCCTGGGCTTGTTCTTTTGGGTCTGCTGGCCTTACAACGCCCAACCGGTTCCGCCGGGCGAAGTCTCTAACGGCTGGCGGTTGGTGGAAATCGGGGAGGACGGCGGGCTGCAATTCGAAACGGATGTAATACCGGGCTGGATTCACTCCGGCCAAACGGTTCACGTGGTCGACCAAAGCGCGCCGGAATCCGAAGCCGGTTACTTGGTCCAAGCCAAAATCGAACAACTGGATGGCCGGCTGGCCGATCTGCGGCTGGCAGGCGAACTGAATGAAACGCAATTCGACGCGCTGCTGACAAGCGCCGGACCTTGGGCGCTGCACGAGAAACAACCCGGTGCGTGGCCCGCGCACTACGCGGACAATCTCGCCAACAAGGAGTTCGTCCCGGCCGACCTGTTTCTAGTCATCGACCCCTTGGTCAGCCTCTCCACGGCGATCGCTTCGCGCAGTTGGGTGTGGTCGTTGGCTTGTGCGGGCGTCATTCTCGTGGTGTGCGTGCTGATCCCGCGCGGCTTTTGCGGCTACCTTTGTCCGCTCGGCACGCTGATCGATCTGTTCGATTGGGCGATTGGAAAACGGATCACGCGCTTTCGCGTGCCGGAAGACGGCTGGTGGGTTCACATCAAATATTATTTGCTGCTGGGTACGCTGGTCGCGGCGGCTTGCGGAGTGCTTGTCTCCGGTTACGTGGCGGCGATTCCGATCATCACACGCGGCATGTTGTTCTTGGGCGAACCGGTGCAAAGCGGCTCGATCCGCGGCTGGCATCTTGTCCCGGCGATGAATGCGGGGCACTTCGTTTCGATCGCGCTCTTTCTGGCTGTACTAGGGCTCGGTTTGCTGCGACCCCGGTTTTGGTGCAAGTATGTCTGTCCCAGCGGCGCGACTTTTTCGCTGGGCAATTTGTTCCGCGCTTCGGAGCGCAAAGTCGAATCGACCTGCATCAACTGCAACAAGTGCGTCGAGGTGTGTCCGTTCGATGCGATCAAACCCGACTTCACGACTCGTGTGACCGACTGCACATTATGTCAAACGTGCGCCGGCGTTTGCCCCACCCACGCGATCAAGTTTGTTGAACGATGGAACTTGGTCGAACTAAAAGTAGAAAACGATCCGCCAACCGGTGAGACGGCGATCGGCCGGCGGGGATTTCTGTCGTTGGCCGCGGGCACGGCGGCGGCGGTGGCGGGAGGCGCGGGCATGGCGGCAGCGACCGGCGCACTGGGAGCGAACCTTGACGACCCGAACGCGTATCGCCCGGTACGGCCTCCCGGCAGTGTTCCCGAACAAGAATTCCTGCAGATGTGCATCCGCTGCGGCGAGTGTTTTAAAGCCTGTCCCAACAACGTGCTCCAAGACGAAGGCTTTCAGCAAGGGCTGGAAGGCCTGTGGACACCGCTGGTCAAGGCCGACTGGGCGGGCTGCGAATCGAGCTGCAATGCATGCGGACAGGTTTGTCCCACTGGAGCGATTCGCCCGCTGCCGATCGAGGAAAAGAAAGTCGCTCGCATGGGGCTGGCAATCGTCAACCAGCAGACCTGTTTGCCGCTGGCGGGCCGCGAAGCGTGCCAGTTGTGTGTCGACGAATGCGTCGCGGCGGGCTACGACGCCATCGAGTTTCAACAGGTTCACACGCAAGTGGACGACGACGGAAACCCGATCGAGGGCAGCGGCTTTTTGGCCCCCGTGGTACTCGCCGACAAGTGCGTCGGCTGCGGACTCTGCCAAACGCGTTGCCATGCCATCAACGTCAAGGAAAAGCACTTGCTGCGCGAATCGGCGATTATCATCGAAGCCGGACCCGGCAAGGAAGATCGCCTCATGTCGGGCTCGTACATTCAACTGCGCGAGGAAGAGGCTGCACGCAGGAAACAGGAACAACGCGAGCTGAAAGGTGACAGCGAATTCTTCGTCCCCGACCTCAATCCATCCCCGGCGGAACCCGCGCCGAAGGAAGAACCGTCCGACGACCCGTTCGGAGTCGGAGGAACCTAGCCGCGCTGGCCGCCAAGGCCCACCCAGCGGCACGCCATCGCGGTTGACTAATTCAAGCGGACAAGAGTCCCGCCTCACGCAACAAGCCTTCCAGCCGCACTACAGCGTCCGGCTGCACGGACATCGCCGGCGAGCGCGGGCGCATCCCTTCAAACCCCATCAAGCCCAGCGCGGCCTTCACGCCGGCGGCCCGGTAGGGCAGCATGACCTCGTCGATCCGCTGGACTTGCTCCTGCATCGGGCGAGCCGCTTCATAGCTGCCCGCCATTCCCTGTCGTAACAGTTCGTCGAGGGCCGCCGGCCAAATGTTCGAGAACGCCGTCGTCGTCCCGTTGCAGCCGATCAGCGTTCCGTGCAAGATCAAACTTCCATTGCATATCCAGAAGCGGCGATCTCGGGTCACTCGCCGGCGAACGCGCGCTTCAAAACGTACGTCGTGATCGGTGACATAGCCGAAAACGTTCTCCATGTTGGCGATGTCCGCCAGCACCTCGGGCGGAGCGGCTGGTTCCGCCGCCATGCCGAAGCGCGCCGGATCGCACTGATGCATCAGCAGCACGGGCACCGGACATCGCGGCAGCACCTGCTGAAAGTAAGGCTCGACAAGCGACGTGTCGCGGGTAAAGCGAATCCGCACGACCTCCGCGCCAATATTTGCAAAAGCCTCCGCGCGTCGCAGTGTCTCTGTCGCCGACGGACAGTCGATGCCGCCCATCAGAAACCGTCGTTCATCCAGATTCTGCTTGACGGTCGCCGCAACCGCCAGTTTTTCCTCCTCGCAAAGACACCACTCCTCCCCCGTCTGTGAACCGACCAAGAATCCGGTCGCCGGAGTGGCGAGCCAGCGCTGGATATTGCGGGCCAAGGCATCATGGTCAACACGATCCGCCTCGTCGAACGGTGTGACAAGTGGCAGATTGACAATGGGGTCGGATGTCGGAATGGGCATGTGGCACCAGCAAGCAACGACCGGTTCAAGTAAGCCGCTGTCGCGGCGGGCAAATAGAGTGTAGCCGATTCGTTGGACGGGGGAGGCCGGACACTGAAGGTACGCGCTCGCGGCCAACGTTCACTCGCATTACGGCTTGCACGCTCGCTGACTCCCTAACGGAGGCTTCTCCTGAAGTGCTTCAGTCTCCTCAAACCGGTCGGAGCGACGGACGACCGGGCGGGCTTCGCATCCGCAAGAACCAACACGCCTTTCACGGCACACAAGCCTTAGTGGTTACGCAGCCTAATGAGTGGGACCTCGGAGCAGGGAATTGGGACGAATCCCGCTTCCCTGCCGGCACCTCGCCCACCCCAAAGTGAAGTTTGGAAGTGGAGCGCCGAGGAGTTGCATCATGTCGAGGTCCTCAAAACGTCAGGCTGTGGCATTGCACCATCCAATCTTAACATAGTCTGTCCATCGCAACGTTCGAATAGATCGTTACGCCATTCGACACTCGTGAAACTTGGCGCATTCGTGATCCGCATTCCATTCAAATAGCGGTACCCACTCCTGATGATGCCAAACTGTTTCGCAAGCGAGTTCGGCTTGCAGTAGAGGCCGACAAGCTGGGGTGACCCACCACAGTAGGGATCAACTGCGGAGAACAACGTCTCGCAGAAGCAATGAAAGACATTGCGGCTAGTGGACTGGTTCGGCCCAGTATCGTATTGAGTTAAATTTTGGTCAAAGTAAGTACCTCCAGAACCTAGGGATGCAGTGACCGCGGACTGCGCGGGTAGTGCAAGTTTGGTGGTTCTCCATCCGGTGTCTTTTCGCCAGTCAAGTTGAAAACAAGCGAATGACCGTGGATTAACGCGGTCGCGTGACGCAAACACCATCTGAAACATGTTGCCGGACAAGACACCATGCTCTGTCGGGTACTGCTGGAAATGGCCCTTTATCTGCGTGCGGAAGAGTTCGAATCGTTCCAAGCACGTATTCGATTGCGAGAACAAAAGGCCATTGTTGGCCAAAGCAATTGCCTGTGAAATTGCCATGGATGGAAACAACACGTCGCCACAATATCCGACGATGTCGGGAGAAGTCCTGAAGGCAAATACCTTTCGGCCTTGGTCAAAGTAGCAGTCAGCGCCCCACGACAAGCGACTGTCAGAAGCTAGGTAAACGGACGCGGGGCCGTGAGAATCAACGCCAACCCAAGATACAAGTAAAGTCATCTGGCTATTGCTGCATGAACGAATTGCGATCTACCCGGCTGCTTTGAGACGGTTGGATCGCGCGTTGAAGTTGGCCGCATCGTGATGAATCGCTACAAGGATGCAAACACGTCAGGAATCGTGATGCGCTCATCTTAACGAATGGGAAAGGTGATTCGCAAACGGGTGGGACATGGAGTTGGCCGGGTGAGGTGGCGGTCGTTGTACGGAGCGAGAGGATGATAGGGAGTTGGGGCCGCAGCCAAGAGATGCCTCCCTCTTTTCCCAGTACCGCTCGTGGGGCCGGTTAGCAAGATTGTCTTAGGCGTGTCGGCTCGAAGACGTGCGAAGTCAAATCCTTAGTGGTCATGCACCATTCTTGCCCGTCGGCTTTGGCATTGTTCGGGAATAGTCCCCATTGGGAAGTTCGAAATAACGCTCACCATTGAACGAGTACACATTGGCGACGCCTAAGCGACGACTTTCCGCTTGGGCCTTGCGAACAGCCGTGCGACAAATTCGCATCAATTCATCGGCCTTCCGAAACGTATCGATGTTTTTGAGAACGTCGGCCATCAATTCTCCACGTCGATGAAAAGTTGAAATTGTGAGAATAGTTCTGCGTCACGAATCGAAACATCCGTTGCCGTGCCGACAGCGACATCCTGTGGCTGATTGCCTGAATTATAGATCAGCAACCAATGGTCTGCCAACGGACGATATAGATTCCAAAAGTTGCGAAGGCTGCGCGTGAAACGGCGACGAACGTCCACTTCCGGAACATCGTGCCCGCCCTTTTGAACTCGCTCCTTCACGCGATCAACGCACGAGTCGGCGGAATCCAAGAACAAGTAAACGATCGTAATCTCGAATCCGGCGGCCTTGGCGTTTTTCAGCGTTCGTTGGAATGTGCGCCCCGATAGAGTCGATTCAACGACGAAGCTGTCCGAGCCGGTAGTGGCCACGTCGATTCGGCGCAGAAATTCACGGCTGGCGGCGTTTTGGGCATGAGTTGGATCGTCGGCGACATTTGTTCCGCGATGGCGTCCGCACCGACCTAGTTACAGCCATGTCGTGCGACATATTCGTCGGCAAATGTCGTTTTCCCAGTGCCATTGGGTCCACCGACGACGATCAGTTCTTTTGTTGTCACGAGCCGTCCGTTTGAGTTAATGCACCGCCGCTATTGGTCCATACCAATCATCATGCCCTGGTTGCAGGCAAGATGTCCACCGCGCAGTGCGGCAGTGTGCGGAAAATTTATGGCGAGCATAACAACTGCCCTGCTAATGAAGGCTTATGTCGCGACCGAACCGCGTCCATTGGTCCGCCGTTTTGAAAGCCGTGAAAACGGCGGCAGCATGTAGCTGCGGGTGCCAGCCCGCAGATTGATAGAAGATCTCTCGTCAAGCCGCGAGAGCGGCGAAAGCAGTTGAGTAATGTTGCTCGATTCGTCGTGCTGTCGCCGCATTCGCGGCTCGCTTCTTTACCACTGACTATCCGCCGGCTCACGCCAGCGGCTATATGCTGTCGCCGTTTTCACGGCTTTTCCTCACGTTGCGGATGTCCATCACGAGTTCGCCAGCGCCAAGCTAAACCTCTCAATGCCTTGTCCGGCTGCTGTGAGACGGTCAGATCGCAATTCGTTAACTCTCATTTCAGTTTGGATCGCGGGAAGAATTTGACGTTGCTTCTGACGATGCCATACCGATCGTGAACGGAATAGTGGCCAGCGGTGTATTCGTTGGCGATTTGTTCTAGAAACGATTCAGTTGAGTCAGCGAGACATGGGCGAATTGACTTCTCGTGAGCGACCCAGACGACCTGCGTACGTTGGACACAAATCAACGCAAAGGTAGAACGAACTTGTACGTCTTGGAAGACGCTGACGTCTAGCTCTTCGTTCCGATGTCGCTGCTTCTCCGTCGCCGTCCGTGCCATTTCACATTCTTCTTTTCGGCTCGAAAATTCACTCAGCCAAATCCTTAATGGTCATGTCAATAGTTGCTGGACCGGTCCCGTGCTGTCCGCGAAGCGCTGTTCCTTCATCCCCATGACTTGCGAGTGCGTTAGCCACAAATTTGCGAGTGGCGTTCCATCGGCGCAGTGGAGGTGCTGGCCGGTCCGCAACCTGCCGCCGCCGGAACCGGCGACGATGATCGGCAAATCCGTGTATTGATGTGTCGCTCCGTCGCCCAGGCCGGAACCGTACGTGAAGATTGTGTTGTCCAGCAGCGAACTGCCATCCACTTCCTGGATGCCGTCCATCTTCTCCGCCAGATACGCGAACTGCTCCATGTGGAACTGGTCGACCCGCAGCAGTTGTTCGATGAACTTCTTCTGGTTGTGCGACATTTGGTGATGGCTCATCGGCTTGTCGAACAACGATTCGTAGGTGAACGGCGTGTCCCAGCGTTCGGGGCCGATCATCAGCGTGGCCACATTCGTCAGTCCGGTCTCCAGAGCCGCCACCAGCAGGTCTCCCATCAGGCGGATGTATTCTCCACGTGGCAAGTGCGCTTCCGGCGGTTCTTCCATCGAAACACTCGCCAATTCGCCTTTCATTTTTTCAAGTTTGTCCATTTGCTCTTCGATGGACCGGATGCCGTCAAAATATTCGGAAAACTTCTGGCGGTCGGCGCGGCCCAGCCCACGCTGCATCGTACGTGCATCTTCGAGAACCAAGTCGGTAATGTTGCGCAGGGCCTGAACCTCCTGGGTGCCGAACATCCGACGATAGGCATTGCGCGGATCGCGAATCGACGGTGCCACGTGGCCCGTTCCATACCACGAAATGTTGTCGAAATAGATCGATTCCTTGTTGTCGCGATGGCTGTTACAACTAAATTCCAAGGTGCGAAACGGCGTTGCGTCGCCAACGTGGTCGGCAACCATGTGGTCGAGTGTCCGGGCCAGCGGGTAGACCGACGATTCCACCGAATGGGCTGTAGCGCTGCTGAGGAAGCAAGACGCGCATTGTGCGTGGACGTCGCTGCCGTTTTGATAGAATCGATCCATGCCGGTGATGAGCGTGACCTTGTGCTTGATCCGCTCCAACGGCTGCTGAGTGAGTGTCAGTTGTTCGAGTGGATGAAGGCCGACGGAGATCTCGGCCTGTCGCCGGATCTCCTTTTGGCTGCTCGTGAACTTGGGAATCGCGGCGTCTTTTTCTCCGGGAAAGAATCCGCGCCGCACGACGCCGATCGGCACATAGAAAATGGCCAATCGCCGCGCCGGCTTTCGGGTGGTGGCATCTGCCGCGGAAAGGCTTTCCAGCCACGGCAAGGCCAACGTCGCGCCGGCGGCTCCGCGGAGAAACGTTCGTCTCGTGGTGTGATTCATGGTTTCCTTATGTCAACGCGCGGGAGATTCAGTTCGCCCTGCATTCTTATCTTTTTCCGAGTTTCGTCTCTGTAGGAAAGGTTCGCTCAACACGATTTCCTTAATCAGAGACTGAACGCGGTAATCGGCGGCGGCAGTCTCTTGGACAATATGATCTAGTGCCAGCGAATCCGCGACCCCAACCTCGCGTCCCAGGCTAAACGAAAGCAGATGCGAGGCGAAGGCGCGCGTAAAGCGCTCTTTCTCCGTGAGCAGTGCATCCTTGAAGTCGACGATATCGGTGAACTTGTGCTTGCCGAACAGCGTGCCGCTGGCGTCCACAGTTCGCCCGTTGTCGTAAGTATCTCGCCAAATACCGGCCGCGTCGAAGTTCTCCAACGCAAATCCCAAGGGATCGATCCGCTGGTGACAGCCCGCGCAATCGGCCCGTTTGCGGTGTGCGACGAATCGCTCGCGCAGCGTTAGGTCCTTCTCTTCCACGCTCGGCTTATCGGCCAGCGGCGGCACGTTGGCGGGCGGGGGCTCGGGCGGATCGTTAAGGATCACGCCCGCGATCCACGCGCCGCGCGTAATCGGTTGCGTGCGGGTCGCGTTGGAAGTCATCGTCATCACCGCCGCGTTCGTGATCACGCCCCCTTGCCGCCGGTCGGTGACGGGAACACGCCGGAACTGCACCACCACGGGCGACCCGGCCTTTCCCTGAGAGCCGTCGCGATACCAAGCCTGCAGCAAATTGCTGCGGTAACTGAAATCGGAATCGACGAATTTGAGGATCGATTGGTCTTCGATCAGCACCGTCTCGAACAGCAGCAGTGGTTCCAACATCATGTGCATGCTGGCCCGGTACTTTGAGAAATAGAACTGAGGATACCGCTGCGGATCAGGCGTCGAGGAAACGATGCGTTCCAATTGCAGCCATTGGGCGGGGAAGCTGTCGCAGAACCGTTTCAGACGTCGGTCGCGCAACATCCGCTCAAGCTGCGCGGTCAAAATCTCCGGCTCGTGCAGTTTTCCCGTCGCGGCCGCGTCGAGCAGCGCCTGGTCTGGAATGCTGCCCCACAAGAAGAAGGACAACCGCGACGCCAAGTCAAAATCGCCGGTCGGCTTTGCGTCTTGGTCCGTCTGGCCCTGATCGTAAAGGTAGAAAAAGCGAGGCGACGCGAGGACGGCCGCGGCCGCCGATTTCATGCCGTTGGTAAACGACTCGCCGTTTCCGATTTGGGTCAACACGTATCCGGCGTAGCGGTCCAGCAACGGGTCGTCGACCGGCCGGCGAAACGCCCGTGTCAGAAGATTCCGCAGTCGCTGACGGACGATGGTTTCGGTATCTGATTTTTCTCTTGCCGTGGGCGGAGCGAAGAACTGGGGCCAAATTCCACAAGTCGTCGCGTTGAAATCCGCGCTCTCGACAATCGACCGGCTGAGCCTCAAAAACGATTCGAGCAAAAGCGGGGAAAGCGAAAGGTGGTCGCCCCGATTATCGAATCCGTTTTCGGCACGAAGATCTTGCGGAAACGCCGCGACTCCCGCCAGCCGTCTCTCAATCAATTGCGATTTACCCAGCGGCCGGCTGCCGACTCGGACCACTTCCGGCATTTTGCCGCTTTGCGGCTGAAAGTAATCGCCATACTCCCGCATCATGCGTTCCGGCAGCGGGAAGACCACGACATTAAGCTGGAACAGATCTTGAACCGCATTGTTGTATTGAAACCGGTTCATGCGGCGAATCGGCGTTTGCGGCAGCTCGTTCTTCGACTCGACCGCCTGTCGCAACAACTGCCGCAATTGCAGCACTATTTTCTTTCGCGTTTCCAACGGCAGGGGCGGCTCGTCTTCCGGCGGCATGTATCCCGAGTCCACCACCTCGATCAACTCTCGAATCATCTCCGGAGTCGCCATCAAATCCTTGGCACTTTTCAACGCGAAGAGATTGACGTCCCCCTTCGCCTTTCCGCCTTTCCCGTGACATTTAACGCAATTCTTCTGAAAAACAGGCTGAATCGCATCGGTGGAATCACCCGAACTGGCGGCCGGCGGACGTTCTTCCCCCGGTGAACGGCTCGCCGGCAAAAGAGCGATCGTCAGAATCGTGGCGGTTACAACTCGCTTCATATTGGCATAAGACCTTGATACAAAAAGAGGCTCGGTGGCGGCGTTTCATTCTATCACCTAGAAAGACGAGCCGTCCAACGGAGGCGGTGAGTAGCGTCGGGTGTTTCAGGAACCCGCGGCAGGGAATTCCGGGGGCCTAATGCGTTGACTATCGCCGAGCAGCCATCGAGAATATAGTCCCAACACTCTTCTTATTCCCCTCCGTGGAGTCATTGCGATGCGATCTGTCGACTTCTCCAATTTTCGATTGTTCATTCCAGCACTCGCGATTGCGTTGATACCCGGTCTGCTGTTCAACGCCGGTGAGGCTGCCTTGGCTGACGACGCGCGGTCAACCAACGAAGCCAACAAGAAGGACAGCTCGCCGGACGACAAGAAGGAGGAGAAAGAGAAAAAGCAACCCAAGAAGACCAAGAAAGAAAACCCGACGAAACAGCGGCTCGATTCGATCGAGGAAAAGCTGGACGCGCTGGGGAAAAAGATCGAGTCGCTCGTTGACCAACCGTCAGCCGCGAAGCAGAACGACGAAACCAAGCAGCCAGCAGGCCAACCGAGTAAGCCCAATCCTCCAGGGCAGCGCCGTCCGGCTGGACAACAAAAGCTGCGGCCGACAAGTCTAAAGCTCGACTCGGCTTGGCTGCGGGACATTCCTTGGCGATCGCTGGGTCCGGCGAATATGGGCGGTCGAATTACCGACCTCGTCGTACACGATCAGGACCCGTCGCTGTGGTGGATTGCGACGGCTTCCGGTGGCTTGCTGAAGACGACGAATCAGGGCATCACGTTGGAGCATCAGTTCGACCATGAAGCCACGGTTTCGATCGGCTGCATCGCGGCGGACCCGAAAAATCGAAACGTCCTGTGGGTGGGAACGGGCGAAGCCAATCCTCGCAACTCGGTGTCGTACGGCGACGGCGTCTACAAGTCGATCGACGGCGGCAAGACGTGGAAGAACATGGGACTGAAACAGAGCTTTCAGATCGGCCGCATTCTGATTCATCCTGACAACACGGATGTCGTTTATGTTGGCGTTCTTGGACGCCTGTACGGCCCGAACCGGGAACGCGGCGTTTACAAGACCACCGACGGCGGCTCGACCTGGGAACAGGTTTTGTATGTCGACGACAATACGGGTGCCATCGACATGATCATGCACCCGACGAATCCGGAAGTGATCATCGCCGGCATGTGGGATCGCATGCGCGACGGTTTCGACGCCTGGCCGGGCAGTGAACCTCGGCCGGAAGGGATCGACAGTTACGATCCGATTCGCAAATGGGGACCCGGCGCCGGGTTGTATAAGACAACGGACGGCGGTAAGAACTGGAAAAAGCTGGACAAGGGACTGCCTTCCGGCATGACCGGCCGCATCGGACTCGACTGGCAACGAAAATCGCCGCATACGATTTACGCCATCATCGATTGCGAAGATATCGGCAAGGGACCGAAACCGTTCGCCGCCTTTCTCGGCGCGGTCGGTACCGACAAGGATGGCAAGCCCGTCGTTACTCAGATTTATCCCGACAGCCCGGCGGCCAAAGCGGGCGTCAAGGTCGGCGATGTGCTCAAGCGAGTGGATGACAAGGAGATCACCAAATTCGATCAGTTATTGGAAGGACTTCAAAAGAAGAAGGTCGGCGGCAAGGTGGCGTTGTCCCTGCAACGGGGCGACAAAGAAATCGCGATCGAAACGAAATTGGCGGGCCGTCCGGGTGCGCAGCAAGCTCCCCAAGTCTGGCTTGGCGTGGCTGGCGAAGACCGCGAGGGAAAAGTCGTACTCACCCGAGTCATCAACGGCGGTCCGGCCGCCAAAGCCAAATTGAAAGTTGGCGACGTGGTCAGCAAGATCGAGGGAAAGGACCCCAAGGGTTACCAGAAACTGATCGCTCGCGTGCAAGAAGCGGCGGCGGGCGAAAAGCTGAAGCTTCAGGTGACACGCGGTGACGAATCACTTGACGTCACGGTGACGGTTGAAGAGCGGCCGGGCCAACGACGACCGCCGGCCCGCAGCAACGCCTTCATGGGGATTCAGGGCGAAAACGCGGAAGGTGGCGGCGCGTCGCTGACCAACATCACCGATGGTGGCCCCTCGGCAAAATCCGGGCTCAAAGCGGGCGACATCGTCAAGAAGATCGACGGCAAGGACATCGCCAATTATCAAGGGTTGGTAAACGAGATTCGCCGCCGGCAGCCCGACGACATCATGAAAGTCGCCGTTCAGCGGGGCAAGGAAACCAAGAACATCGAGGTCAAGCTTGGCGACCGTCGCAGCGCATCGGGAAACCGGCCCTATACCTATTCCCTGTTCGGCCAGCGGCCCAACATCCAGGATCAGCAGGGGGCGAAGGGAAGTGACTACGGCGGAATTTACAAGTCGACCGACGCGGGCGAAACGTGGCAGCGAGTTAATTCTCTAAATTCACGGCCGATGTACTTCAGTGTTGTTCGGGTCGATCCGAGTGACGATCAGCGCGTTTACGTGATGGGAGTTTCCCAGTTCCGTTCCAAGAACGGTGGAATCACGTTCACTCCGGACTTCGGTCGCGGCGTTCATCCCGACGGCCACGACTTGTGGATCGATCCCAACGACGGGCGTCACATGGTCACCGGCGGCGACGGCGGTTTCTATGTCACGTATGACTACGGCGATCACTGGGATCACATTAATACCGCGGCGGTGGGCCAGTTCTATCACGCAGCCATCATTCCCAAACAGCCGTACTGGGCGGTGGGCGGCTTGCAAGACAACGGCTCGTGGGCCGGGCCGGCAATTAGCCGGGCGGGCGGAGCGATCAATGAAGATTGGATTTCGGTCAGTGGCGGCGACGGATTCGTGTGCCGAGTCGATCCGAACGATCCGGATCTGCTCTACTTCGAAAGCCAGAACGGCATGATGGGCCGTCGTCACTTGAAAACCGGTGAACGCGCCTCGATTCGGCCGCCGCGAGTGAATGGCGTCACGTATCGCTTTAACTGGAACACACCTTTTATTCTTTCAAACCACAATTCGAAGATTTTCTATTGTGCCGGCAACTATGTCTTCCGGTCGCTCGACCGGGGCAACAACCTGCAAGCCATCTCGCCGGAAATCACGCTGACCAAACGCGGCTCGGCGACCGCAATTTCGGAATCGCCTCGCGACCCCAATGTGATGTACGCCGGCACCGACGACGGTGCCTTGTGGGTAACGCGCGACGGCGGTCGCCAGTGGAACAACATCACCGAAAACCTAAACGCGCCCGGACCGCGGTGGGTCGCCACCATCGAAGCCAGCCGCTTTGCCAACAGACGCGTGTTTGTGAGCCTGGATGGCCATCGCTCCGACGACGACAACCCCTATGCTTTTGTGTCGGAAGATTTTGGCGAGACGTTTACGCCGCTGCATAAGGATCTGCCACGCGGCTCGACACGTTGTCTGCGGGAAGACATCCGCAACGAAAACTTGTTGTACCTAGGGACGGAGTTTGCCTTTTGGGTCTCGATCGACCGGGGACAGAATTGGACGCAGTGCAATCAGAAACTGCCCACCGTGGCGGTCCACGAAGTGGCGATCCATCCGACGAATGGAGAGATCGTGCTGGCAACCCATGGCCGCAGTTTGTGGGCCTGTGATGTGTCGGCATTGAGGTCTTTGAAACCAGAGCATGTGACGAAGAAGATCGCGCTGCATGACCCCAAAGACGTCCTGCGCTGGCGTGCCGCGCCGGGACGAGGCCGCACGAATCGCCGCTACGTTGCCCAGAACCCGCCGCGAGGGGCGCAACTGTGGTATTCACTGCCGGCGAAAGCCAAAAGCGTCAGCCTGCGAATCGAAAACATCGAAGGCCAGCTTGTCAGTGAGTTGAAAGGCAAGGTCGATCCGGGGTTACATCGAACGGCCTGGAACATGACTCGGACCGCTCCCCAGCAACGAGCGCCCGCTCCCCGCGGTACACCAGCCGTCCGTCCGCCGGCCAAACCGAACGCTCAGAATAAACCGCCTCCGCGCGATTCGAAAGACAAAGCGCCTTCCCAAAATTCGCCCGCTGAATCCAAGGAACCGCCCAAGAAAACGGAGCCGCCGAAAGGAAAATCAGCAAAACCAAAGGAAGAGCCGAAAGCAGCGCCCCAAAAACCGGCAAGCCGAGGTAACTCGACTCCTCCGTCGCAGGATCAGATTCGTGCCGCGCGTCGAGCCACTCCTCCTCCCGGTTTTCGCGGCACCGGCAGGGGACGTCCGGTTCCCAACGGCACCTATCGCGTCACGCTGGTCGTTGACGGCGCAGAGGTGCAGTCTCATACGGTAACACTCGAGCGCGATCCCAGCCTGCCCGCCGATGCGGTTGCCGACGAGATCTACGAGGAAATGCTGCTGAAGGAAGAGACCGCGCGTCGGTCGAAGTCCCACGCCAAGACCGAGGGCCTCGACGTATGGCGCGATGATTAGCGAGTCTTGCCGATGCGAACTTTGCCAATGTTGTTGCCGCTGCGGTTGTTGTCATTCGGCTCGATCACCGAAGCCGGATGGAATCGTAGCGCGATCGCGGATGAAATGGCCTTGTCACCGGTGTCATCTTTGCCAACCATCGGCGTTCGGTAACTCAATGCAGTAACGAACAGATTTTGCCGGTGAATCGATCATCGTAGCCTCAAGCGGCCTTTCACCATAAAATAGAGTGTATGTTTTGGTTTGGGCCCCAACGAACTTGTGATAAGGTGTTGAGCATGAAGACTCCAAGTGACGTGCAAGAAGCGGTCAACGCGAATCACGGCATGGTCCAGACCGACGATGGTTTCGTGTTGATGTCAGTGAACGTATTTCGTGAAATGATGGGCGTGGGGACGGATGACGAATTGCAAGCGTCTCTAGAAGCCATTGAACGTGGAATAGCGGATATGAAAGCTGGTCGAACTCGCCCCTGGCGTGAAGTATTCGCCGAAATTGGCAACAAGCATGCGATATAACGTTCAGCTTTCGGATGAGGCTGCTCGTGATGTCCGGGGCATCTACGATTACATCGACGAACACGGGCCGGGCAATCCGGATGACTGGATAGCTGGCTTAGCTGAGCAAATGGAATGGATGGAGCACTCAGCGGGATCGTGTGCCAAGGCCGTTGAAGATGCGTATTCACGCGTCGCGATTCATCAAAAACTCTATGGGCCGTTTCGCATTCTGTTCACGATCAACGATGCTGATGTGAACGATGCCGATGTGATTGTGTTTACCGTGCGTCACAGCGCAATGTCGTTCATGAGCAAGCAAGACGTCAAGAAAGCAACCGACGATAGTTAACCGCCGACCGGACGACAGTGCTCGTCATTCTTTTCTGTCTCTGCAACCGTCTTGCGGATCACTATTTGTAATGTACCCGTGCATCCGGCATACTGTCCGAACAGTGAATTCTCCCGAGGGGCCCGATTAATGTCGAGAATATTCATTTCTTATAGGCGTGCGGATGGCGATTATGTCACCGAACTTTGCCGAAAAATGAAGGATAAGTTCGGTGACGAGCAAGTGTTCATGGACACGCTCGATATTCCGACCGGTGGAAGGTGGCCTGGATATCTGGAAGACAAACTTAGGCAGGCGAACGTTGTGCTGGCGCTGATTGGTCGCAACTGGAATTCGCCCCGGTTGCGGGACTCACATGACTGGGTTCGAATTGAGCTGGAGACGGCGCTCTTTCTTTCGCGGCATGAAGAATGTCACGTTATCCCCATCATGGTCGGTGGAGCCAAAGTACCCAAAAGAACTGAGTTACCGAGCGCGATTCGAGAGCTAAGTGACCTACAAGGTTGCACAATCCGTCAGGCGGCAGGGTTTGACTCTTCCGTGAAGGACCTATTCAGCCGGCTCGGACCGTTTTTCACGTCAGAGGATAAGGCCCACCCGGCTCATCGAACGATCAACTACGATATCAATGTCAACGCGACATGCGAGCGTTACGGAGGAAGAGTCAGCCAACTTGAGCTGCCGTCTGATGCGCGGATATTTCTCAAGAAAAGAGGGCGTTGGGAGGTGTCCATCCAGGTCCCCTCGGACCCTTCACGGAATAGTTCCATCTGGTGCGACAGGGGCCCGTTAGAATCACCGAAGCTGCCTTTAGAGGAAGCGGCGGGAGTCGTGATCGAGTGTTTTAGCGTAACCCCTGACCGAGTGCTGGTTTGGCGTCCGAAACCGAGTGCGATTTCGTTCCTAGCGGGAAAGGAAAAAGGCGAATTCGTACAAGTACAGAACCCAGTGTTCACGCACCTTGGCGACTTAATTCTGTACTTCGATCAAAGGTTGGCGGCTCGCATGGGTGGAGGTGAGCCTGTCTACTATTGCAACGACGTGCCGCGCGAGCATGGGCGCGTCGGCCCCGACCACCGCATCATGGGGCACCCGCAAAGGGCCGACACATTTGGCGAGTACTTGTTCTCGCTGACGCGCGAGCCTGGCGGACGGTGCCAATCTTCCGGCGAATTCTTCTTTTGTCCCACTTGGCCGCATACCCGGCTTCGGTATCTTATCCCAACTCAGGCTCCCTGGCCGGACGTGCAGTGTTGCGCACATGTTGGAAAAGACGATCTGGGATACCACTTGGCATTCTGCGAATGACATCATTGGGCAACAAGAGGCCATCCAAAAATATACCGTGGACCGGAACTTCCAGCAGTAAGTCTCCATGAGGACTGCCCGGCTGCCAAAGAGCAGAGGTGGCCCGCGAGCGTGGATGGAACCGCGGCGCTATCGCGTATGAGGGCGCACTTCATCCTCCCTCGGGGAGGGTCGGCGCAGCCGGGG
>JAJDEH010000313.1 GCA_029259935.1 Planctomycetota bacterium
TTTTTCCGCATGAGCTTTCTTCTCTGTTTCTCCCCCTTGCCTTGGGGTTGTTTGTGGGGGTCGGGCCGTGTCACTTTCGGCGAAAGTGATCTACTACGTGCGCTGCTTGATCGAATACGTTTGCTGCTCGCGACCATAAAAGGCGGTGATCAGTTCGGCAATCACGCCAATCGACATCAACTGCGCGCCGAGCAGTACTGCCACGATGGAATAGTAAAAAACGGCCCGCTCGTGCAGATGTACGTAAAGTTTAGGCTCGTAGGCCACACGGGTGATGACCCAGGCCGCAGTCAGCAGTAACAACCCGCCCGTCCCCAGCATAAAGAACAGCAAACCCAGCGTGCCCAATAAATGCTGTGGCCGTTGGCCGAACCCCGTCAGGAAATAGACCGTCAGCAGATCCAAAAAACCTTTGATGAATCGCCGAAACCCGTACTTGGATTTTCCAAATTCCCGTGGGCGATGCTCGACAACGATTTCTCCAACTTTCCAGCCCCGCGCGGCGGCCAGCACGGGAACGAAGCGATGCATTTCGCCATACAGCCGCACTTCGTCAAAGATTTCACGGCGGTAGCATTTGAAACCGCAGTTATGATCGTGTAGCTTGACGCCCGTCATGTAGCTCACCAAGCCGTTGAAAATCCGCGACGGCAAAACCTTGTGAATCGGGTCGTGGCGCAACTTCTTCCAGCCGCTGACGACGTCCACGTCGCCTTCCATCTCGGCCAAGAAACGCGGAATCTCTTTAGGATCGTCTTGCAGGTCGGCATCCAGCGTCATGACCAGTTCGCCACGTGCTTCCTTGAAACCGGCGCTCAGTGCCGCCGCTTTGCCAAAATTACGACGAAAGCGGATCCCGCGTATGCGATCGTCTTTTTCCGAAAGGCTCTCGATGGTCTCCCACGAATCATCCGTGGACCCGTCGTCGACGAAAATGATATCCAGTTCGTAGCCGTGCTCGGCGGCGACCGCGTCCAGCTCTTCGTGGAGTTTGCGCAGACTTTCCGCTTCGTTGTAAACGGGCACGACGATCGACAGCATGGCAGTCTGACTTAACTTTGGCTTTTCACGGGCTGGGTCGACGGAGCCGGCCCTCTGCCAACTCGCCACACAACATACAGGATAACCAAAATCACAATCTCGGACATGAGCCACGACAGTCGCAGCACGATCGCCGACGCGAAAGCCGTTAGAGGCGCATAACCGAGTCCACGTTCCAACAACTCGCTGGTAATAACCTCACGGACGCCGACACCAGCGGGGATGAACGAAACAAAGCCCGCCACGAGCGACAGCGATAGGCAGGCCAGCAACAGTGGGAAGTCGGCGATTGGCGGCGGGCCATCGGGCAGAGCTCCCAGCGATAGCCACATGCTGAACCCGATCAGCAGCCACCCCAGCGCGATCGTAATCCAACCGGTGAGCATGTGACGGTAGCTCAATCCTTCCAGTGCGGTATCGATGTCGGGCTTCAGACGATTGATTCGCAAGACTCTGATAATCTTTCTAAAAACGGGCGGAATGGTCGGTGCGCCGGCGGCGATCATCAACCCGGCGGCCAGCAGCAACAGCACCGGTTTGTCGCGATAAAAGAAACAGAGAGTCGCCCCGCCGACAAAGGCCGCGACCGCCATCATGGTCAGTGTCTCGACAAACACGCACAACGCGGCCACCGTGGTATCGGTTCGTTCGCTGCGAACGGCACCCGTTCGAATCAAGACCACCATCGCCTTGCCTGGGACATATTTTCCGAGATGGCTCATGTAATAGGCGCGAAACGACTCCCACAAAGTCGGCGACTGACCCAGGGCATGCATGGTGCGATGCCAAAATAGCCAAGACGGGGCAATGCCAACCAGGTACGCCAGGCCCGCCCCAATCATCCAGCGAAAGTCCACCGATGCTAGCGAAAAGCCCTCCTTCTCGATGTCACGCAGCGCCTTGTTGAAGGTGTAGCTAACACCGATTACCACCAAGACGATGATCAAGATCTTGGCGGTAAAGAACAGCATCGACGCCGTGGATCTAGGCTTTCTCTTCACCCGGCAGTTCCCATCATGACTTGCTAGCTAGTTTTCAATTCCATCCACGACTGGCTTTTCTGAACCTGGCACTCGTATTCAATAATAGGTTGCTTGATGGACGAAAAGGTCTGTGCCGTTCCGCGGTTGCATGAAAACAGCGTCAAACACGCACGTCGCTATTTACGCAAAGCAAGGCAACTCAGTAGGATGTGCGGTCCGCCCAGGTTGCGTCAAGGTCTAAAAGGAGTTGGACATGAATGGTTTGGCAATTCTCATCGTGACGGCAACCCTTGGTGTTGAAATGGGGGTGCAAGCGACACAAAACGGCGACTTCGAGTACATCGTGCGAGTCGAACCGGAATTGCTGGAAGCTTTTGCCGCCGGCGAGCCGATCATCAACGAAATCCCGGACGAGCTGCGCGGTGGCGGCCGCCTGCGAATCGTGGTTGGAAACCAACCGCTGCCGCCGCTTCGAAAACCGGTGATCTCATTTCCCGCCGGTGGACCGCTGTCGGACGACGCACCCAAATCGCCACCCCCTTTCTTACAGCCTCCCCCGACAAATCCCAATACGTTTCCACCGCTAGCGCCGCTAACCGATTCGACCATTCCGCCGAACGGCCACCTTCGGCCCAATGGCAACCTCCCGCCGGGAGGCAACAATGGCGAGGGTGAATTCAAGCCTTTTATCCCTCCCCCCCTGCCGAATCCGCGTGATCTGAAAGTGCTTGAAGGCCTGGGGAACGACGCGGTCCGCGATCGCGCATTCGATCCTCCGATCGACAATCTGAAGCCGGGCGGGAATGACTTTTCCCCGTCTGGCCCGAGCGGCAAGGTACCGCCTTCGCAACCGCCCATTCCCGATCCCGATCCGCAAACCCGCCGGCAGGTGGATCCATTTTCACATCCTGTCCAAGTCGCCACCCAACCGCTGCGTCCCTTGGACACGGACGAACCTCCGCGATTTCAGAAAACTTCCTTTTCCGAAGATGCCAAGATTGCCGACGCCAAGAATCAACAATCCACCGAAGCTGGCCAGAAGGAGAAGTCCGGGATCACCGACACGGGCACCGAGGCCGACCGCCCTTGGACCCCGCTGGCCATCACTTCCTTGTTGCTGTTTGGCTCCGTCGGCCTGAACGCCTACCTAGGATGGATTTCCAGAGTCTTCTACCGACGCTATCGCCAATTGACGCGACAAATGCGAGACGACCGGCGAATTTCCGTCCCCGAGCCCATGGAGATCAGTCGGTCGATTGATGAAAGCGACTTCGACGACGAGTAACCCTGATAGAGTGCCCGCCGCCAGCCCCACAAAAAACGCACTAATGCTCGCCGATTTTCTGATCTTTACCAATTTTCCTCTTCTCGTCACAATGCTCCGACTTTTTCCAATGTTCTGGGGAAAAGATCCCGATTAAACAACTTGTAGCGGTTTACCCAAGGACTGGGTGCCGCAGGTCACGGACGGCCAAGATCCAGCAAAGGAGTGCTCAAGGTGAGAATCTCGCTTCGTCTTTTCATCACTGCCGCCAGCGCACTGGCAGCTTGCTTGCTTACTATCCCTGCCTACGCCCAAGGCGGCGGCACCAGCGTCGTGGTCCTTGATGTCGGCAAGGTCTTCAAAGGCCACGCCGGCTTCGAGAATTCGCTCCAAGTCATGAAGAGTGAAGTGGAAGCGTTCGAGGGCGTGCTGCGCAAAGAACGCGAACGAATTCAATCCATGGTAAGCGAACTCAAGACGTACAAGAGCGGCAGTCCGGAATACAACGGCCTGGAAGCGAAGGTCGCCCAAGCCACGAGTGACTTGCAGGTCAAGACGGGCCTCAAGCGCAAGGAATTCGTGCAAAAAGAAGCCAAGCTGTATTTCAACACGTACGCCGAAATCACGAATGCGGTGGAACGCTTTTGTCAGCAGTACAACGTCCATCTGGTGCTGCGTTTCAACAGCGAAGAAATCACCGCCGAAGATCCCAAGAAGATCCTCGCCGGCGTGAACGCCAGTATCGTCTATCACAAAAATCGCGACATCACCAACGCGATCTTGGACATGGTCAATCCCAAGACCGCGGCGGGTCCGGCGATTCCTGGTCAACAGCGCTAGTGGTTGGTTCCGTGCGACGCTCCGCGGAAGGCCTTGATATTCCACTTGATGATGACGAGTCTGATTTGATCTACTTACGTCAACAACGTACGCTCGCGGATGTGGCTCGGGTTCAGGGCTTTGGATACTGGAGCGGCCACGATGTAAACGTCGAGTTTCATCCGGCGCCGCCCCACAGCGGAATCGTGTTCGTTCGTAGCGATCTCGATTTCCCGAGAAAGATTCCAGCCACCGTTCAGCACCGTATCGAAGTCCCTCGTCGAACCAATTTGACGGCGGACGGCACCACGGTCGAGATGGTCGAACACATCATGGCCGCGCTGGCCGGGATGTGCGTCGACAACTGCGAGGTGTGGGTCGATGCCCAGGAAATGCCCGGGTGCGATGGATCAAGCAAGGCATTCGTGGATGCGATCCTCAAGGCGGGCATCGTCGAACAAGAAGCTCAACAGCCACGGATTGTGGTTACCGAAGTGACTCGCGTCGGCGATCAAGATTGTTGGGTCGAAGCGCGTCCGTCGCCCACCAATGCCATGTCGGTCAAATATCGGCTGGAATTTTCCGAGAATGTGGCGATCGGCCGTCAAACGTTGGAACTTGATGTAACAACGGAATCGTTTCAGCAGGAACTCTCCTCGGCCAGAACCTTTTTGCTGAAGGCCGAAGCCGAGTGGCTCCAGCAACAAGGAATGGGAGCCCGCGTGACGCATCAGGATCTGCTCATCTATGACGAAGAGGGTCCCATCGACAACGAACTTCGGTTCGAGGACGAGTGTGTACGTCATAAGACACTTGATTTGATTGGCGATTTGGCGCTGGCTGGCTGCGATTTGGCGGGACGTTTCATCGCCCACCGCAGCGGGCATCGTCTGAATGCGGAACTCGTGAACGTGCTGCTGGCGGAAGAACAGATCATCGAAACATTGCGTCGCACGGCGTAGGATATGTCCAAGCATTTTTCCAACAATTCCGTAATCGATCCTCGAGCGAAAATCGCTCCGGATGTGCATATCGGCCCGTTTTGCGTGATTGGACCCAAGGTGACCGTCGCCTCGGGAACGATTATCGAAAACAACGTCACGCTGCGTGGCCGAGTTACGATTGGGGAAAACAATCACTTGTTCCCCGGCGCGGTGATCGGCGGCGAACCTCAAGACCTGAGCTACCGCAACGAAGACACCGAAGTTGTCATTGGCGACAATAACATCATTCGCGAAACGGTTACCATCAGCCGCGGCACGAAGAAGGAAGATGGCGTCACGGTCATCGGCAACAATTGCTATCTGATGGCGGCCTGCCACGTCGCCCACGATTGCCGTTTGGGCGACCGCGTAGTGATCGCCAACGGAACTCTGATGGGCGGCCACGTCCACATCCATAACGACGCCACGCTGTCCGGCGCGGTGGCAATTCATCACTATACGACCGTGGGCAGTTACAGCTTCATTGGCGGCCAAGCCCGAGTCTCGAACGATGTGCCTCCCTTCATGCTCGTTGAAGGCATTCCCGCTCGGCCTCGCTGCGTGAACGTCGTCGCCTTGAAGCGGAACGACTTTTCCGCCGATTCGATCCGGGCACTCTCGGAAGCACACAAGCTCATCTACCGTTCCAAAGTGGGACTCAATAACGCCCGCGAGATTCTTCGTTCGGGCGGACATTTGGTGCCCTCGGTGAACCATCTAATCAGCTTCATCGAAGACCAACAAGAAGGCCGCCACGGACGCGCGAGGGAGCGCAGGAGAGCCGCGTGAAACGCCTGCGATTGGCTGTTATTGGTGCGGGCCACTTGGGCCGAATTCATACTCGGCTGGCCCTCTCGCTGGATCTTTTTGAAGTGGTCGGCGTTGTCGATCCCGATGAAGCAGCGAGAAAGCAAGTTGCCAGCGAGTTCGGCGTTCCCGTATTTGCCACGCCAGCCGCGATTGTCGGCGACATGGATGCGGCCGTCATTGCCACGCCGACGCAATATCACCACGAAGTAGGCATGGAGTTGTTGCAGCGCGGCGTCCATTTGCTGATCGAAAAACCGATCGCGCCGAATGTGATGCAAGCCCAGCAACTAGTCGAAGCCGCTGGCCAGCAAAACATCGTGCTGCAGGTCGGACACGTCGAACGCTTTAGCCCCGCGCTGGCGGCCGTCAGCCAACATCTGGAGCGTGTCAAATATATCGAGGCCAAGCGGACTAGCGGCTATTCGTTTCGTTCCACGGATATCGGCGTCGTCCTCGACTTAATGGTTCACGATTTGGATATCGTACTTTCGCTCGTGGAGAGTGAATTGGTCGACGTGCGGGCCACCGGCGTTTCCGTCATGGGCGGCCATGAGGATATCGCCGAGGCGCGGCTCCAGTTCGACGACGGCTGTGTTGTCAACCTTACCGCGTCGCGTTGCAGCTTCGTCAATCAACGCGAAATGCAGCTTTTTACCGAGAACGGATTCGTCTCGATCGACTTTGGGAATCACCAAGCCAAGGTCGTTCATCCCTGCGAACCGTTGCTTCGTCGCGAGATTGATTTCGAAAGCTTCACGCCCGATCAACGAACGTTCGCCCGCGACAATCTCTTTGCGGAATATTTGAAGCTGGAAGAAATCAGCGTTGAAGGCACCAACGCGATCTTGGACGAGCAGCGGGACTTCGCCGAAAGCATCAACCATGCAAGATCTCCCCGTGTCTCGGGGCAGCAGGCACTCAGGACGATCACGGTGGCCGAACAGATCTTGGCCAAGATCGCGGCCCATCGCTGGGCGAAGCCTCGTTCTAAATCCCACACCGCGCGTTTCGATTACATGCACATCGCGCGCGAAAACGCCATGACGCGAGCCAAGAAGGAGAATGGAGTCGCGTCCTTGGACGCATCATCGTTCGAACGAAGCGACGAGATTTAAGAGGTAATCTGGAATCGGGCGATGACGGGCGTAGGTTTCAGGGAAGGGCGTTAATAGGGGGCGGCCATTGACAATGCCGACCATCACTCCGGTAGATCCGTCGGCGACGGATCGAACGGCGGCGTATCCCAAATGGCTTCCCAAGATGCGGTCTTCCGGCGTTGGATTTCCACCACGTTGCAGATGTCCCAGCACCACGATCCGGGTCGAATAGGGACAGTTTGCCGCTAACAGTTGTTCGTTCAGTGTCTGGGCACCGCCTCCTTCGTCACCCTCGGCCACGATCATGATCGCCGAGTGCTTGCCCCGCTGTCTCACCTTGTGAACGTGCTCGATGATCTGCTGGATGTCGGTCGACGTTTCGGGCACGCAAACCACTTCGGCCCCCGTTGCCAGCGCCGTATGGACGGCAATGTAACCGCTGTGGCGGCCCATGACTTCGACCAGAAACATTCTCTCGTGGCTTTCCGCCGTGTCGCGCAGCTTGTCGACCCCTTCGACCGCTGTTTGGACCGCGGTGGAAAACCCAATCGTGTAATCGGTTCCCTGCAAGTCGTTGTCGATCGTACCGGGACAGCCGACGATTTGGCCGCTCCAATGATTGGCCAAGGCCACCGCGCCCCGAAAGGTGCCGTCTCCGCCGATGGGAATTAGCGCGTCGATGGCCAAGCGGTTGAGTACTTCCGCCGCTTTTCGCAATCCATCTTCGGCGCGAAACTCGTCGCTCCGGCTACTGCGCAGAAATGCGCCGCCGGACTGCGACCAGTGAAACACGGACTGCATCGTCATGCGCGGCTCGCCCGCGGTATTGTGAAAGAGGTCTTCCTTCAACAGCCCCGCGTAACCGCGTTGAATGCCCACGACGTCATGTCCTTCGGTAACTGCCGTGCGAACGACCGCTCGAACACAGGCGTTCATTCCGGGCGCGTCACCGCCGCTGCACAGCACTGCAATTCTCATCTGCCGGCCTCTCTTCAATTCAATTGCGAACAAGCGCGGGCTAACCGCCGCAATTATAACGCAGTTCGTTCAAATGGCAGCCGGGTCGCGTCGTCGTGTGGTTTCCAAGCGGACTAGCCGCCGTCTTCGAATCCCGGATAAAGCGTCATGCCGCCGTCAACAAAGATACTGGTGCCATGAATATAGTCGGCTTGGTCGGAAGCCAGCCACGCGGCGACTTGGGCGATATCCCGCGGCTCGCCGATTCTCTGGTAAGGAATCAAGGTCATCAGATCGTCATGCGCTGCCTGAGTTTCCCACGCCTCGCGATTGATCGGTGTGCGGATGGCACCCGGCGAGATGCTGTTGACGCGAATACGATGCGCAGCCACTTCCTGAGCGATGCTCTTCATGAGCAGCATGACGCCCCCTTTGGATGCGGCATAGTTGACATGTCCGGCCCAAGGAATCACTTCGTGAACCGAACTGATACAGATGACTTTGCCGGCAGCGCGCGACACGCTCTCCACCACTCCACGGCGTTTGAACTCACGAACCGCTTCGCGCGCGCACAGAAACTGCCCCGTCAAATTGACGCCGATCACTTTGTTCCATTGTTCCAACGTCATATCCTCCAGCGACGCGTCACGTTGCAAGCCGGCGTTGTTGATCAAGAGATCGATCGTGCCGAAATCGCCGAGCATTCTCTCGAACATGGCCAGCACTTGGTCTTCTTGCGAAACGTCCGCTTGAAAGACGGTCGCCCGTCGTCCGCCGCTTTCGATTTGAGCCGCCACTTCTTGGGCACCCGACTCGTTCGACGCATAGTTGACCAAAACATCCGCGCCGGCTTCCGCCAGCCCGATGGCGATGGCCCGGCCGATGCCGGAACTTGCGCCGGTCACGAGTGCTTTTTGCCCTTTGAGTAGCTGGCTGGAAATTGGAGGCATTGTGTGTTCTTCTGGGGGAAATGGGCCAGTTTAGTCCGGCTTGTGTGGTTGTAAAGCGGCGCAATGAGAAGCGGTGGCCCCTCTTTGGGGTGGGTTGGTACTGACGAATCGAAGCGACTTGCTGCGGGTATTGCGAAGTGGTTTGAATTATTGGAAGAAGTTTCCAATAATCCAAGTAAATCAGCGAATTGACTTGTTGTAGCGGCAATCTCCTCTCCCGACGCCGCCTCGGGAAGAGCGGGTTCCCTATCGCCACACCCAACCCTGGCAAAAACCATTTCACGAGGAACACGGAACATGTTTGGCAAATCAGAATGGTTCACAAGGGTCTTTCATTGGGGTCTAGTTCCGAATTCGCGTCAGGGCTGGATTTACGCAACTGTCTGGGCAGGAGTGGTCACGCTGCCGGCCTTGCTCCTGTGGTGGCAGCGCGGGACGCTCGCGGCCGTGGTGTGGCTTGTCGCTTCCGTGTTGTTGGCCGTATGGGAAGGACGCAGCCTGTTGGCTTCGATGGAATCGGCCGAGCGTAAAAACTTGTTCTTCATCGGCGAGGAAGACGGCGATTCAAAAGTTGCCACCCGCAACTTTGACCTGCACGTGCGCGATTAGGTCGCTGATCGCTGCTGCGCAATCGATTGAGCCTAGTGCTTTGTGACGGCTAAGATTTCGGGTGCCACTGGCTCTGCCAGTGCAGTTGGACCTTGTTCTCGTTACCTGCACTGGTAGAGCCAGTGGCACACAACCCTAATTCCTAGCCGTCACAAAGCACTAGGGCCGGATTTGGATTCCGCCCTGCGCGGCCATCGAAACATGCCGTCATTTTTGCTCTTGCGACGTGGTCGATCTATTCGGTTTGGGCGCACGACATCTTTTTATATTTTGTGCGCGCGCGTGGCGCGATCTCAACAACAACCCGAAGGTCTCGTTTTACGTTGTCGACGTCACGTCTCGAAATATCCTGCCGACAAACTTCTCCAGGTGGCTTGAATCTGATCGGAAGCTGCCCAGGTTGATGTCGCAAGGCCATCCAAGGCTCAGGCAAATCCACCCATGATTTGACGCAACCTAAGCAAGCGACGTTCAACATTCGATATCGGCCACATTGGCATGGTTACGGCGAAGATGACCAATCGCCGGCCAGTCCCCTCTCGCGGAGTGGCGTGCCACTCTGTGGAGTGTATTCGCGTACCTTTTTTGGATTCAGCTCCAAAACTTGCGATCGATAGTGGTAGACGGAATCTAATGCCCGAGCGTGTGGTCACCATCTACTCTAAGCCGATAGCGTAGGCCACTCTCCAAGGCAACTTGTTCAACACCACGAGATCGGAGGCCACGCAATGTCGTCGTCGCACTTTTGCCCGCAATCTCTTTACACACAGTTCGGCAACGAATGGACTTACTGCGGAGACTTCTTCGATAGCCAATTCGGCGAGGAATGTTTTGAAGCACTAATGTCTTCCAACCGTCCTCATACCACGGGTGGGACATGCACTTCCGACCCCGGCACCTGTAACGATCCCATCAACCTGTCACTTCTTGATATCGTGGATTCGTTTTCAAGATGTTGGGTTAAAATCGGTCCCGTAGCCAAACCCGAGCAACAGGTCAAATTCTCGCGGGACCCAGACCATCGGCTCAAGAAGTTTGCCCTACGACGAAAACCTCATGGCCGACCCGGGGAGGGCGAACATCCGAACAAGACGGTGGCCAAAGACTGGGGCAACTTTCGAGTTCCCCATCCTTCCGTTGCATTCAAGGATGCAGGAGGCAAGGTCAATCGATGCGACCGATGGTTCGTGATCAACCACGAGGGAACGGACTACTACTTTCGAGTTGTCCGGATTGTTGGCGCCAATTCGCCAGGTACCCAGCCGTTGCTGATTGGATATCAAATGCAACGTCGGGGCCACAAGATGCATAAGTTGCCCGACGGCACCTTCAGAAACTTCATGCCCGGACCGGATAAAGGGGATAGCCACTACATCCATCGCGTCCAAATTGAATCCGGACTCACGAAAATCGGCGACCCCATATGGGAGCACTGCGTCTTGGTGTCGAAGAACCCGATCGTGGATGCGTAGAGCGGCGTTATCCCACTACGGCAGGGATTTTACACAGCGAAAGCCGATCGCCCGATTACGGCTGGTTATTGGTTCGCCTGTGCGCGTGCAAAGCGGCCCCTTTTGCCATTGGATTGGTCCAGGGGAGTTTTGCAATAACAACCGAGGCGCGCCAAATATCACGCTGCCACGAGAGTATTTTTCAATATACTCTTTTGCCAATCGCTTATTCCTATAACCATGGGGATCATTGTCGTCGTTCATTTGCTCGGGAGCCAGGGCCGCATAGGGATAGGGGCGAGTAACGGTCCACTCTCCCACGTTGCTGAACAGGTTGTGAACAGGACGGTCCCAACGATAGGTTTGATCAAATTCGGGACGGCCCACGACATCCAACGGCCAGTCGTCAACATGGTCGGGTTTTGCTCCCCAAGGAAATCTGGATTCGCCCCCGTTGGTTGCCACCCACAACAATTCGAATTCCGTGGGCAGACGCTTTCCGACTCTTTCAGCGTAGGACAGTGCCCCGTTGTAGGTCACGAACGAGCAGGGTGCCTTGTCTCCCATCCGCGCGACACGCTCTTCTAGTGCTTCGGGAACAGAGCCAAAAACAGCTTTCCAATCGCCCCACGTCACCTCGTGGGGATCGATGAACAGGTCCGGCACTTTCTGTCGGTGAGGGCTGAGAGGATCGTCTTCGCCTTCGAGAGAATCAACCTGGCATCCAACCATGAAGGAACCACCCGGGATGGGCACCATCCCCTCTTTGACCTCCGCGTCGGCAAGGATGATCACTTTGCAGAGTTTGAACGAACCGTCCTCGTGCGACTGCCAACGCAAGTGCGGATACAACGCGTTAGAACCCTCGGTGGCGGACTCCGGAACGTATCGCTCCACGACATGCGACCCATGGTCCGGCTTGACCACGGTAACCCGGTACCAGCCTGGAGGCAGGAGAAAATCAGCAATCGGCGTCGTGCCCGGCGGTCGCAATTCGGCGTCTTCGAGCGGGAGATAGGTGACGGCGTCTCGGGGCGTGAAGGTGACGCTTGCCCCGGGCGGCTCGGTCGTAATACTCACGAGAACGCGGGGATTTTGAATTTCTTCCAGTTCTCCCTCCAGCTTCCCCTTCTCTTGCTGAAGGCCTTTCGCAATGAGCCCAGAAAAGATGAACCCAACGATGGCGATCATGGCGAGAGTGCCAACCCCGGCGAGCGGCTTGTGCCGCTGAATCCATTTGGTGCATCGTTTCAGCGTGGTGATGGGCCGCGACTTGATCGGCAGGCCTTGGCTAAATCGCCTCAGATCCTCGGCCAGTTCGCCCGCCGTCTGGAATCGCCGATTCGGATCCTTGTGCATCGCGTGCTGGCAGATGGTTTCCAGGTCGCGGGGGATCTTCGGGTTGATGCGACGAAGAGGTGTGGGGTCGCGAGTGCGCACCTGATCCAGAAGCGGCATCTCCTTGCCGTCAAAGGGCACGGTTCCCGCCAGCATGCGGTACATGATCGTGCCCAGTGAGTAGATGTCGGATCTGGTGTCGACGCTTGCCGAGTTTCCTCCGGCCTGTTCCGGAGACATATAGTTTGGCGTGCCAATGATGTCTCCGGTCGTCGCGATGCGGTCGTCGGCCGAAAGCTGTTTCGCGAGGCCAAAATCGACGACCACGGGCCGGTTCTTTTCATCGAGGAGAATATTTGCCGGCTTTAAGTCTCGATGAATCAGACCCATTTCGTGGACGTGCTGGATCGCGTCGGCGACCG